>NZ_CAWPIM010000068.1:0-156765 GCF_963888245.1 Vibrio sp. B4-6
TATGCAATGAGTGGGAGCTTAATACTTGAGCCAAGGCGAGAAAGAGCCTTCCCTAGAGTCGTGAAGAAAAAGCCAAGCCGATACCCTAGAAAATACAATGCCGCTCACCTTAAGTGAACGGCATTAGAGCACTGCTCTGGCTTTTTTATTCCTTGTAATTTCGATGGTTTTTGCTACCGAGTAGTTGAGCTATGATAGCGGCAACGCTATTAATGAACAGGATTGAGCATGTCGACTGAAGAAATTAAAAATGAACGCCATAAAGCGAGACAACAGAAAGTAAAAGAGCAAGTCGATGCACGAATTGCCGCGGCCCAGCAAGAGAAAGGGTTGTTATTGATCATTACCGGAAATGGCAAAGGGAAATCTACCTCAGGTTTTGGCACCATTGCGCGCGCTGTTGGCCACGGTTTGAAATGTTCGGTAGCTCAGTTCATTAAAGGAACCTGGGAAAATGGTGAACGTAATCTGCTTGAAAAACTGGGCGTCGAATTTCAAGTCATGGCGACGGGCTTTACTTGGGAAACACAAAATAAAGAAGCCGATACCGCAGCGGCGCAAGGGGTTTGGCAAGAGTGCAAACGCATGCTTAAAGATGAGTCGATTGATGTGGTGTTGTTTGATGAGCTGACCTACATGGTGAGCTATGGCTATATCGAATTAGACGAAGTGATTGAAGCCTTAGCAACACGGCCAGCAATGCAGTCGGTGGTGATCACGGGCCGAGGAGCACACCGCAGCTTGATTGAAATCGCCGATACGGTGTCGGAAGTCAAAAATGTGAAACACGCCTTTGAGTCGGGCATCAAAGCACGAAAAGGCATCGACTGGTGATAAAAAAGCCTCCTCTAAATTGAGGAGGCTTGATCAATCATAATGAAATCAACCCAGTAAATTACTTAAAAAGACTTTTTAATAAACCATCAACCGCTTTCTTGGTTTTCTCGTCTTTTATCTCAACGCCGAGCTTTTCCAAGCCACGGTCAATCTCTTTTTCCGCTTTTTGTCTTAACACATCATCAAAAACCAATTTGAATTTAGGATCGCTCCATTGCCCTGAGATGTTGATAGGAATCGTGACATCTCGCAACTCATCGATGTCTTTGCCACCTTGCCCCTCTAGCGTTCCCACCACAGAAGTGCTCACCAAAAAATCAACCGTTTGTTGCAGATAATTCGCTTTACCCTCACCACGAATACGCAACAGTGGTGATTGCATGGCGAGGTTATTGGTGGTGACTTCCCCTTTGTTCAATTTCAGCGTAGCGGTCATGGCGCTAAAATCGGTTTTCTTCACTGGGTCGTCATCAACTTTCTTACCTTTAATTTTGGCGTAATTGCTACGGATAAGGTGAGCAACGTTAATACCATTGACTGCACCATCGGCAAAGTTGATGTTCACGGTTCCGACAAGGTTTTGTTGAATGCCCGTTGGCGTCAAACTGCGCCCTTTTACGTCCACATCGATGTTACCCGTGCCTTGTAGCATCTCATTATTGAGTACATCTTTTAATAGCGGCAGTACCTGTACTCCCTTAACGCTTTTTTTAGCGCTATAAGTGGCAGGTACGTTGGTTGCATCCAGTTGAGCGGTCGCCTGAATCGTACCTTGGTAAAGGTTGGCACTGAATGAGGTTAAATTCACAATTCCACGATCGACGCTAAAATTGGTTTGCACATTCTGTAATCGAGCATTATTAGCTTTGAACTTGTCTATGGTGACCTTGCCTTGCACATCCAACGTTTTTAATGCACTGAGATCCGGTTCCACTTCAGCGCTCACCGTAGCAGACGCTGCTGACGTTGAGCCTGACGATGCCTTACTTTCACTCACGGCACTGCTTGCCGTTGCTGGATTCGCAAGCCCTAAAAATTCATCCAAATCGATATTTGGGCTATGCATATTGAAGCGGATTTTAGGGATCTCAGCCAACGTCACTTTGACATCACCATCAAATTCTAATGCATTTGCGGTTAATTTACTGAGTAAGACATCCAGTTGGTTTTTAGAGAGATCAAAACGAATGTTCGAAGTTAAACCGATCTGCATTGGGCTTTGTGGCAAACTGGTTCCTTCTAGATTGGTATCCAGCACCAGCGTATCAATCTTCACCAAGCTCATGGCTTTATCGAGAGTCAGTTGCGCACTCCCCTTCGCATCAAGTTTTAAATCCGCTACCTTTCCTTTCACGCTGAATGACAGCGCATTCTTCTTATCAAACTCGAACGTGGCTAATTCAATCTTCGCAGAATCAATCTGGTTTGATGGGTCACTAAAGCTCGCATCAAGCACAACGTTCTTCACCGCATAATCCTTGAAACCAGCGGCTAATTTGAATTCAGCTCGCCCTTCTGCGGCAAAGTTTTGTTGGTTATTTTTACCTTTGGCGGCAAAAGTTGCTGACGTCCATTTGTCCACCGCAAACTCTGAAAGATTTACCGCCACGTCATACAGCTTGGTATGTGTACCGGCTTTACGGTCTTGTATTTCCAGTAATGCGTTTTCGACGCTAACGCCCGCTAAGTTAATCGTCCACTCTTGAACAGGGTTGCTCGCATTGACGCTGCTTGTCTCTTCTTGTGCTGGTTTTGTTTCGTTTACGGCGGAAGAGGCGGCTGGTTGAGGCGCGGCTTGAGTTAAGCTATCTAAGTTTGAACGGCCATCTTTAAGGGTTTCAAGATGGAACTCAGCACCATTTAGGCGGATGTTGCCAATTTCCAGTTGCTCATCCAGCAATGGCATCACCGAAATTTCAATACCAACTTGATCGACTTTAAACAGGTTTGGAGCGCTGAAACCTTGTGGGTTTCTGAGTTCAGTTTTGCCCAACTCAAAGCCAAGCGAAGGGAAGAAACTCCAACTGATCTCTCCTTCAATGACTAAGTCCAACCCCGTTTTCTGTTTGGCTTGTTCTACAATCAAGGGCTTAAATTGGTTAGGATTGACCAACAGGACAAGTGCGAGCGCGGCAGCGATTAACGCACCGATAATAATGGCAATGAAAAGAAACAGTTTTTTCATCAGCTTTTTCCTTGCTTAATTAGAAAAAGAAAGTGGCACCTAAAGTGCCACTTGTCTGCTTAAAAATAAAGACCACAAAAGTTAAGATTTCAACAATTTCGCGATGTGGGCTTTTAATACATCAATGGCGATACGGTTTTTACCGCCACGAGGAACGATAATGTCTGCGTACTGTTTTGACGGTTCGATAAACTGCATAAACATAGGGCGAACCGTTTTTTGGTATTGCTTCAATACCGAATCCATGGTGCGGCCACGCTCTTCTACATCACGCTTCACTCGGCGTAATAAACAGATATCAAGCGGAGTGTCCATAAATACGGTCGCATGCATTAAGTCACGTAAACGTGGGTCTGTCAGCAGTAAAATACCTTCTAAAATAATCACTTTCTTGGGTGTTAATAGCGTTGTATTCGCGGTGCGAGTATGCTCAGTGTAGCTGTACTCTGGCACTTCAACCGCTTCGCCACGGGTTAATTGTTCTAAATGTTGGCAAAGTAGATCATGGTCAAGTGCATTCGGGTGGTCGTAGTTTGTCTTAACGCGCTCTTCCATACTGAGATGGCTTTGGTCGTTGTAATAGCAATCTTCCGTAATCACACCAATTTGGTGGTCGCCTACTTTGGCACGAAGTTCGTTATAAATCGTGCTCGCAATCAGGCTTTTTCCAGAAGCTGAAGCGCCAGCAATACCTACGATGACGCATTGATTATTCTCAGACATTATTTTTGCACCCGGTGATGGTTTGGTGATGAAAATAGATAAACTGCCCGATTATAGGGACTTCAACCACCTGATACCAGTCTCGATTTAGACTTTGGAAGAGGTTTGAATAACAAACTACCAAGCAAACGTTTTCGTCATATTTCAGAAGAGATCACCACAGTGCTACTTTCACAGCACTGTGAATCAACGCTAGTCTACTAATGTAAAACTGATTGCATCTGGCTTAGGCTTTCCTTGCCAATATAGGCTTGAACAGACTCGTTCCGCCAGTTGAAGATAACGCTGTGTATGCTCACTTTCTGGTTGAGCAACCACGGTAGGACGACCTTGGTCGATGTCTTCACGCAGGGCAATGTGCAGAGGAATTTGTGCAAGCAGCGCCAACCCATATTCACTGGCCAGTTTCTGCGCGCCACCGACACCAAAGATATGCTCTTTCTCTCCACAATGACTGCAGATGTGATAGCTCATATTTTCAATAAGCCCGATAACCGGAACGTCGACTTTTTCGAACATGGCCGCCCCTTTGCGCGCATCCGCTAGCGCCAGATCTTGCGGAGTGGTGACGATCACCGCGCCCGTTACCGGAATTTGTTGTGACAAGGTGAGTTGAATATCACCAGTCCCCGGTGGCATGTCGATGACCAGATAATCCACATCTGGCCACTCGGTTTCATTGAGCAGTTGCGCCAGTGCTTTCGATGCCATCGGCCCGCGCCAAATCGCCGCTTCAGATTTATCAACCAGATAGCCAATCGAATGACTGAAAATGCCAAATGCCTCAACTGGCTGCATCCACTTATTATCACGCACATCTGGCTTTGCTTCTTGCTTGCCAAGCATCATCGGCACTGAAGGGCCATAAATATCCGCATCCAACAAGCCAACTTTCGCCCCAGATTGAGCAATGGCTAGAGCAAGATTGACGGCGGTGGTTGATTTGCCGACGCCCCCTTTGGCTGAAGTCACCGCAATAATATTTTTAACACCATTAACACTATGAGCGACCGTCGTCGCTAGCGCTTTCGGCGCAATAATTATCTCAACACTGAATGGAGCAAGCGCATCGGTTTGCTGCTTGGAGACGACCCATTCGGAAAGCTCATCCAGCAGATTTTTAGCGGCAAATGGAATATGAACCGTCAAACGTCCCGCTGTTGTAACCGAAACCCAATGAGGTTGGTTTGCCCACCCCGCAATAAGATGAGGGTGTTCAAATTGGTTTAACCAATCGCAAAAATCTTGTTTAGATGTGAACGGCTGCATAGCTTCTCCTTTTTGCTCATGCTATCACTCTCTATTGTCAGACTGAACCCCAAAAAAGTTGCGGGATTCCTTAGGCTCACGCCTTGGAGTCGCTCGCTGCATAAGGTAGTATTGGTCTCTATTTTTCATACCTATCAAAAAAGCGAATATTAAGTATGGCGACTGACCCAAGAAACGTTTCTTCAAGGAAACTGCTGGTAACTTGTGCCCTTCCGTACGCTAACGGTTCGATCCACCTTGGTCATATGCTTGAGCATATCCAAGCTGACATTTGGGTTCGTTACCAACGCCTACGCGGCAACACTGTAAACTTCATCTGTGCAGACGATGCTCACGGCACGCCAATTATGCTTAAAGCACAACAGATGGGTATTACACCTGAAGAGATGATCGCCGCAGTAAGTGAAGAGCACCAAAAAGATTTTGCAGGTTTTGATATCAGCTTTGACAATTATCACAGCACTCACAGCGAAGAGAATCGCGAACTGGCTTCTCACATTTATCTTGAGCTGAAAAAAAATGGCTTCATTTCAAGCCGCACCATTTCTCAGCTGTTTGACCCAGAAAAAGAGATGTTCTTGCCTGATCGCTTCGTGAAAGGCACTTGCCCAAAATGTAAGTCAGAAGATCAATACGGTGATAACTGCGATGCGTGTGGCGAAACCTATAGCCCAACAGAGCTTATCAACCCGAAATCGGCCGTTTCTGGCGCGACACCAGTAATGAAGGATTCCGAGCATTTCTTCTTTGACCTTCCTCAATTTGAAAGCATGCTCAAAGAGTGGACTCGCTCTGGCTCGCTACAAACAGAAACCGCCAATAAAATGCAAGAGTGGTTCGAAGGCGGCCTGCAACAGTGGGATATTTCACGTGATGCGCCATACTTTGGCTTTGAAATCCCCGGCGAAAAGAACAAATTCTTCTACGTGTGGTTAGACGCGCCTATCGGCTACATGGGTTCATTTAAAAACCTATGTAACAAACGCGATGACTTAGACTTTGACGAATACTGGAATAAAGAAAGTAAAACCGAACTGTACCATTTCATCGGTAAAGATATTGTTTACTTCCACAGCCTATTCTGGCCAGCGATGCTTGATGGCAGTGGTTTCCGTAAGCCTAATAACGTCTTCGTACACGGTTATGTCACAGTCAATGGCGCGAAGATGTCGAAGTCTAAAGGAACGTTTGTCAAAGCAAGCACTTACTTAAACCACCTAGACCCAGAATGCTTACGCTATTACTACGCCGCAAAACTCAATAGCCGCATCGACGATCTTGATCTGAACCTTGAAGATTTCACCCAACGTGTGAACGCCGATGTGGTCAATAAAATCGTCAACCTGGCATCGCGTAATGCAGGCTTCATCACCAAACGTTTTGAAAATCAGTTGTCTGCAACCTTTGCCGAACCAGAGCTGTACGCAGAATTTGCCGCAGCAGCGGATCGCATTGCTGATCTTTACGAAAACCGTGAATTTAACCGTGCCATTCGTGAAATCACCGCATTGGCGGACAAAGCGAACCAATACGTGGATGAAAAAGCGCCTTGGGTTGTGGCTAAACAAGAGGGTCAAGAGCAAGAGCTACAAGACATTTGCTCAGTGGGTATCAACCTATTCCGCGTGTTAATGACTTACTTAAAACCTGTAATGCCAGCACTAGCGGCGCGCACCGAAGCATTCTTAAACCAAGAACTCACTTGGGAAGGCGTACAAACACCATTAACAAGCCATACGCTCACGCCATTCAAAGCGCTGTTTAATCGCATTGATCCGAAACACGTTGAAGCGATGATTGAAGCGTCTAAAGAAGAAGCGGCAGCAGAAAAAGCTGCGATTGAGAGCGCGCAACCAACCACAGTTGAAACTGAGCTAAGTAAAGACCCTATTGCAGCTGAAATCGAATTTGATGATTTTGCTAAAGTGGACTTACGCGTCGCTAAGATCATCGCTTGCGAAGCGGTGCCAAAAGCAGATAAATTGCTTAAATTCCAATTAGATATTGGTGGCGAAACTCGCCAAGTGTTTTCAGGTATTAAAGCCGCTTATTCACCCGAAGAGTTAGTAGGCAAGTACACTGTCATGGTAGCGAACCTCAAACCGCGTAAAATGAAGTTTGGTATGTCAGAAGGCATGATCTTAGCCGCAGGCCCTGGTGGCAGCGAGCTATGGATTCTTGAGCCACATGAAGGTGCTCAAGCTGGCATGCGCATCCTGTAATACATCAATCTTCACGATAGCATCCCCAACACGCTCTGTGTTGGGGATTTTTTATCACCATACTGCTCAAAATCGATCCAGCTCACACTTTTAGTTCAAAATGCACCAATAAGATGCATCACTTCAACGCAAAAATACATAAGCAATTGAATTTAAACAAATAAAAAACTGGCATTAACCCTGCTAACTCTAGATTGGTATAACCTTAACAAGGAGTTGGTTATGTTTGTTTTTATCTCAATGCTTATCTCTATCGGTATATTGTGGCTGATGTTTTATCTGGCAAAACAGCGTGAATCCACATTACAACGTAAATATCAACTGCTGATCGACCTTCGCCAGCTGCTGTTTTTATGCCGTCAGCACCGTAACATTACCCATCAAACACTAGCCTCTGGTCAAAGACGCGACACTGAGTTGAATGAATTGCAAGATACGCTATACGAAAAAAGTAATCACTTAATTGCTATCGCACACTTTGACAACAAACCAATGTACCGTGTGCTGCAAATTAAGCTTAAAGCACTCATGAAGGAGTGGCCAGAGCGCTCTGTGGCTCGTAACCAAATGATGCATGGTAAAATAATTCGTCACTGTATGTTCTTAATGGATGAGGTGATACTGGCTTGGTTGGTGGAATCCAACCGCGAAGATCTCAGCGATGAATACCATATTAATTGGCAACAGGTCATTGATGCGATGGACGCGCTAACTCAGTTACGCATCAGCATTGATGAAATGGATACTCAAGATGGCCGCATACGCTTGCAGCATTATAGTGAGGTTGTCAGGCGTAGGATGAATCAACTCGCCTTAATCAGCCCTTTAACGGTAGCTTCGCCAAGCTGCTCAGCCGCGCTGCATAGCCTGAGCGAACTGCATGATCATCCTGCCTTTCAAATAGAAGCTGGCGCGATGTACCAAATCACTTCGGATATTTCACTCAGCATCTCTCACGTTTACGACCAGATGCTCAGCGACTTAACCGAGAGCTTGTACATTCCGTTGCCTAAATTGGCGATTGCTTAGTGAGTAATTGTTTAGCTGGTGACTGTTTGACTGGTGATTATTTAGAAAGTAAAAAGGCCACTTTATTCAAAAGTGGCCTAATCACTCACCGTGTACATAGATACATCAGTGTAAATTCAGAACTCAATTACAGCATTTTACGCGCAGCTTCGACAACCACTTTGATTGAACGAGCCTCGGTCTCTTTGAGTGTCGCGTGATCTGGGATCTCTTTTTGAGTACGGTTGATGATCACACCCGCCACACAACCTGCTTTCAAACCTGAGCTCGCACACATGGTTAGCAAAGTGGCGGATTCCATCTCAAAGTTCAATACGCCCATGTCTTGCCACTCTTTCATCGAGCCTTGGAAACGACGCACAACACGACCCGTGAAGGTGTCATAACGCTCTTGGCCTGGGTAGAAAGTATCACTTGATGCGGTAACGCCCATGTGCACGGTTGCACCACTTTCAACTACAGCCGCTTTCATTGCAGTGGCGACATCGAAATCAGCCACAGCAGGGAATTCCATTGGTGCAAAGTGCAAACTTGCACCGTCAAGGCGAACCGAACCTGTGCTGACAATCATATCACCCACATTGACATGAGGTTGGATTGCACCAGTAGTACCTACGCGTAGGAAAGTACGCACGCCAAGTTGAGCAAGCTCTTCAACCGCAATAGACGTAGAAGGACCACCGATACCAGTAGAACAAACAACGACTGGCTTACCGTCTAACTCTGCGCGGTACACAGTGTATTCACGGTGGCTAGCAAGAAAGACTGGATTTTCCATCTCTTCAGCGATTTTTTGTACGCGGGCTGGATCCCCAGGGATAATGGCCAAAGTAGCACCATTCAGATCGGCTTCGGTAACACCTAGATGGAAAACGGCTTGAGACATAAGTGACTCCTTATTGCGGCTTGTTCAGCTCATAGATATACATCGGGTATGCAGCTACTCTAGCGGACCACGCACCAACAAAGAGTGATCAAATTCACAATGAATGACGCAATGTAACGAACACATTCTCATAAAAACGGTTTGCATCACAAAAAACAGCAAGATTGATGAAATAACACCCAACCCTAAAAGATGATTTCCAACACTGCATAACAAAATACAAGCGCAATATCGACGCATTTCACACTATTACCACAATAGGGTGCAAACCCAACAGGCATGAGAGATAACGACCCGCCATGCCTTGCTGAGCTTTTTGGTTTTTAGTCTCGGACTATTTTTTAAATTTCAATAGACGCAACGCATTGAGCGTCACTAACGCGGTAGCTCCACTATCAGCCAGCACCGCCACCCATAAGCCCGTAATACCGAGTAAACTCGTGACTAAAAAGATACTTTTTAAGCCTAGCGCTAGCGTGACATTCTGGCGAATATTGGCGAGGGTAGCTTGTGATAGCTCGATCATGGTGGCGAGCTCGACCAATCGATTATGAGTAATTGCCGCATCGGCCGTTTCCAACGCAACATCGGTACCACCCCCCATCGCAATACCAATGCTGGCCGCTTTCATTGCTGGTGCATCATTAATGCCATCCCCGACCATCGCCACTTGTTTTTGTTGCGCCAACTGTTGAATGTATTCCACTTTATCTTGCGGTAATAAACTGGCTTTGAAATCTATCCCTAATTGAGCACTCATCGTCGCAGCGCTTCTAGGGTTATCGCCAGTGAGCATAATAGTGTCGATCCCCAAACGGCGCAGAGCTTCAATGGCGGCTTTGGCATCTTCACGCAAGGTATCTTGCCATGCGATTAAACCGACAATGTTCTCTTGCTCAAAAACCACCACCACTGTTTTGCCTTGCATCTCTAGCGCTTCCACTTGCGCGCTAAATACATCAGAAAACGGAACATTCGCTTTGCTTGGCGCTAATACGCGCAGTGATTTCCCTTCCACGACCCCCGAAACCCCACTGCCAACTAACGCTCGCTTGTCTATCGCTTCTGGAATGGGCAAAGCCATCGCTTGCACTTTTTTCACTAAAGAGGTTGCCAGAGGATGGCTCGAGCCCATTTCAACCGCTGCGACATAGCGCAACAATTGCTCTTCATCCCAGCCATTGAGCGCAACCACATCCGTAACTTCCGGTTTACCTTTGGTCAAAGTGCCCGTTTTATCAAAAGCAATACTCTCTATTTTCCCAAGTTGTTCGAGCGCCGCGCCCCCTTTGATCAGTGCACCACGACGCGCCGCTGCGGCAAGACCAGAAGTAATGGCCGCCGGAGTTGAGATAACCAACGCACATGGACAAGCAATCAGCAGTAAGGCTAAGCCACGGTAAACCCATGTTTCCCATGGCTGCGCAAACAGTGTCGGCGGTATCACAACCACGGCCAATGAAACCAACATCATTAATGGGGTATACCAACGACTAAATTTATCAAGAAAACGTTCTAACGGCGCTTTGCGAGATTCCGCTTCTTCAATCAGATGCAAAATGCGGTCAATCGCGTTTTCACCCTGTTTGGAGGTGATGGTGAAACGCACCACCTGATCCGCGACCACAGCACCCGCCATGACACGGTCACCTTGATAGCGTTCGACAGGCAGTGATTCGCCCGTTAACGCGCTCTCATCAAAACTGGCCGACGCTTCGTGCAATTGACCATCCGCGGGTAGCCGAGAGCCGGGAGAAACTTCCACTACATCCCCCGGTTTTAGCTCATGTGCCGCCACCGTGATGCGTTCTCCTGCCACAATTTTTGTTGCCGTTTCAGGCACCAGTGCCATTAAAGCTTGTACACCGCTACGCGCTTTAGAAGCGGCAAAAGCTTCTAGCCGCTCTCCGATGAGGAAGAGTAATAGCACCATCGCTGCTTCAACCGTTTCACCAAGATAGAGCGCTCCGAGCGCCGCAACGCTCATTAAGGTTTCAATCGCAAAAGGTGTGCCTGAGCGTGCCAGTTGAATCGCTTTTTTACCGATAGGATACAAACCAGCAAGGCAGGTCAAAATGAACATCCCATCGCTGATTTGAGGGAAATAAGGCTGCACAATAGCGGCGAGTATCATAGCGCCAGCAATGGAGAGGATCTGCACGTTCTGTTTTATGACCGACTTCCAGTCACTATGAATGGGGGCAGAAACTGGATTAGCCGCATCAATGCGGTGAGCCGTAAAACCTGCGTTACGAACCGCTTGCTCTATTTCAAGCGCTGCCTCTTCGGTATTAAACTTGACCACCAATTTTTCAGTGGCAAACAGCACTTTGGCGTCGATCACATTACCCACTTTTTTAAGCGCCGTTTCAACCTTACGTGCGCAAGATGGGCAATCCATCCCTTCAATTTTCCAGCTTTGGTTAAACTGTGTTTTAACGGATGTGAGCTGTGCGGGTTCATCATCAGGATCATTGCTTGCGCACTCTTGTGACCCGCAGCACCCCTCTTCATTTGAATCAACGCCCGCAGCCCTAATCGCGGTAATTTTAAGACTAGAGCATGACACCGCCTGCGGGTTTGCCATGCTATTTTTTGTAGTACTGCAAGCTTCATGTTTTGTGCACATAGGATTCTCCTTCTCTGATGCACAAATCTTAAACCCTAGAGTTAACTCCAAGGTCAAGCGTATTTTTATCAAACCTGCACTTAACGCACATTCACCTTGATTAGATGGAAAAGAGGTGCACTGCACCTCTAGAATTTTATTTATTACTGCTGATATACCCAAACAACTTGGAGTTGCAGGTAGGCGGCAAGTGAGTGAGTCCCCATGAGCATAGGCAAACTATGTGATTGGGGTGAACGAACGTAGCCAACACTGCTGCAGCTTCAAGTAGGAAGGGTATAGTTTGCTATGTTGGTTTTTTAAAACAATGCGTTAAGTTTTTCCCTAATGCTCTCAGTACATCTCTGCGCGTAATAATGCCAACCAATTTACCTTGATCGATCACGGGATAAACTTTCGGTTTTCCTACTTTCATCATGTCAGCAAGCTCAATAATAGAAGTGTCTGATGAAACGGACAGCACTTCAGGGTGCATGCAGTCACGGACTAAATGGGTGTCTTCGCAGAAATAGCTCACCTTCACCAATTTATCGAGCAAATCCTGCTCTGATAGAAAGCCAATCACTTGCTCTTGGTCGTTAATAACAGGACCACCAAGATGCTCCGAACGCATCACTTTTTCTAAAGCCGCTGTCATCGGCATGTCCGGTTTGAAGGTGATGGCTTGTAATGTCATATAATCTTTAACTATTAGCGATTGCATATCTGTCTCCTTAGTTGCAACGGTATGCTGCCTTAAGTTAAGTGTTGACTAATTTCACCGTTTTACTAAATGGAAAAAATCGATTTTGCTCATCGGCACAAACTATCGATATTACAAATAGTTAATTTTTATCAAGGGTAAATGGCAAAATCTTTTATCAAAACGTCTCATTTTTGAATCAAACAACACGTTAAGAACACGATGTCTCGCAAGATTTTACAGTTAATATCATTTATATCTTAAACATTGACCGTTGTATTAATAAGGACTGGGCATGGTGAATTCGCCACTGTTTTCCGAGATTATAGAAAACCCAGCACTGATGCGCAGCTTGTTGGAGTCATTACCTGAACCCACTTTTCTGATTAACCGCGATGGCGTATATGTGGAGGCCTTAGGAGGAACGGATCGCAGCCGACACCACGACCCAAGGGTTCTCATTGGTCTCAATCTATACCAGGTATTACCCGAAAAAAAAGCCGCTTGGTTTCATCAAATTATCCAAGAAGTCATTGATAACGGACAAATACGAGAGTTTGAATACGATCTCGACCTAAGGGTAATTGCTCAATTTAAAGGCAGCTCTGGCCCTATCGATATTCAGTTTTTTAACGCATTGGTCATCCCGCTGAAAAATACTGAGTACGTGCTATGGATTGTGAGAAATATTACCGCTTATAAGCGCACGTTAGAGCGGCTTTCTATACACCAACTTGAGTTAGAAAAACTGACCAATGTGGATCATTTAACTCAGGTCTATAACCGTTATGCGATGGACTCATTGCTGCCCAAAGCGTTAGATAAGATCAAGCGTGAGCAAAATAGTGCTGCAATTTTCATGATCGACTTAGATTGCTTCAAAGAATATAACGACCACTATGGCCATGTGAATGGCGATACTGTGCTACGCAAGATAGCGAGCACTCTGCAGCATTGGAAACGTAAAGATGACCTCTGCTTTCGCTATGGAGGAGATGAATTTCTACTATTTATTGCGGATATTGATATTAAACAGTGCGAGCAAAAAGCATTACAACTACTTAGTGAAGTGAGAGAGCTGCAAATCCCTCACCGCTATTCTCGTGTCTCATTGTATGTATCGATTACTATCGGCATCCAATATTGCGAACAAATACCGATAGGCATGACGCCAGAACAGTTTGTATCAACGGCCGATAAAGCGCTGTTTCACGCGAAGAATCAACAGCGCGGAACTATTCATATACTACACAAGGCTTAGTCGATGGTGTGATGATTAGCCCAACGCTGCGCGGCTTGGGCATCTGAATCTCGAGACTCCACCCAGCGTGTTTGTTCGGTGGTGCGCTCTTTCTTCCAAAACGGTGCTTTGGCTTTAAGGTAATCCATAACAAATTCGCACGCCTCAAAAGCCGCACCACGATGTGAGCTCGAAACACCTACAAACACGATTTGATCGCCAATATCTAAATCACCGATTCGGTGGATCACACGGATTTTTTGCACCGGCCAACGTGCCTGAGCCTGATCACAAATATCACTCAAAGCTTTTTCTGTCATTCCCGGATAGTGCTCAAGCGTTAAGCCAATAACATTATCACCTAAATTCATATCACGAACTTTGCCAATAAAGGTAACCACAGCGCCAGCGGAAGTACCTTGCGACAAATCACGGTATTCTGCGTCTACCGAGAAATCTGATATTTGAACGGAAATACGGCTATCCATCACTAGCCTCCGGTTACTGGAGGAAAAAAAGCCACTTCATCACCATCACTTAACGGGTGATCAAAGGCAACGATGGTTTGATTGACTGCCACCAGCAGTTTTCCCGGTTGCAAGGCTAAATCCCATTTCCCAGGCTGCGAGGCTAAGTGGCTACGCAGCGCTTCAACCGTAGCAAACTGTGCCTTGAGTTGAATGCTGTCTTGGCCGATCAACTCACGAGTTTGAGCAAAAAAGAGGACATTAATCATGCGTGACCTTTTGTTGTGGCTGAGCGCTAAAGTAACCAGATTTCCCGCCGCTTTTTTCAAGTAAGCGTACTTGTTCAATCACGATATCTTTTTGTACTGCTTTACACATGTCGTAAATGGTTAACGCCGCCACCGATGCCGCGGTTAAGGCTTCCATTTCAACCCCTGTTTTACCGGTTAATTTACACAATGATTCAATTCGAACTTTGCTTTGTTCTTCGATGGCTTCAAGCTGCACTTCTACTTTAGTAAGCAGCAATGGGTGGCACAGTGGGATTAAATCCCACGTTTTCTTCGCCGCTTGAATGCCCGCAATTCTTGCGGTGGCAAACACATCACCTTTGTGGTGTTGCCCAGAAAGGATCAGTTGCAGCGTTTGTGGTGACATCTTCACAAAGGCTTCCGCACGTGCTTCACGTACGGTTTCAGCCTTGGCAGAGACATCGACCATATTGGCTTCGCCTGAGGCATTAATATGAGTAAATTCGCTCATTGAAACCCCGTTAAACCGAAAGATGTGGCATAAAGTTGCATGGGCGATGGCTGGCATCTAACTGCTGTTTGATGATTTTTGTCCAACCGGTTTTGCACGCTCCTGTTGAACCTGGCATGGCAAAAATAACCGTATGGTTGGCAAAACCTGCAATGGCGCGAGACTGAATGGTTGAAGTGCCAATTTCATCGTAAGAGACCAATCGGAACAGCTCACCAAAACCTTCAACTTCTTTATCAAACAAGGGCTTTAATGCCTCTGGTGTGCTGTCGCGTGAGGTAAAACCCGTTCCGCCCGTGATCAGCACGGCTTGCACGTTTTCATCCGCGATCCACTGAGAAACAATCGCGCGAATTTTATACTGATCATCAATAACAATCTGCTTATCGGCCAGAATGTGTCCCGCTTGTTGAAGTTGCTCAGCTAAGTAACCGCCTGAAGTATCGTTTTCTTCAGTACGAGTATCGGAAACCGTCAGTACGGCAATATGTGCTGGTTGAAATGCGCTTTCTGCGTGACCCATGTGTTCACCTACTGTTCAAATGTGTACCAACATCACCCGCTAAACAATAGCCAGTGACAAAAAGAATTTAGCCGCCAATGGAGGCGAGATTAGGCGTCATACCCGTATTGCCATCTTGTAAAAAATGGCTGACCGACTTGGTCTGTAATTGCGCTTGAATGCGCTCAATTAAGGCTTGCTGTTGATTATCTTGGGCAAGCAGATCGCGCAATTCAACGCCTTGCTCACCGAAAAGGCACAGGTGTAACTTCCCCTTTGCCGAAACACGTAAGCGGTTGCAGCTATGGCAAAAGTTTTTCTCATACGGCATGATAAGGCCGATTTCACCTTGGTAATCGGCATGAACAAATACTTGCGCTGGCCCATCATTGTGAGCTCGGGTTTTCAGTACCCAACCATTGGCAATCAGTTGATTACGAATGGCAACACCTGAAATATGGTGACGCTCAAACAGCGAGTCCATTTCACCAGTTTGCATTAGTTCAATAAAACGAAGTTGAATAGGGCGATGTTTAATCCAATCTAAAAAAGCAGGTAACTGCTGATGATTAAGGTCTTTTAGCAGCACAACGTTGACTTTAACTTGCTGGTAACCGACTTCAAAAGCGCGATCAATCCCCGCCATCACTTGCGTAAATTTGTTTTCACCCGTGATTTGGTGGAACATTCTTGGATCAAGACTATCGACACTGACATTGATATGCGTTAACCCGGCCGATTGCCAACCTTCTACTTGTTTGGCCATACGGTAACCGTTGGTGGTGGCCGCCACTTTCTCTATACCAGCGGTATTCGCCACACAAGCAATAATGTCGTTAAAGTCTTTACGCAAAGTCGGCTCCCCCCCTGTGATGCGTACTTTCGACGTACCACAGTCGGCAAAGGCTCGCACGACGCGTTGTATTTCAGGAAGGGTTAAAAAAGACGAGTTTTTCTGCCCCGAAGGTTGATAACCATCAGGCAGGCAATATGTGCATTTAAAGTTACAGACATCTGTAACAGATAAACGTAAATAATAAAATTTACGTTGGAATCTATCTTCGAACTGTTGCGCCACGGAACACCTTTCCAAATACGGGAGGCATAATCATTTCCAATTATGCCCTTGTGGTATTAGACCACTGGCTTAACCACCCTATCTCACAAAAATGAGACTTAGCCAGTTAAGCTCGGAGCTATGGCAGCCGTTGAGGTAGTATAATTAACTATCTCTACAGCAGCTGATAAGTAAAATACTTAATATTAGTAAGTGATTCTACCCTTATCGTAAAAAAAAAGAGTCCATTACCCAATTTACCTCCTAATGAGTATGGGTTGTGAACAAGCTGATTTAAATTGTAGTTAATTATTAAAAAATAAGAAGAACAGATGACTCTATACACTTCAAAGAAAGTCGTCGCCATTGGCGGAGGACATGGGCTTGGACGCATGCTAGCGGCGTTAAAAGATTTTGGCTCCAATGCGACAGGGATTGTAACCACCACAGATAACGGCGGTTCCACTGGGCGCATTCGCCACTGCCAAGGTGGCATTGCATGGGGCGATACACGTAACTGTATCAACCAGTTGATCACTGAGCCTTCAATCAGTTCGATGATGTTTGAATATCGCTTTAAAGGTGCGGGAGAACTCAATGGTCATAATCTCGGTAATTTGATGCTGACTGCATTAGATAACCTATCTGTGCGCCCTTTGGACGCGATCAACTTGATCCGCAACATGCTCAAAGTCGATGTTAATATTTTACCTATGTCAGAGCATCCTTCTGATCTTAGTGCACTTTCTATGGACGGTCATTGGGTCACGGGTGAAACGAACGTGGACGAGATGACGGAAGATTTAAGGCGCTTAGATTTATCACCTGAAGTGCCAGCAACCAAAGAAGCCATACTCGCCATCAGTGCAGCAGACTGCATCATCCTTGGCCCAGGAAGCTTTCTCACCAGTGTGATGCCACCACTACTGCTGCCCGAAATTGGCAATGCCATTGAGCAAAACGTAAAAGCAAAGCTGATTTTTGTTGAGAACTTGTCTCCCGAGCAAGGACCTGCTGGTCGCATGTCGCTACGGCAGAAATTGGAATGGTGTGAGCGCGCCTGCCACGGGCGAAAAATCGATGTGGTGATCGGCGATACACCACATCCGGAGCTGGCTGAACACTGGCATTGTGTCACTACAGAGCTAGCATCATCCAATCGTGACTGGCGGCACGACCGAGTTAAACTTCAAAAAGCCATTGAGAATCAACTCACAAGCTAATCCATCAAGTGGCAGTAGCAACGATGCGTCTCTTCGATAAGAGCGCGCATCGCCGCCACTTCTTCAGCCTCATCAAAAATGCAGTTTGCCTTTCCTTTGCTATCGATATCCACCGCTTTAGCGCACAGTTTATCCGCACCAAAGCTGGCGGCACTGCTTTTTAGAGCATGGCTGATGTCTTTTAAATATTCGATTTTATCCGGCAGATTTTGATCAGCTAGCTTCTGTGTATAGGCGCTCAGCTCGCTGAGAAAAATATCGAGCAATATTGGCACATTCTCTTCTCCAATTTCTTGGGCCAAATGCGCAATTTTGTTTTTATTGATCAGTTCCATATCTCTATGAGTTCTCTCTACTGTTCCACGCTTGAAGCTTGCGGTAGATCGTTGAAGGGCTAACGTCTAAATAACTGGCTGCTTTAGGAATATTACCATCACACGCTTCTATCGCTTGTTCGATGGCTTGCTTTTCCGTCATCCATAAAGGAAAAATATCGTGCACGGTTATATTTTCCTTGCGCGTTTCCGTCGTTAGGTTTGCTAATCGGATCTTGTTATCCACGACTTGATTTAGCGGTGGCGGTAACATGCTCAGTTCGATCTCGTTGCCGTGGTTCAATACCACCACATTCCGCAACACGTTTTGCAGTTGACGCACATTACCCGGCCATTCATAGCGCGTAAAACGCTCCACAACCTCTGGCGCTAAGCGGACAAAACCTTTGCCTTCTTCTTTAGACATAAAGCCGAGTAAAGAGTAAGCAATTTCAATAACATCATCGCCTCGCTCGCGTAGCGGTGGTAAATGCAATGGGATCACATAAAGACGATAGTACAAATCTTCACGAAAACGACCCTCTTGTACCTCTTTCCATGGATCGCGGTTGGTAGCGCAGACAAAACGAACATCGACACTTTTCATCTTCGATGAGCCCACTTTCTGGAATGTGCCCGTTTGGATAAAGCGCAACAGCTTGGTCTGCAAATCCAAATCCATTTCACACAGTTCATCCAAAAACAGTGTGCCGCCATCAGCCAACTCGGCTGCGCCTTGGCGATCGGTCGCTGCGCCAGTAAATGCGCCTTTCACGTGACCAAAGAGTTCACTCTCTATCAAGTCTTTAGGAATGGCGGCGCAGTTAATCGCAATGAAGGGTTTATCGCCACGTTTACTGGCCGCATGAATCGCTTCTGCGCACACCTCTTTACCCGTGCCACTTTCGCCAGTAATAAAAATACTGGCTTTACTGGAGGCCGCAGAGTCAATGGTTCGATAGACTGATTGCATGGTTTGACTGCTGCCAATAAAACCTTGGTAGTTCTGATTACCCGGGTTACCAGCCTCATTTTTTAGTTTGCTAGCTTTACGTATGGCGTTGTTAACCGTGACGCGCAAACGGTCTGCTTCACAAGGTTTGATCAAGAAATCTTGGGCACCGTGACGCATCGCTTCCACGGCGGTATCGATCGAACCATGAGCGGTCATGAATATCACTGGCACATTGGGGTAGTGACTTTTCACAGCATGTAAAACGTCCATGCCCGTCATATCGGGTAATCGAAGATCCAGCAATATGAGGTCCGGCTCTCGGTAAGCTAAACTCTCTATCGCATCACGACCTGTACCAACAATATTGATATCGATTTCAAGGGGAGTGAGGTATGAACGATACAGCGCCGCAACGGAAGCCGTATCTTCCACCATCAAAAGATATTTAGCCTTTTGTAGAGAAAAATCAGGTTGCATATTCTAGCCATTATTATTTTGCACTTTGCCTTAACTATTGCATTAAGGTTCGCATTTTGCAAAATAAAATAACAAAAAGGCACTAATTCATTAGTTAATAGCCCTTTTTGTATAAAATTAATTGGCACGATATGTGCTCTATTCAATATGACCCTTAGGGGTCACCTAGCCAACTGACGTTGTTAGTGAATAAAGTGTTCACAAATAACAGCCAATAGACCTTTTTCTATTGGCTATTTTTTTAACTGTTGGTAATGAACTGCTGACGCAGTTTTTCAATTTGGTCACGCTTTTCGGCAGCCAATTCAAATTCTAGGTTTTGTGCGTGTTTGTACATTAACCCTTCTAGTTTGGCGATCTCTTTTTCCAGTTGTAGCGGCGTGAATATTTCATAAGTTTGCGAGCTTTCTGCCACCTTCGACAAAGGTACTTGTTTGTTCATCCTCTGCTGCTTGGACTTAGTAATATCACCTAATTCCATAATATCTTTGACATTACGTTTCAGCGCCTGAGGTGTTATCCCTTGTTCTTCATTATGTGCTTGCTGCTTTTCACGGCGACGATCGGTCTCATCCATCGCTTTCTTCATTGAGTTAGTAATGCGATCAGCATAGAGAATCGCTTTACCTTCAATGTTACGTGCCGCACGGCCAATGGTCTGAATTAATGAACGTTCTGAACGTAGAAAGCCTTCTTTATCCGCATCAAGAATTGCGACGAGAGAGACTTCAGGCATATCCAAACCTTCACGCAGTAAGTTAATACCCACTAACACATCAAATTCGCCTAGGCGAAGGTCGCGAATAATCTCAACCCGCTCAACAGTATCAATATCTGAGTGCAGATATCTGACCTTAACCCCATGTTCATGAAGATACTCAGTTAAGTCTTCAGCCATGCGTTTAGTCAATGTCGTGATCAGCACACGTTCATCTTTCGCTGAGCGAATGCGGATCTCTGACAACACATCATCCACTTGTGTTGCAACTGGTCGAACTTCCAGCACGGGGTCCAGTAATCCGGTTGGGCGCACCACTTGATCCACAATTTGTCCGGCTGATTTTTCTAGCTCATAGTTGCCCGGGGTAGCAGAAACAAAAATCGTCTGCGGCGCAAGTGATTCGAACTCTTCAAACTTTAATGGACGGTTATCTAAAGCGGAAGGCAACCGGAAACCAAACTCCACTAACGTTTCTTTGCGTGAACGATCGCCTTTGAACATCGCGCCAATTTGCGGCACGGTTACGTGTGATTCGTCGATAATCAATAAACCGTCATGCGGTAGATAGTCAAACAGGGTCGGAGGCGGCTCTCCCTCTTTTCGCCCACTAAGATAACGTGAATAGTTTTCAATACCTGAACAAAAACCGAGCTCATTCATCATTTCAATATCAAATTGAGTACGCTGCGATATGCGCTGCTCTTCGAGTAGTTTATTGTTTTCCAACAGGTAGGCTTGGCGAGTTCGCAGCTCCTCTTTGATGTGCTCTATCGCATCGACAATGCGCTCTCTTGGCGTAACATAGTGCGTTTTAGGATAGATGGTATAGCGAGGAAGATCTCGCTGAATCATTGAGCCCGTCAATGGGTCAAACAAACTGATGCAATCTACCTCATCATCAAACATTTCAACACGCACGGCCGCATAATCCGATTCCGCGGGAAAGATATCGATCACCTCTCCACGAACTCTAAATTGACCACGTTCAAACGCCATATCGTTACGTGTGTATTGGAGCTCAGCTAAACGGCGGATAATGTCGCGCTGATCCATTACATCGCCACGGCGAACATGCAGCATCATTTTCAGATAAGAATCAGGATCACCCAAACCGTAGATCGCCGATACAGAAGCCACAATAATCGCATCTTTACGCTCAAGCAGCGCTTTAGTCGCGGAGAGTCGCATTTGTTCTATGTGTGAGTTAATCGAGGAATCTTTTTCTATAAATGTGTCCGTGGTCGGCACATACGCCTCTGGCTGATAGTAGTCGTAATAAGAGACGAAATACTCAACCGCATTATTGGGGAAAAATGACTTCATCTCACCATACAGCTGGGCTGCGAGCGTTTTATTCGGTGCCAACAAGATAACCGGACGCTGCGCCTTGGCGATCACATTAGCCAAGGTGAATGTTTTCCCTGAACCCGTCACACCCAATAAGGTTTGATGAGCAAGACCTGCATCTAGCCCATCAAACAATTGCTTGATCGCCGTAGGTTGATCGCCTGAGGGTTGATAGCCCGATACCAATTCAAACGTTTTGCTCATAATGCCGTTGTCCTCTATAACTGAATAGGCATTCTCGCTGTTAGCCATGTTTTGTTGCAAGTAATTGTTCAAAATAGTTGCGTCGTAAATCACCCCTGTTTTGAAAAAATGCTAGTTTCTTCTCCATACGTTTACTACCATCTTCGGCCTGATTCGTAAAAAATAACTCCTAACTTTCAAAAATAATCCACTTGTTTTCCCCAAAATTTCAAAATGACTCCCTTTTTCTCATCGCCATTCATTTTCATTTCTTATTGATAATTTCAGTTGATAAATCAAAAAATAAAATAAAAAACATAGTGTTATATAAAAAATAAACTCAACAAATGAGTAGAGTAATAACTCAACATTCATTGATGAAACGAATTGCTCAGGATTCGTCAACACACTTATCCACAATTTTGGTGGATAACTAAACCTAGCCTAATGCCGATAAGGGGTACAGAAAAGTAAAGTATTTTCAGGGAAATATTTTTACTTTTTCTTCGGCTGGAAAGGTTGACACTGGACACCCCACTCGCTACCATTCGCACCGCTCAAAGCAATTCCCCCTTAGTTCAGTCGGTAGAACGGCGGACTGTTAATCCGTATGTCGCAAGTTCAAGTCTTGCAGGGGGAGCCAAATTCCAGAAAAAAGACGTCCCAGGACGTCTTTTTTTGTATCTAAATCTAGCTATTTCAAGGAATTGTATTCTCTTAACGTCTTTTCCTGACTCGTACTAGCTTAGAAGTTTAGGTGCATAAATATTTTCCCCAAACCAAAAAAGTGACCCGTTAATCAATATAATTGCCCTTCATCCAAAGCAGAAGAAACCCAAACGAGAGGAGCATTCCAATTAATCGTGATCTCATTAAACGACCATGCATTAATGTTATCTCTATAACAGGTTTGGCCAACACACTGCCCCTTCAATGTCGTAGCGACTGGATCACTGTAACTCACGGAGTTGGGTCCACCCACTAGTGCGCCAGGTGCTGGAGCTGGTGACTTTTCATCCGCAGCATGTGCCCAAAAACGGTGATGTGGACTTTTAGCCGCATTGGTGCCGTAACCTGTAATATAAGACAGGTTCATTGGGTTCGCGCCTAGTAAGTAATCCATCGCATTTGCAGCCGCTTTTACATACTTAATATCGCCGGTGAAATCATTCGCATAGATTAAGAAGATAGCTCTATTTACAAAACTCGAGTTCGATCCCCACGGATACTCTTCTACCGTGTAAGGAATATGATAACCCTCGTTATTAATCTGGCCCACAAAGTTATCAGAGGTTGCGATTAAGTTTTTCCTTGCAACTTTAATTTGATCATCACCCAATCCATTAGGCACAACGGCCAAGCTTATTGTTGCTAAAGGCGCTGTGTACCCCCAGAACATTTCGCCATCTGCTTCAATGTTACCTTTTGGTGTCTCTAGATAATGAGGAGAAGCTTTCAGTGCTTTAAGGTACTTGCTGTCACCAGTGGTGATATAAAGTTCACTTGCAGCCCAGTAGAACTCGTCTGAAAGCTCTTTATCATCATATGGGCCCGACCCTGTGAAGTTATCATAGGCAAGAATATGAGGATTTTTGCTCGCGGCTTCCCAAGCCTCTTGCGCCGCATTCAAACAGTTTTTTGAGAACGCAGGATCAATCTCTTTCCAAATTCGCGCACATTGAGCACCAATTGCTGACAAGTTCAACGTAGCCGCAGTGGTTGGATAACCCACATATCGCTTTTGGGTGTCCATATGAGGTGGCAGTGGCATACCTGTCCAAGCTTCATCAGCAACTTTATGGAAAGCCATACCTTTTGCGTCAATCTTAGTCAGTTTAAGTGTTTTGTCTTCAGACTGGTCACCAACAGGAGCCGCTACAGGTTGGTCACTATGGATCTGCATTGCCAATATAAATTCGATATTCCAACGAGCCTCAGACAACAAAGGATTAACGCCATTTCCAGCTTCTGGAATTTTCACTTTCCCTTCTGCAAAAGGAATTGGTGCGTTATCTAGCCATTTACCTCTTTCAAACAGGTTCAAAAGGGTCCAAGTCGAGATACCGCTGTTAACCGTATACTTACCATGGTCGCCAGCGTCATACCAACCGCCAGTTACATCGACAGAAAAATCACAGCCTGGCCATTTATTACCCCAGCTGTCAGTCTTATTAAAACAGGTAACCACATCGCTCATATGCCCGCCGGGACGCGCTAGATCGTCACGCTGTACCAGAGCCTTATCAATCTCAATACCACTACGGTTTTGGTAGAAGTAAGACAATGCATCGTACTTCAACTGACTGTAGATATCTTTGCTAATGCTAAATGGCAAGCTCTCGTCTTCACCGACTTTTACTTTCAAGCCACTCATATCTGATCTGTAGTTCGATAGGTCAATACGGTGAATAAACTCGCCTGATGCCTTATTAAGACCAAAAACTTCCGTTTTACCTAAATCGACATTGATATTGCTGTTGTTTGTTAGCACCCACTTTAATGGCTCTTTAGATTCATTCGCGACAAACACAAACTTATCTGCTTGAGGAAGGTAACCGACTTGGTTAGCACGAACAGAATTTATCTTCAGCTCTTCAATGTATTTCTCACCGACGACTGAAACATTGCTAACGCATACGGTTCCCTTTTTCTGGGCGCCCATTTGAAACTGGAACTCAGTTTTAGCATCGCTTTCAACATCATGGCTGAACTTAAACTTATAGCTCTTCTTCTTCAGTGAGACTTTTGTATCATCCACAAAATAGTTGATATAAGGAGGACCTTCATGCTGAATAAGCGTTCTCATTTGAGTATCAACGGTTGCATAAGCATCAAATGAAACTTCATAATCTGCTTTGTTTGCCAACCCAATCCCGCCCTGTCCTAAAATCACATTCCAAGGGTTCTCTCCTGGACTTCTAATCTCAAGACATGCTTCGCCATTTTTGATTTTTACATCTGCACCAGCATTCCACCAACCATCCATATTCCCGTTAAATTTGCCGTTCTTAATTTGCTCATTTGCATAAGCAAAACACGATGAAAGAATGAGTATTGTTGCCAATGATAGTTTGAATTTATGCATATTTACTCCTAGACATATAAATTACAACACCATTGAAATTAAGCGATTTTCATGGCTAATAAGTAGATGTCTGAGCACAAAAGAACCGTTCTAAAAACGCCTATTTCTCTCTTCGTGATACTGCTAGCACTTACCTCTAAGGTGATGAATCTGTTTCAAGGAAATCTCATCGATAAATTGACTTGTGCTCTAGCGAACAATTATATCAATCGGGGGGTAAACTAACTTTATGGCCTTTACAACATGCTCTTGAGCCCGGCTAACTATCTAGACCTTTGATATGAGCATAAGACCAGCTTGTACTCTTGGACTAAACGACCATGGTAAAAATCTTCTATTGGTAACCCCAAACGCTCACCAATCACCGTGGGCATTAATGTATTGATCTACGGCAGGAGATCAAAAAGCACAATCATCACAAACGTAATAGTGATTGATCATTGCTAACAGCTCATTTTAAACGCGTTCCCCCATTTTGATTTAAATCTGTTTACATATTGACAATTGTACAAATGTTTCACACTATCGAAAACAATTAATGATAATAATTATCATTACGTCGTAATGTTTATGCGGATAGTGCCCATGAAATCTCTACATAATG
Source organism: Vibrio sp. B4-6 (assembly GCF_963888245.1). Taxonomy (NCBI): domain Bacteria; kingdom Pseudomonadati; phylum Pseudomonadota; class Gammaproteobacteria; order Vibrionales; family Vibrionaceae; genus Vibrio; species Vibrio sp. B4-6. The sequence goes on from NZ_CAWPIM010000068.1 coordinate 25,400, forward strand.
TGATGAACGCTTCATCAATCACTCCTTTACCCAATCTATACCTTCTAGACCAATCATCAGAAACCGATAATCAACGATCAATGGCCGTTCACCAACACCGCCAAGACATTCAAAATATCTTGTCGGGTCGTGACTCAAGGATGTTGGTGATTATTGGGCCATGTTCAATCCACGACCCTGAGGCTGCAATTGACTATGCACAACGACTCGCAAAGGCACAAAAACAGTTCAGCAGCACTCTCAAGTTGGTGATGAGAACTTATTTTGAAAAACCGAGAACGCGGACTGGCTGGAAAGGATACATGGTTGACCCTGATCTCAACGGTCAATTTAACTTACTCAAAGGGCTAAGCTCTAGCCGTGAATTACTCAAGTCAGTCTTAGCGCTGGGTGTACCAACAGCAACTGAGTTTTTAGATACGCATATCGCACCGTATATCGCGGACCTTATTTGTTGGGGTGCGGTTGGCGCAAGAACCACTGAATCACAACCACATCGCCAACTCGCGTCAGCATTGCACTGCCCTATTGGTTTTAAAAATGGTACTGACGGCAATACGACCATTGCAATCGATGCGATTCATGCCGCTAACGATTCACATCTGTTGATTATGGCGGGTGAGAATGGGCAACCGGTTGCGGTGCAAACTCAAGGTAATCCATATTGCCATATCATTTTACGTGGTGGTGTCACGCCAAACTATGCAAGTCACAGTGTTAAAAGTGCGGCTTATCAATTACACCATAGCCAGCTCAACAGTAGGCTAGTAATTGACTGCAGCCACGGCAATAGCGGAAAAATCGCTAAGAATCAATTGGATGTAATAAATAACATTGCCCAGCAACTGCTGTCTGGAGAGCGCCGCATTGCGGGGGTAATGTGCGAAAGCTTTTTGCAAGGCGGTAGCCAAGCTTTGAATAAAGGTCCGCTCTGCTACGGCCAATCCATCACTGATGAGTGCTTAAGTTGGGAGGATACAATGTGCTTTTTAAATACGCTCGATGATGCGGTTGCAACACTTCAACAGCAGCAATATTGTCACGCTCCAGTGTAAACGACCACTAAGGTGAAGCTCCCGTTTGCTTCACCTTGCCTATCGTCAGTGGCCTTCACCTAATTATCGAGCGTAGCGCCGCCATCCACTCTCAAATCATGCATGGTGATTTGACTTGCTGCATTCGACATCAAAAACATAACAACCCCAGCAATGTCTTCGGGCTCCGCCATTTTGCCAAGGGGTATCCCCAAACGGTACTGTTCAAGATTACCTTTTATCACTTCTCTTTCACCATATTCGCTGTTCCATAACTGCGTTTGCATTTCGGTGCGTGTTGAGCCTGGGCTAACGATATTGCATCGAATTCCATCGTTTGCAAGCTCAAGAGCTGCGCACTTGACCAACATATGCAAAGCCGATTTAGATGCCGCATATGCTCCAATATTGAGCCGAGGCGTATTCGCTGAATTAGAGCCAATCACAATAACATTGCCACGCTGGCGCGCTTTCATTCCTATCGCTACCCCTTGCAAAGCGGCTAAGGTGCCAAACGTATTGACATCAAACATCGCTTTGATCTCTGACATCGATAATTCGGTTATTGAACCAAGGTGCAATATGCCCGCGCAACTGATGAAATGAGCAAACTGATAGCGCTCATTCAGTTCTTGTACCCTTTTTTTGACGTCGTCATGATGCTGTAAATCAAGCTCATAGCAATGAAGCTGCTCGGTATAGCACGCGTTCAAACTCGCTAATTGCTGAGTTAATTGGTGGTGATTTCTATCCGTCGCTACAACTCGATAACCGCTCGCCAATAAAGATTCCAATACGGCATAACCAATCCCCTGTCCGGCTCCAGTCAATAAAACCGTTTCGTCTAATTTCATCATTTTCCTAACTTTACTCCGTTAAATCCACACTAGACCATAGCCATAACCGAATCTCATCCTCAGTTAATAACATTAATTATCATTTGTTATTGATAATTATTATCATATATAATCTGCGTACTTTAGTGGTTTGTAAAATAATAAGCAATTAGGCGTAACACGTTATTAATGGAGTTTTGGTGATGAAACGTGAAGTTATTGGGTTTTCAAAAATGGCTAATCAGCTATTGGATGAGCACTTAAAAGAATCTCCTTTCTTTTTTGCTTCGCCTCACAACACCATGCTTGGCGTGGGAATTGCTCATCAGTTCAATCAAGCGATCCCATTCTGTAAGCTGGCGGATCAAGCAACCAAGATGCTAGAAGCAGCAAAAACAGATGAGTACGACAATCCTATTTTATTTGCGACAATTCCTTTTAATGAAGAGACGGCGACGCGTTTCTTTATTCCAGAAAAGCTCTATGTTTCTGGTAGCCCACGGGCCAGTGAAAAAGAAGGGCAGCAGAGCCATAAAGCGACCATTGTTTCACCGCCAACAGGCAACGACTACAAACAAGGAGTCACAACCTTACTTGAGCTGTTTAATACCACCGAACTATCAAAAGTGGTGCTATCACGTTTAGTGAAACTCTCGACTCCACAACACATCGATCAAACTCGTTTATTGCGTAATCTGTTGTCCATCAATCGCAATGGCTACACTTTTTCTACTGAAATTGGCCCTAACGCCAAGTTAATGGGAGCCAGTCCCGAGTTGTTGTTGGCGAAGAAAGGCGGGTTTATCGTTTCTAACCCCCTAGCGGGCTCGCGGCCTAAATCAAACAACGCGGTGCAAAACCAACAGCGCTCCGCTTCATTACTTGATACGCAAAAAGATCTGAATGAACATGCCTTCGTCGTCGAGGAAGTCGAGAAAGTACTCAGCCGCTACTGCCATAACTTATTTACCCCTATGGTTCCATCAGTGATTGAAACCGAAACGATGCTGCATTTATCAACAGTGCTTGAAGGACAAGCCGATGATCCGATGATTAACTCGCTACGCATTGCAGCAGAGTTACACCCAACACCTGCGGTGTGTGGTTATCCAAGATTATCGGCTTACCAAGCGATTAAGCAGATCGAAACCTTCGACCGCGGCTACTTCACTGGCATGATCGGTTGGTGCGACGCTCGGGGGAATGGCGAGTGGGTTGTCACGATACGCTGCGCGGAAGTGAGCCAAAATGAGATGAGTGTGTTCGCTGGAGCTGGTATTGTGAATGAATCCTCACCACAAAGTGAACTCGATGAAACAGGGGCAAAAATGAGCACCATTTTGAAAGCCGCTGGTATTGAAATTGATGAATTGCTTACCGCCTAAGGAGTGGTCATGAATAATCTTAACCCGACCGATTTTACCCCTTGGCCAGAGCAATTCAGCCAGCGCTATCGTGAACAAGGCTACTGGCAACAAAGAACCTTATTTGATTACTTCAGTGATTCCGTCAAAAAAAGCCCTGACGCCATCGCACTGATTGATGATTTCGGCCAGTACAGCTATCAAAATTTATATCAGAAAATGATCAGCCTTGCGGCTGGCTTGAGCTCCCTAGGTTTGCAGCGGGGTGATAATGTCGTACTACAAATGGCCAATCGTGCTGAATTCTATCTCTGCTTTTTTGCCTTGACCATGCGGGGCATTAAACCGGTTCTAGCTCTGCCAGCGCACCGCTATCTAGAGCTGAGCTATTTTTGCCAACATACTCACGCCAAAGCCTATATTTTTTCAGACGATATCGTGGGCTTTGACGCGCAGCAAACCGCTCAGAAACTACGAAGTAGTTGCCCTTCTCTCTTGCATACCATTGTTTGCGGTCAATCCTCACACGAGCAAATTCAGGAGTTAGATACGCTTTACCACTGCGCGGGAGACGATCCTGTTACTGATTCGGTCTTTGCTGATCAAGTGGCTTTTTTCCAGCTTTCCGGCGGAACAACTGGCACTCCCAAATTGATCCCTCGTACGCACAATGACTACGCTTATAGCGTACTTGGTAGCATTCAAATTTGTCAGTTTGGTCCACAAACGAGGTATTTGTGTGTTCTTCCCGTTGCGCATAACTTTCCACTCAGCTCGCCCGGCGCATTGGGCGTCTTTTACGCTGGCGGTTGTGTCGTGCTCGCTTCCGATACCACACCGCACACCGCTTTCCGTTTAATTGAGAAGCACCACATTACCGTTGCAGCGCTAGTGCCGCCGTTAGCGCTACTGTGGATGAAATACGCCGAGTCCGCTACAGAAAACATCGCTAGCCTCACTCTGGTACAAGTCGGCGGAGCGAAGTTTAGTGAGGCCGCAGCAATGCGCTTACCGACGACTCTTCACTGTCAATTACAGCAAGTGTTTGGAATGGCTGAAGGGTTGGTTAATTACACACGACTTGATGACCCACTCAGCGTGATTGTTACTACTCAAGGACGCCCAATTTCAGCTGATGATGAAGTGATGATAATCAACGATGAGGGTGAGCCCGCTGCGGTGGGTGAGGAAGGCTTGCTCATGACCAGAGGCCCTTATACGATTCGAGGTTATTACCGAGCTCCAGAACATAACCAGCGCTCATTCACCGACCAAGGCTTCTATATCACAGGTGACAGAGTGCGTAAGACGGCTGAAGGCAATATTATCGTCACGGGACGAGATAAAGATCAGATCAATCGTGGTGGTGAAAAAATCGCAGCCGAAGAGGTTGAAAACCTGCTACTTCAACATCAGGATGTTCATGATGTGGCTTTGGTTGCTATTGCTGATGAGTTTCTTGGTGAACGCAGTTGCGCCATTGTCGTGCCAGATAACGGTAAAATGCTCAAACCCATTACTCTCAAACGATTTTTACACGCTCAAGGATTAGCAGAATTTAAGATCCCTGATCACATCCATTTCGTCGATGAATTACCCAAAACCCCTGTGGGCAAAGTCGACAAAAAATGGTTAAGAACGCAATACTCTCACTAATCATGGCAATACAGGCGCTCAAATAACTTAAAGATAAAAAAGCCGATATCGTCGATATCGGCTTTTGCTGGGCGATGCGTTCTCTTTCCCTATTCTAGTGGTCCAGTATACTCAAACTGGTTGCTCTTCAGTAGAACGCGTGTCCGTTACTTGATGTGACGACTGAGCAACAACACTAGGCTCCATCACATGCCACCACTCTCTTAAAGTTGAATATTTAATCATCTCTGAAAAGGCGCACTCTATGCCCATCTTGCGCCATGATTCAAATAAGGTAACCGCGCGGATAGAATCTAAGCCAAGAAAAGTGAGCTTCTCATCTACATCCACTTCATCTAAATCGAGATCCAATAGCTCAGCCACTTGCTGACGCATCTGTTCAAGGCTCAATAATCTGGTTTCTTGACTGTGGATCATTTGTGGTTTTAATGCCTCAAGCGAAGTCACGCAGCCAACACGCTCCGTGATGTATTTCAACGTATGATGATGATCTTCCAAAGAGAAATCAGCCACAGCATCACCGACCACAAAAGGCTGTATATCCAACATAAAGGCATCTAACGCCGTAGATAAGATACCTATATGTGCATAGACACCCACAATGATCAACTGGTCACGCTGTGTCTCTTTCATCCACTCCAGCAACGGCGTTTTCTTAAACGCGCTATAACGCCATTTGGTGTATTGGATATCCCCGTCTTCAGGTGAAAGCTCAGACACAATCTCAGTATCTTTTGTCAGCCCTGTTCCCCAAAAATCAGTCAGTAGCGCTCTCTCTACTGGGTCTTGGTTAGGGGGTTGAGCTGTGTACACCACGGGGATATTGGCCTGACGAGCCAGTGATTTCAGCTCTGAAATATTCGCTAATAACTCAGGAACGGGTGCCTGAGAATGATCAAAAAAGTTTATAAAGTACTTTTGCATATCGTGAATGAGCAGTACTGCTCTATCGGCTTGGACATGCCAGTGAACTTTGTTTTTCGGAAATGTTTCAGCCAACGGAATGGAGTAGCTGGCTATTTTGGGAATCGCCATAAATATAATCCTTGTTAAAAGAAGCTTTTCTCGTTCGTGATGCCTTAAAGCCAATAACGACTTCAGAAATAAGAGGCTCGTATTCGTCGACAACCGCCACCTAAATGGTAACAATTATCATTTCATTAATACTAAAGCAGTCTACGCATAAAAATCAATTGTTAATGAGATTAATTCTCAATTATATGTGCGGCATGTCGCTCTCGACTCACGGCAACACAACAAGAGCCCACCACAAAACGAATAGCTAATTCATCGTTTGCGCCGCAGGTTGGGAAGTGACCTCATCTGAGGAGACGTTAGGTTCTGAGCTTGTGCTAACGATAAGCGCTGGATCAAACAGAGTCGCTTGGCGTAATGAGCGAAATGCCATCACCATCAACGCACCAATTCCCGTTGCACCCAAACCAAAAGTGAGGATCGACATCGTTGGTGCTAGCACTTTACCCAACGCCCCTAAACCGAGTGCTCCAATCGAGTCTCCCGATACATCTTGCGCCGTCCATAAGCTACTTACGCGGCCTAACAGATGATCTGGAGTGTGTCCTTGTACGATCGAATATTGAATCAAAGAAGCGACCGAACCCAAATAACCATAGCCAACTAAGATGAGAGCAAACCACCAAAAATTATTCACAAGCCCCATAGCCACAATTGCTAAAAATGAACCTAACGTCGCGTAGATTAAGACCATTCCTGGCTTTTGCGACTGTTTTACCCAACCTGAAGTCAGTGCGCCACACATCGCCCCCAACGGAATGGCCGAATACATCACACCTGCGTTAGCGGCGGTGCCCTGAAATGAGACTAAAGCTAACGCAGGGAACATCACTCTAATCGCAGTTGCTAATGTTTCGAGTGTGCCAAACAGCACCACACAGCCAACCACTTTGTTTGAAAATAGAAATTGAACACCTTCATACAGTGATTGAAATGGATTCTCTGGCGAATGATGTTGCGGTTTCATCGAAGGTAATCTAAACAGTGGGATCAGCGTACAAAGCGTTCCAACAGAAGCCGCAATATAGTTCCAACTGACATCACCGACAGTGATCAGTAAGCCGCCAATCGCTGGTGAGAGAACCATACCTAATCGAACCGTTAACATGCTCAATGCGGCAGCTTCAGGTAATTTTTGTCGCCCAACAATGGTCGGTAAAGCAGCCATCAAGGCCGTCATACCCATAGCGCCAAAAAAACCATCCCACACCGAGAGGATATAGAGAGCCGCTAAGGAGGATTGCGCGACTATGCTATTGAATGCTAATGCAGCAAACCCAATACCACAGGTCGCGCGTGCGAACAAAATCAATCGACGGCGATCGTACTTATCGGCCAATACGCCTCCTAGCAGCAGGCCAACAAACATCCCGATACCATCCAATGCCATGATAAGACCTACCTGCAAGGTCGAACCGGTCATTTGATGTATCTGTATCGGCACTGCGACCGTCATCATGCCAAGAGCAAGCACTGACATCATGCGGGCCATAAAGACCATTCGGAAATGTGGGTTGTTTTTCAGTAGGCTAAAATCTAAAAATATATTCTTTATATTCATACTATTATCTATTCAAACCAGAATGTAATGCTTTCAAAACATCGCGAAGATTAAGACGAAACCAGCCTTGATACGCACTGGTTTCGTCGATGGTGGTTTTTGTTATTTTTTCAGTGCAGCCTTCGACTCCAGCAGCGTATTTAAACATTCGCCAATCTGGCGTACATTTTCTGGGGCCAAAATATCTTCATGTGAACAATCAAACTGATGTTTAATCAACTGGCCGACAAAAGATTGCCAATGAGCATCAATATCATAACCATCTGGCACCGTACGTTGCGCCACGAAAAGGTGGGCCGGACCTTGATAATCAGACGTTTGTGCCTGTGCAAGTAGACGTACCGCATCTTCATAGTTAGCGGTAATCTCATTGAACATCGCCAAACGTTGCTCATCTAATTCAATATCGGTTAGCTCATTGATGGCCAGAAACTGCTCTTTTTCACGCTCAATTTCGTACTGCTCTTCTTCATCCATCGGGCCATCCCAGCTCTGACCTTCCGGTGGATAGGTATCCAATAACCCTAAAAAGTGCACCTCTTCACCCTGCTGTTGAAGCTTCGCGGCCAATTTTTGTGCCACAATTCCGCCAAATGAATAGCCTAATAGATGGTAAGGTCCAAATGGCTGTACCTCTCTTAAGACGGGTAATAAACGATCACACACTTCTTCCATCGTTTCACTGGTCGCCATCGCTCCGCCGGGCCGAGGTGATTGCAAACCATAAATGGGATAATGTCCTGTCAGATATTTAGGTAGCCCTGTGTATTGCCAAGCAAAGCCAGAAGCAGAGTTGACGCAAAAAAGTGCTGGGCCACTTCCGGCACGGATAGGCAGCACTTCACCAAAACCAGCTAAGGTGGGGTCGTTAAAAGCATCTTCATCCAGCAACAAACTCGCCAGTTTCTCCACCGTAGGATTGACCATGATTTGACCAACTGTGACAGGTAGGTTTAGCGCTCTTCGAATATCTGCCGCTAATTTCATCGCCAGCAGTGAATGCCCGCCGAGCGTAAAGAAGTCATCATCAGCAAACAGTGTTTCGACAGCCAATACTTGAGCAAATAGCGTCACCAATTGTGTTTCAAGGCCCGGATGAGCCTTGCGCCCTACCCGTGCTGCGACGTCATTTGGCCGCGGTAATGCTTTTTTATCTAGCTTACCGTTGGCGCTCAGCGGGTAGTGATCCAGTAACACGATAGCCGCCGGAACCATATGGGCTGGTAAATGTTCGGAAAGTTCAGCGCGTAGCTTCTCGCCATTCGTTACGCTCATATCATGCGCGATGACGTAACCGATAATTTGCCGTTCATCAGCGCCTAACATACCTGAATGAGTAGAGAGCGTCTGAGCACAGACCACCGCTTGTTTTACCGCAGGAAGTGCCTGTAATGCGCTTTCAATTTCACCCAGTTCCACACGCTGCCCGCGAATTTTTATCTGATCATCACTGCGTCCTAAATACTCAATCGAGCCACACGCTAACCAACGTACGACATCACCAGTGCGGTACATTCGCTCGCCACAAGTAAATGGATTGGCGATAAACCGATCCGCCGTTAACGCACTGCGATTAAAGTAACCGATGGCTAATTGCTCGCCAGCAAGATAGAGCTCGCCCGGCACACCGATTGGTACAGCTCTTAAAAAGCTATCGAGCACATAAACTTGGGTGTTCCATACCGGTAAACCAATCGGTGCACTACGGCCAACGCTTGCGTTTAATGCCTCGCCGTAAGCTGGATAATAAGTCACGTCAACCGCCGCTTCCGTCGGGCCGTACAAGTTATGCAGCGGTGCATTAATTCTACGTGCGTACTGATGGCAGAGCTCTTTCGCAAGCGCTTCTCCTGAGCAAAATACTTGCTTGAGGCTTGGTGCTACGGTGAAACCCGTTGGCTGATTCGCTTCAATTGAGGCCATGAAAGCTGCCAGCATTGAAGGTACAAAATGCATCGTGGTCACGTGATAATCGTCAATTATTTGCAATAACCATTCAGGGTCTTTATGCGCTTCAGCCGGAGCCATCACTAAGCTCGCCCCTTCCAGTAAGGGCCAGAAAAACTCCCACACGGAGACATCAAAACTGCACGGCGTTTTTTGCAATACCACATCCTCAGAGCTCAAGGGATATTGGTGCTGCATCCACTTCAATCGGTTGACAATCGCTTGATGAGAAACCAACACCCCTTTGGGGTTACCTGTTGAACCTGAAGTGTAAAGCAAGTAGGCCGCATTTGAGGGGGTAAGCCCATCTGCGCGGTTCTGCCGCTCTGCGCGCACGGGGGCTGGTAACTTATCCAACAACAATAGTGTCGCTAAACCTTCAAAACGTGAGGTGAATGAAGAGCAAGTGATGATCAGCGCAGGCTTAGCATCATTGATCATGTAGGCCAAGCGCTCATCCGGATAACCAACATCCAACGGTAAATAAGCCGCACCACATTCGATAATACTGTAGATCGCCAAGCTCAAGGTTGCGCTGCGTGGCAAGGCAACAGCAACAATATCCCCGGCCTTAACACCTTGCTGAAGCAGCAAATCGGCAATAGCGGCCACCTGCTCAGCCAGTGCTTGATAGGTAAAACGGTGCTCACTATCAATTAAAGCCAACTGATGTGGAGAACGTTGTTGCTGCGTGATCATCAAATCACGCAGTGTCGTGCGTTCAACGGCGGTTTTGGTCTGGTTGACGCGTTGCTGCAATTCAATTTCGCCACTTAACCGCAGATCCCATTCAGCGAAAGGCTTATCACTCGACACCATAAACTCATCCAGCATTTGCTCAAATCGTTGTACGATCTGTTTTGCTACGCCGACTCGGTCTCGATATTCAAACAGGATATGCAGTTGCTCTCCCGGTAAGACGAGAATGGTTAATGGATAATGGGTATAGCCACGATTGTGGATGGCCATTAATTTCGCGCCGCTAAAATCTTGCTGGTACCAACGGCTATGATCTGGATAGTTTTCGACCACCAGTAAAGTATCAAAGAGTGTTTTTCCACCCACCAGTTGCTGGATCTCACCCAAGCCAAGTTCATCGTGCTCCAGTAATTGGATTTGGATCGCTTGGTGCGATTTTAATTGCTCACTCAAACTAAGGTGAGGTTGCAGTGTCACACGGACAGGCACGGTATTACTGAATAACCCTATCTGTTCATCAATACCGGCAATACGGCTGAACCGACCAGAGATTGGCGTACCAAAAACCACCTCTTCACGGCCCGTCATGCTGGCGAGAATACTCGCCCAAAGGCCTTGCATTAAGGTGCTCATGGTTAAACCATGATGTCGTAAACACTGATTTAACTGATCCGTTTTATGCTTTGATAGCCATAACTGATGCTCGTTAACTTCCTCGCTAAGTGGAATATCATCAAAAGCCATACTCGGCTGGACATCAGCTAATACTTTGCACCAAAGCTCGGTCGCAACGGTTTTATCACGCTGCGTTAGCTGGCTCACAACATGAGCATAGCCGACGGTTACCGGAGGTAAATTCGAGACCCCTTGGGCGTATGCACTGAGAAAGTCATTCAATAAAATCGGCGTTGACCAGCCATCGACCACCAGATGATGTGCCGAAAGGAGCAGTGTGCTTTGCTGATCACCATGAAAAATCAACTGGGCCTGCAACAGGCTGTGGGTAGGATCGTTAAGGTCAAACTGGCGGCTTAGCTCTTGCTTCTCTAACTGATCAATCAACGCGCTTTGCTCATCACCACTCATGTTTGTTATGTCATAACGTGTCAGTGGCCAACTTGGATTAACCTGCGTCATCACCTGTACAGTGCGCCCCAATATCGAACTATCAAATCGAGCGAGCAACTGCGGATGACGCCTAATCACCGCATTAAGCGCTTCGCTCACGCGATGCTCAGACAGTTGACCTTGGAAAGTAAGACGCGTGGTGGAGTTATAACTGCTATTTTTATCCCCTAATTGAGATTGGAACAGTAATCCTTCTTGTAAAGGCAATGCTGGCAGTACATCCGCTAACTTGCCATAGTGGTGTTGCAATAGGCTCGCTTGTCGCAGTGTGATTCCCGGCTCGGTATAGTCAGCAGGTACAGAGAGGTCCAACTCAGCACTATCGCCAACTTGTAGCGCTTGCTGTATTTTGAGCAGCTCACTTTCAATCTGTTGGCTCAGCGACACCATTTCCTGTTGGCTGAACAGATGAGCATTCCAAGACCAGTTGAGCACCAATCGCGGCGTTGCCGATTCTTCGACGAAAATATTTAGCTCTAAGGGATGCTGCAAAGCACGTTCACTGTTTAAGGTGACGGCAAATGTATCGGCAAACTGCCCACTATATTGCTGTGGTGACCACTGACCATCACTGCTTTGGAAACGGCCAAGGTAATTAAACAGCAATGACGGTTGGCGTGTATTCGCCAACGTGCGTAACTCATCTCGATACGGATTATCAAGATAGCGCAGCACCATATAACCTAGCCCTTTATCTTTCACACTGCGCTTACTTTGCTTCACTTCACGTAACCGCTCGCGGTAATCAGCATGCTTTGGCACGCTAATGATCAACGGATATTCGGTGGTAAACCACCCTAGGGTTTGATTGAGATCGATCCCCTCTTTACACTCTTCACGGCCATGAGATTCGACGTTCACTTTAATCTCTTCACACCCATAAAGTCTTGCGATCGCCCCCGTAACCGCGGCTAATAGCATCTCTTCAATATCGAGATTCATCTGGTGTGTGGGTAATTCAAATAAAGGCTGCGTAACGGCATGAGAGAGTGGCGTACGCCAATGCGTCATGCGTATTTTATCGACAGGATCCTTGATGGGAGCAACAGCACGCTGTGCCTGCGCTCGCCAAAATGGCATTTGCGCAGCAGCGACCGCTAAATGTTGATACAGCGCTTTTGACCAACAATGGATACCGGTAACCTCCTCAGAAATCACCGCCACTTCACCTGTGACTTGTGCTTGAGTTAATGCCTGCAACTGCGGAAGCAATATTCGCCAAGAGACACCATCGATAAGGAAATGGTGAGCAAGGATCATGAGACTTTTACGCCCACTGCACTCCGTTATCATCATCAAGCGTAATAGCTGACCCGATGATATTGACATCGACTGACTGCGCTGGCTAAACAGACTGTCCAACACGGGGCCATCTAGCCTCTCAACCGAAACCGATTCAACCCAGTTTTTTACATCAAGATTTTGCAGCGCCTCAATATGGTATTGCTGCTCTTTTTGGACCAAGCGACACACGGAATGGTTGGCGACCAGTTGCACTAAACTGGCTTGCAAGTGCGCTAATTGGGTTTCGCTTTCCACCTCAACAAGCACACTTTGCACATAACTGGTTGTATTAGAAAATGTCTCCTCAAACCATTGCCACATAGGTAGAGGCCGAATAATGCCTTCTTGTTTCTCGCGCTGTTGTTGCTGTAGTGGCACCATTTGGCCCGCCATCATACCCAGTTGACGGGCTGCAAAAATAGCTTTGGGTCGTAGATCATAGCCCGCCGTTCGCAATCGCGTCCCAAGGCTCATTGCCGAAATACTGTCCCCGCCTAGGTTAAAGAAGTCATCTGACATTCCTACGTCACTGACACCGAGTAGCTCGGTGATCGCATCACATAACAGCTGCTCTGGTTGGGTTATTGGGGCCACGCGTTCGCTACGCGTGCCTGCCGAGTACTTAGGGAGCGCTTTTCTATCGATTTTCCCATTCACATTCAAAGAGAAAGCATCCAAGATCATCACATTGGCTGGCTGCATATAGTCAGGCAGCGCCTGTGCGATAAGACTTTGCAGTCTTTGCTCTGTGAACGCGGGTTGAACTGACTCACCCTGAGCCCCTTTCTCTAAAGTACAGTAAGCCAATAAACGATGAGTATCGCCAACAGGCTCTGCCACGACTACCGTTGTATTGACACCATCAATCGCATTAATAGCACTTTCTACATCGCCCAATTCAATACGAAAACCGCGAATTTTGATTTGGTGATCACACCGGCCAACAAAATCCAGTAACCCATTGTCTCGCCACTTCACCAAATCACCAGTGCGGTACATTATCTTGCCATACGCAAAGGGGTTCGCCACAAAACGTTCTGCTGTCATACTTGGCTGGTTGAGGTAGCCCTTTGCTAACCCCGCACCCGATAAATAAAGCTCACCCACCTCACCAATAGCGACAGGCTCTAAATTTTCATCAAGCACGTAAACACAAGCACCGGCAATCGGTCGACCAATGACAGGCGATGCATCTGCATCAAGCGAAGCGCTGATCGCATCAACCGTAAATTCTGTTGGTCCATAAAAGTTTTCCACCAGCAGTTCGGGAAACTCACTCACACGTGACCAAAGCTTTTGTGGTATGGCTTCACTACCAATCAAAACTAACGTCGGCACGTGAGCACTCGTCATTAATCCACTATCGAGCATTTGATCAAACAGTAAAGGCGGTAAATCAAGAGCATCGATATTATCTTCAGCAACACACTGAACCAGTTCGTAGGCGTCTTTCCGTTGTTCATCGTCATACAAATACATAGTATGGCCAGACAACATCCAGAGTACTTGCTCCCAAGAAGCATCGAAGGAGAATGACGTCGTATGCGCTGCACGAACAGTAATAGCTTGTTCTGGTAACTGACGACGTGTCGCCAGTTTTCTGATAGCCGCAGAAAAAATCGAACCTTGATGAGAGCGCAGTAAATTCAACAGCGCTCCATGTGTGTTCATGACCCCTTTCGGGTGACCAGTCGAACCTGAAGTAAAGATGATATAAGCCACGTCGCTGTGACTGATCGTCGGTTTGGGTTGTGGCGCAGTGTGAATGCGAGCCAATTCAGGAAGAGCAATAAACCTAGGGACGTAGCTTATCGATGAATAAGCCATGTTTTGCTCATCCTCCTCCACAACTAAGCACCAAGGACGTGCTTGTTCAACAATCGATTCAATACGTTCAACGGGATAATCAAGATCGATAGGCAGGTAAATCGCACCCGCTCGCAAAATCGCTAGCATAGTCACGACGCTTTCAGGCCCACGTCGTAACGCGACACCTGCAATATCGCCTTGGCGCAAACCTGCGGTAATCAGTTGATCCGCTCGAGTTTCAATGAGGTGATTGAAAGCATCAAATGTCCAACGCTGCTGTTTAAACACCAAGGCATCTTCGTTTGGCTTGCTCTCAACTGTCTGCTGCCACACATCCAGCACAGTTTGCTCTGCTTCATGTTCATGTTGTGGCCCCACCGACCACAAAGCAATCTGCTGCTTCTCGCTCGGCGGGATTAACTCTACCAAATCAAGTGGCTGTGTTGGATGGTTGGCAATCTGCTCTACCATCGCAACGAAACGAGCGGCATGAAGTTCTAATGACTCTTGGCTATATTTGGTGCTGTTGGCCGTGATATTAACACTCAGTGTCTGACCATCGAGCACTGGCGAAAATTCAATCTCATCAATCGGACCTGCCGAGAGGATATGTGTCTCAGTCTCTACGCCAGATAAACTCAGTGCAGCTTCAAAGGGTTTAAAGTTGAGTATCGGGCCATAGAGCGGCTGGCCTACTAATCCCAAATCACGCTGGATCTGCTCAGCGTCATACATCTGGTGGCGACGAACTTGGCGGATAGTTTTATTCATCTCTCGCGCCACATCAATAATGCTCATTTGTGGATGAAGTGACAGCGCCACCGGCAGTACATTCACTACCGCACCAGCGGCACAAGTGGCGGCATTGCCCATTCGGCGCATAAAGGGGACACCAACACACACTTGCTCTTGCCCAGAATGTAAATGGAGATAAGCAAATACCATCGCCATCGCAAGCTCGGCAGGTAACAACTGTGGACTATTGCGAGTTAACCACTCTCCACCGATTAATGGCACGGTGTGAGTGATCGTGCTCGATGATGTATTGGCTGCGCTACCTGTGGTGAGCGAAATAATATTGGGTAAATGAGCCGCTTGCGTTTGCCAAAAGTCATACGCCTGCTGGCGCGCTGCTGAGTCTAAAAATTGCTGATATTCTTGAATTACATCACTAAAAGCGCTGAACTCTTGAGGTTTCGCAGCGCCAATCCGCCAATGGTTATATAGTTGGCAGATGTATTGACTGATGGCATTCACGCTGAACCCATCCACGTCAATATGATGGTAACGTTGATACCAAAACCATTGCGGTGCATTGCTTGAACCAACATCAATTAAACAGTGTCGGAAACGCCTCTTTCTTGATGAAATGTCCAACCGCTGCGCAAGATCGTGCTTCATCCACTCCCGAGCCGACTCTTCTGGCAAGGCGGCTTGTGAAAAGTCGAGAATCTCAAGCCTCTGCCCTTCTTCATCCGCTGGATAAAACTGCTGCCTCACGCTGCCATCGCTCTCTAGATAATGGCAGTGGAGGGAATCAACGCCTTGCAAGCCGATGGCTACCGCGTTTGAAAATAACTCAATATCGATTTGACCTTGAATAACCACGTAGTGGGCAACATTAAATTGCTCTGGATTGGTCATCATCTGCTCGGCAAACCAAATACCTTGCTGTGTGCCGATAAGAGGCCACTGATCCTCTTGCACTGATGAGTTGTACATCTCTTTATTCCTAACAAAAGTCATTGCCTATGTCCCTTTTTGTTACCCCGCTTAACAAGCATGAATGAACAGCGCCGCTATTGCAGGAGTCAAAACTCGTTTGGTTTAAGCTCGAATATCTAACCACTGAGCTTCGATGTAGTTGCAACACTCTTGTTTTGACCTCGGTCCAAGGATGGCTTGCCAACCAGCGGGAATGGCTTTGAATTCTGGCCATAAACTGTATTGATTATGCGAATTGATCAGCACTAAAAATTGATGCTTAGATTCATCAAAAGGGTTGGTGTATTTTTCTGACATATTTCTCTCTACCGATGAAAATTAAAGATAAGGTTCTAAAACATATGACAAGCCATCGATGATCCCGCCGCGCCAACAGAGTCGATCATGACCGCCGTCAAACAGACGAAATTGAATCCGATGCTGTTGTGAAGCCAACTGTTGGTATAGATCTCGACTTAAATCGATCATGATGTCTTCGCCGCTACCCACTTCGAGGAAAAGCGCAAGACGTGAATTGGCACCTAAACCTTGATGTACCTCTTGGCTCATTTTGCTTAACCGCGAGTCGCTTTCCGGTGGACAATATTCACTGGGGGGTTTAACGATCGAGAAATCGGGCCACCAAAATGAACCCGATTGACAAACCACAGAACCGAATCGCTGCGGCCAGTGTAATACTGCGTACATTGCCGCTAAGCCTCCTAAACTCTGGCCTACGATCACCGTTTGGTCTGCATCGCGGGTTACTCTGACGCGCTCGTTAATCGAGGGGAGTAACTCCTCCATCACGGCTTGCCAAAACAGCGGATTACAACTGAGATCATCACTGCGTTGTTGAGCACTAATTTCATCAATCAGCACATAGAGCGCCGCTGGAAGCTTTCCACTGTGGGTCGCCTGTGAAAGAGCCTCATAAACCGGCATCGATTGAGACCAAAAACGGCCATCCAGCATCAACACCAAGGGTAACGGCTCAGAGGTGGGTCTTTGCGCGGTCGAATAAAGCCAAATCTCACGCGATGTACCGAGCAAAGTGCTGCTCCAAGTAAAGGTCGAATCAGCACTTTTGAAGCACTGACCTTGCGCTGAATCGAAACCGAGCCACTCTGTTTGCGTAAGCGCTTTAGGCATATGACAAGGTGTTTTCGCGCCCCCCCACTCGCATTTTGACAAATCATTTTGAGCCAGTGGATCAGCGCAACTCAGTGGAAAAATGGAGCGTAGCCATTGCCGATGTTGGTGGCGCATTGCATCGTATGAACCTTGGTAACTCGGCTGCACTAACGCTTCTGGGACAGGAATAAAAGAGTACCCTCCTCGCCAACTCTGTTTGACGCTATCGATATAAAACCACACATCGGTATTATCGATATGAGTAAACTTCGCCATCGAAAAACTGTGATGATCGGTGACACCATTAATATCAACGTAGATCGCTTGATTTGCGGCTACACTCGGCTTCGGCTCACGCCATAAAAAAAGAACCTTTGCACATTCGCCATTTATTTCAATCACATAAGGCATGCCGATCGATTGCACATGTGCCCACCAAGGCTCGTCACCAATAGAGCCGCCCTCTTGAATAAAACGGGCCAACACCCCATTGAGCTCAGCCCTCTCTTGTGAGCTCTCCTGATTAACAATCATTACTAAAACCACCCCATATCAAGCCTAGTATTTTTGAAACATAGAAACTAAGTAGCATAAAACTGCATTGATGATATTGCAAATAATAACAATTATCATTAACATTACAACCAGCAACAGTTGATTCGATAATGGTTGCAGCAACATCATTTTTTCTATTAAGGAACTTTTAGGTCATGAAGCCCATGGATATGAATAACGGTAATGGTAAGGCAGTCAGAAATATCAATAAGACTCAACTCGCCACACTGATTGGCATCCTCTGCGTGAGTACTAGCGCAAATGTTGTCGCGGAACAGCTCGAAAAAAAAGAGCCACAGAAAAAGCAGGATACTGTGGTTGTGGTAGGTGAGAAATTGGGAGGAACACTGGCCGAAAACACCAGTTCGCTCACCCTATTCACCGATGAAGTGGATGATGGTGAAAGCCGAGATTACTACGATCTGCTCGACCGCGTACCAAACGTACTCAATGCACCTTCGGGCATTCCACACATTCGTGGGGTCGATGGACGTGGCCCTGGCGAAGGTTTTCTGACCTTCATGACAGGCGCAACACCGCGCGTCAATACCACGGTAGACGGCGTGTCTGAATCTTGGTCTGGAGAAGCGTTTGGTAAAGCTGGACTGTGGGATACAGAACAAGTGGAAGTCTATAAAGGGCCGCAATCCACCAACCAAGGCCGCAATAGTATTGCTGGTGCAGTTGTGATCAAAACTAAGGATCCAACGTTCCACCGTGAGGGTAAAGTTCGCGCTGGTTATGAAAATGAAGACAGTAAATATCATCTCGCAGGGGTCGTGTCGGCACCTCTGGTTGAAGATACTTTAGCGTTTCGTCTTGCCGCCGAAGGTACCAAAGGCAATACCCCTATCGATTACTCTCTGCCTAACGGCGATCAGTACCCTTGGGATCCTTCCGAGCTCGAATCCTATAATGTCCGTGGTAAATTATTGTGGAAACCTCAAGGAAATGACAAGCTAACAGCCAAGCTAACGGTTGGTAGCCGTAATGAAGAGGGGCAATACACCAACTTCGTTACCAAGCCGGGCACACTTGAACTGCATAGCAAAAGTGGCACGCGTCGCCAAGAAACCAAAAGCTGGAATATCAACCTAGACGTCAATTATGTGATTAATGATGAACTGACAACGGATATTTTAGTCGCCCATCGTAACTACACCACCAAGTTCAAAGCTTATCCTGATACTAATTGGTATGGTGATGTGGATGAAGATAACTACACTGCAGAAGCAAAGCTTACATATCAATCACTTGATGAAAAGTACAATGCGATTCTAGGCCTAGCCAGCTTCTTCAAAGATCAATACACCGAAACAGATTCATTAAAACGTAAAGATGAAGTTTTAACCAACTCAATCTACTTTGACTCAAGAATTCGTTTGGATAATCGTTGGCAGCTATTATTAGGTGCACGTTATGAAAGAGATGAACTGAAGCGAGATTTCGATCACGCTACCCTACCACTCGATTTTAAAGCCGATGAAGATGACGGCATCCTATTGCCTAAGATTGGTCTATTACTTGATGTCTCAGATCACTCCACCCTCGGTCTTACGGCCCGTAAAGGCTACAATGCCGGTGGATTAGGCTATAACGAGTACAAAGAAGAAGTTTTTGTTTTTGAACAAGAAAAAGTCTGGAGCTACGAGCTAAGTTCTCGTTCAAGCTTCCTGGATGACAAGCTGGATCTGACCGCTAACCTGTTCTACAACGACTACAAAAATTATCAAACTTCGGTCTCAGGTGACAGCGGAAAACGCTTCGACACCTATATCACCAATATACCGAAAGGGAAAACTTACGGTACGGAAGTTGAAGCCTCTTACTGGTTTGATTCTGGGCTCGACCTGTTTGCGTTTGTCGGTCTTCTTAAAACGGACATCAGCGAAGGACCAACCGGTACTTCTACCAATCTCTCAGGCAATGAGTTCAGTTACGCTCCTAAACTGTCTGCAGGTGCGGGCTTTACTCAACACTTAGATTCCGGTCTATTTTTTGGTGCTCGTGTTAACCACGTTTCCGATTACTATACCGATTTAGCCAACACAGAGAGTAAAACGGCTGGCGATTACACCGTGTTCAATCTGAATGCAGGTTACACTCTCAACGATTTGACTATTCGCGCTTACGTGAAAAACGTCACTGATGAAGAGTACGTGATTCGCCAGAAAAGTGATCTCTACGAAGTCGGCGGTCCACGCACCTTTGGCATAGTCGCTGATTACCAGTTCTAGTTAGTCACTCTGACTCACTCTCCTAGACATCAACACTTTGTTTTTGACTGGGGGAGTGATTTTTCACTCAATCTGAGATAAACGTCACCACGCAGGCGACGCATCGAACAAGTTCACTCACTCGATAGGTAAAATAGGCATGCTCATCATTCCAAACTGGCCATCTTTCATCCAATACCACCAGCTTGAAGTGAAGTACCTGCCTGAATACAAAAATAAACTTGAAGAGCAAGGGATCTCCCTGCCCTCTTCTTTAAACCAAGCCGTGCTAAAGCGCCATTGTGAATTTTTAGCTGGCAGGATGTGTGCAAAACACTGCCTAACCAAACTGGATCAATCACAGTCGCTAACGTTGGAGATTGGCAAGGGGAATCAAGCGGTTTGGCCGCAAAATATCGTAGGCTCAATATCCCATTGCCATGGCTACGCTATCGCAGCCGCCACTCACCAGACTAAAGCGTGTGCCGCTCTTGGTATTGATATTGAACAACTCATACGAGATGAATGGCTCAGTGATATTCGCCAGCAAGTAATGACACCCGCAGAGCACATTTTTGCTCATCACTTTGCCCAATTAGCGAGCTTTATTACGTTGATTTTTTCCGCGAAGGAATCGATTTATAAAGCCATTTATCCATGGGTTGAACAGGTTCTTGATTTTCACGTGGTAGAACTGATCCATGTTGACAAACACGCCAAACGACTCATTTTTCAGATTCACACTGATCTTCATCCTTTTTTAAACCCGTCATGCACAATCAGCGTTGGTTACCACTGGCCTGACAGTGAGTATGTACTGACTTGGTGTTATTTAAGTCAAGCCCATTTTTCGACACATAAAAAATAGCCGGCTGACACTGCTTTATAACGCCCCATATCAACCTAATACTGGCGTAGCAGCGTACAAAATTCCGTCAAAGGTATAAAACCTTATCTTTCCTTGGTTGTTATTCGCTTGGCAAAGCACGATAATCACCAGATCGGAACTTAAGACTTATATAACTATGACCGAATATTTTTTGTTATTAATCGGCACTGTGCTGGTCAATAACTTTGTACTGGTAAAGTTTCTAGGGCTATGTCCTTTCATGGGCGTATCAAAAAAACTAGAAACCGCAATAGGGATGGGGTTAGCGACGACTTTCGTGCTAACTCTAGCGTCAGTGTGTGCGTATTTAGTAGAAAGCTATGTTCTTAAACCATTAGGTATTGAGTACTTACGCACCATGAGCTTTATTTTAGTGATCGCCGTGGTGGTGCAGTTCACCGAAATGGTGGTACACAAAACCAGCCCAACGTTATATCGCCTGCTCGGGATTTTCCTTCCTCTTATCACCACCAACTGTGCGGTACTTGGGGTTGCGCTTCTCAACATCAACGAAAATCATAACTTCATTCAATCCATTATTTATGGTTTTGGTGCCGCGGTTGGGTTCTCATTGGTATTGATTCTGTTTGCTTCCATGCGCGAACGCATCGGCGTAGCCGACGTACCAACGCCCTTCAAAGGCGCATCAATTGCTATGATAACCGCAGGTCTTATGTCACTCGCCTTCATGGGTTTTACAGGATTGGTGAAGTTGTAATATGAGCACAATACTCATCGCTATTCTTGCACTTGTCGCATTGGCCGCTGTGTTTGGCGCTATCTTAGGTTTTGCCTCTATCCGCTTTAAAGTAGAAGCCGATCCTATCGTCGATCAGATTGATGCGATTTTACCGCAGACACAATGCGGTCAATGTGGCTATCCGGGCTGTCGCCCTTATGCACAAGCCATTGCCAATGGCGATAAAATCAATAAATGCCCGCCCGGCGGCCAAGCAACCATTGAAAAATTGGCTGACTTAATGGGCGTTGAAGCTGAAGAGTCTGCGCATGATCTTGATAATAAGGTCAAAACCGTTGCCTTCATTCATGAAGATATGTGCATCGGTTGTACAAAATGCATTCAAGCTTGTCCCGTAGATGCCATTGTTGGTGGAACTAAGGCTCTGCATACCGTGATCAAGTCAGAATGTACTGGCTGTGATCTGTGTGTTGCTCCCTGCCCAACGGACTGTATTGAAATGATCCCGGTAGAAACTACGACCGATACTTGGAAGTGGCAAATGAACGCGATTCCTGTTGTTGATGTTACCGACTCTGCCTCACGTGCGCAGAAAAGCGTGAATTAAGGATTGGTATGTTGTCATTAATAGAACAAATCAAAGCTGGCACTCTCTGGAACTTCCCAGGAGGCATTCACCCGCCAGAAAATAAACAGCAATCAAATCAAACGGCACTGACTCATGCCGGTATACCGCAAGAAATTGTATTGCCACTCAAACAGCATATTGGCCGAGCCGGTGATTTATTGGTCAGCGTTGGCGATAAAGTACTCAAAGGCCAACCACTAACACAATACACCTCAACCTTCATGTTGCCTGTACACGCTTCAACCTCTGGCACCATTACCGCCATTGAACCGCGCACTACGGCGCACCCTTCTGGGTTAAGTGAAATGTGTATTGTCATCACGCCTGATCAACAAGATGAGTGGGCAGTGCGCGCACCACTGGCTGATTATCGACAACACTCCCCAGAGCAATTGATTGAAATCATTCGTCAAGCTGGCATCTCTGGGTTGGGCGGCGCCGGTTTTCCTACTGCAAAAAAAATGCAATCAGGCCTCGCTCGCACTGATATTTTGATCATCAACGCCGCCGAATGTGAACCTTACATCACGGCCGATGATGTACTCATGCAGCACCATGCCGCAGAGATCATCGATGGGATCAGTATTGTAGAGCACATTCTTAAGCCCAAATTAACCATCATCGGTATTGAAGATAACAAACCAGAAGCAATTCAAGCGTTAGAAGCCGCCGCAATACATAAAGACATCGTGATCCGCGTGATCCCAACCAAATACCCTTCAGGTGGTGAAAAGCAGTTAATTAAATTGCTGACCAACCAAGAAGTGCCTGCGGGTAAAATTCCAGCCGATATTGGCTTGATGGTACAAAATGTTGGCTCTATCTACGCGATTAAACGCGCCGTCATGGATGGCGAACCCCTGATTAACCGCGTAGTCACCTTAACGGGCAATACGTTTAAACAGCCCCGGAATGTCTGGGTTTTATTAGGCACACCCGTACAATATTTACTCGAACAATTTGGCTATAAGGCAGATAAAAAATTACCGCGTCTTATCATGGGCGGCCCGATGATGGGGTTCACCCTGCCTCATTCGCAAGTTCCGATCACCAAAACCACCAACTGCATTCTGGCACCCACTCGTAAAGAGATTGCCTCTTCACAACATGAAATGGCCTGCATTCGCTGTGGTCAGTGCGCGGAAGCCTGCCCGGCCTCCTTATTGCCTCAGCAACTGTTCTGGCACGCGAAAGCGGAAGAATATGATAAGTGTGAAGAACTGAACCTCAAAGATTGCATTGAGTGCGGGGCTTGTGCTTATGTTTGCCCCAGTGAAATTCCATTGGTGCAATACTATCGTCAAGCCAAGGCCGAGATAAAAACTCGCCAGCAAGAATCAGAAGCCGCTGAACGTGCCAGAGTACGTTTCGAAGAGAAAAAAGCACGTTTAAAACGCGATAAAGCCGATCGCGAGAATCGCTTCAAAAAAGCAGCCGATGAACGTCGTCAAGAGATGAAACACACAGGCGGCGACGATGCGATTGCAGCGGCCATTGCTCGCGTTCAAGCGCAAAAAGCACAAACAGAAAACAACCCAAGCACCGTAAAACCCGCCGTTGCTGCGGCTATTGCTCGCGCTAAAGCCAAGCAAGCCGAAGCACTGCAAGCAGGTCAAGTCGAGCCTGATAACGCTGAAATGGTTAAATTGCGCGAAGAGCGCAAACGTCAAGCTCGCGAGAAAAAAGCGCAGCAAACCAGTGCTGATGCGCCACCAGCAGAAACTGGTGATGATAAAAAAGCGGCAGTCGCGGCTGCCATTGCCCGAGAGAAAGCACGCAAGGCAGAGCAGCAAACGGCGCCGAGTGAACCCCAGCCAACGCTTGAACCTGCACCAACTCAACCTGAGGATGCCAAAAAAGCGGCAGTCGCTGCCGCCATTGCTCGCGCAAAAGCGCGCAAAGCAGAGCAACAAACGGCGCAGAGTGAACCCCAGCCAATGCTTGAACCTGTGCCTGCTCAACCTGAGGATGCCAAAAAAGCGGCAGTCGCTGCCGCCATTGCTCGCGCCAAAGCGCGCAAAGCAGAGCAGCAAATGGCGCAGAGTGAACCTCAGCCAATGCTTGAACCTGCGCCTACTCAACCTGAGGATGCCAAAAAAGCGGCAGTCGCTGCTGCCATTGCTCGCGCAAAAGCACGCAAAGCAGAGCAGCAAACGGCGCAGAGTGAACCTCAGCCAACGCTTGAACCTGTGCCTGCTCAACCTGAGGATGCCAAAAAAGCGGCAGTCGCTGCCGCCATTGCTCGCGCAAAAGCGCGCAAAGCAGAGCAGCAAACGGCACAAGCGAAAAACAATCATAATTCTGAGGAGAATAATTAGTGGCCTTTTTTATTGCCAGCTCCCCCCATGCACACAGCAAACGCAACACATCAGAGCTGATGAAGTGGGTCGCCTTGTGCGCCTTACCGGGGCTTATCGCGCAAAGCTACTTCTTTGGTTGGGGTACTCTCATTCAACTGATGCTCGCTATCATCATCGCTTTGGCTTTTGAATCTGCCGTTATGCTACTGCGTAAGCGCTCACCACTGTTGGCAATCAAAGATTACAGCGCCGTGGTCACCGCTTGGCTTCTGGCCATTGCCATTCCTCCGATGTCCCCTTGGTGGGTTATCTTTATTGGCCTTATTTTTGCCATCATTATTGCAAAACACTTATACGGCGGACTAGGACAAAACCCATTCAACCCCGCCATGATTGCTTATGTGGTTTTGCTTATCTCTTTCCCTGTGCAGATGACCAGTTGGATTGCTCCAACGGAATTAGCCCCGGATCCAATCTCGTTTAGTGATGCATTTTCACTTATTTTCAGTGGCTTCAACGTAGAAGGTTTATCACTACAACAAATCCGAACGGGTATCGATGGTGTCACTATGGCCACTCCATTGGACGCCGTAAAAACCGGATTACATAATGGTGAGACTCTGCATGAAGCGATGAGCCACCCTCAATTTAGTGGGCTAGCTGGGCTTGGCTGGGAATGGGTTAACCTTGCCTATTTAGCTGGCGGCTTATTATTGATCAAACTACGTGTGATCAACTGGCATATCCCGATTGCGGTGCTGTGTGGTTTAGTAATGGCAAGTGCTTTCACTGCGCTTATTGAACCGGGAGCAACCGCCTCACCCTTGTTTCATTTGCTCTCGGGCGCGACTATGCTCGGCGCTTTTTTCATCGCAACCGATCCAGTCACCGCTTCCACAACCGTCAAAGGTCGCTTAATTTACGGCGCATTTATTGGCATGATGATTTTCATTATCCGCAGTTGGGGAGGCTTCCCTGACGGGGTAGCATTCGCTGTATTACTTGCCAACATGTGTGTTCCACTGATTGATTACTACACTAAACCTCGAACCTACGGGCATTAAGGAGCGCTATGTTAACCGCCATTCGCAATAACGGTTTGATTCTCGCTATCTTTGCCTGTGCTTCAACAGGTGTTGTAGCGTTAACCCAATACCTAACAAAAGATCAAATAACCAAGCAAGAGCAGGTTCAACTGCAATCGATTTTAAACCAAGTGATCCCGCACAGTTTGCACGACAACGAACTGTACAAATCCTGTACACTGGTGACTGATCCTGCACTTGGTACAGACCAACCTATGCACGCTTATATTGCCACACAAAACGGTGAACCGAGTGGACTGGCTATTGAAGCCATCGCACCTGATGGCTATAACGGCGCGATCAAGGTAATTATTGGCATCAAGCACGATGGCACCATCACAGGGACTCGCGTTCTGTCTCATCAAGAAACACCGGGGTTAGGTGACAAAATAGATTTACGCGTCACTGATTGGATATTGAGCTTTACTGGCAAGCAAGTCACTGAGCAAAATATCGAGACTTGGAAAGTGCGCAAAGATGGGGGACAATTTGATCAGTTTACTGGAGCGACGATTACGCCGCGAGCCGTCGTCAAAGCGGTGAAAAATACCGCTCAGTTTGTGAATCAACATCGAGAAGCACTGTTAGCACAACCTTTTGACTGTAAAGGAGCCAGCAATGAGTGATCATAAGACACTGATTAAAAACGGGATGTGGAGCAACAACCCTGCGCTCGTTCAACAACTTGGACTGTGCCCTTTACTAGCGGTTTCTTCCACTGTCACGAATGCGCTAGGTTTAGGCGTTGCGACATTGCTGGTTCTCGTCTGTTCAAATGTCACCATCTCATTAGTACGAGATTATGTCCCCAAAGAAGTTCGTATCCCTGTGTTTGTGATGATCATCGCCGCACTAGTAACTTGCGTACAACTGTTAATGAATGCCTACGCTTACGGCCTGTACCTATCGCTAGGGATCTTCATTCCTCTGATTGTGACCAACTGTATCATCATCGGTCGCGCCGAAGCATTTGCCTCAAAAAATGCAGTGTTGCCTTCAGCACAAGATGGATTTTGGATGGGCATGGGAATGACCACTATTCTGGTCATTTTGGGCGCACTGCGTGAAGTAATTGGCAATGGCACACTGTTTGATGGTGCTGATTTATTACTGGGTCATTGGGCAACCATTTTACGCATTGAGGTCTTCCATTTTGACAACAGCTTCTTGCTTGCGCTCTTGCCGCCTGGAGCGTTTATTGGTGTTGGCTTTTTGATTGCAGCTAAAAATATCATCGATAAAAATCTGGCTGCTCGCCAACCTAAAGAACAAAAGCCCGTCATAGAACGAGCACGCGTCACTAACGCTTAACGAAATCATAAGGAAGTTTTCCAAACGATGAATAATGTCAAACGAGTCGAGATCCTCGAACGTTTACGGGCCAATAACCCGAAGCCAGAAACCGAGCTTAAATGGAGCACACCGTTTGAGTTACTGATCTCAGTACTGCTTTCTGCTCAAGCGACTGACGTCAGCGTTAATAAGGCCACTGACAAACTTTACCCTATTGCTAATACGCCACAAGCCATCTTTGAGCTTGGCGTTGATGGGCTAAAGCAATACATCAAAACCATTGGTTTATTCAATTCCAAAGCAGAAAACGTTATCAAAACTTGCCGCATCTTATTGGATCAATACGCAGGAGAAGTACCTGAGAGCCGTGAAGCATTAGAATCGCTGCCCGGCGTTGGCAGAAAAACGGCCAATGTGGTATTGAACACCGCTTTCGGGTGGCCAACCATCGCCGTTGACACGCATATTTTCCGAGTTTCAAATAGAACCAAGTTTGCGGTGGGTAAAAACGTTGATGAAGTGGAACAAAAGCTGCTCAAAGTCGTCCCTAAAGAATTCAAAGTTGATGTTCATCACTGGTTGATCTTACATGGTCGCTACACCTGTGTCGCAAGAAAGCCGCGTTGTGGCAGTTGTATCATTGAAGATCTTTGCGAATTCTCTGATAAAACTGACCTATAAAATTTAACCAGATCCCCAAAAGACTCAACTCTGCAAGTAGGCAGTAAGTAAACGAATTCCTTTGAACATAGATAAACTCTGTGATTGGAGTGGGTGAACGTAAGCCAACATCATCGCCACAGTGGTCGGGTGGGGATAGATATTTCATCAGAAAGTTAGGAGCTCAACATGTCAAATAGTCGTATTTTGCACACCATGCTACGCGTAGGCGATTTAGAAAAATCGATCGCGTTTTACACCAAGGTCATGGGTATGCAACTGCTTCGTACTAATGAAAATACAGAATACAAATACACATTGGCATTTCTGGGTTATGGCGATGAATCTCAGGGTGCGGTGATCGAACTGACCTATAACTGGGGCACCACAAGCTATGACCTAGGTAATGCTTTTGGCCACATCGCCATTGGTGTTGAAGATGTGTATACCACCTGTGACGCGATTAAAGCGGCTGGAGGTAATGTGACCCGTGAAGCTGGCCCAGTAAAAGGGGGCACCACGCATATCGCTTTTGTGAAAGATCCTGATGGTTACATGATTGAACTTATCCAAAACAAACAAGCATCAGCAGGTTTAGAAGGATAAGTCTCTTTGCGGCATCGGCTAGTTATATAAACTAGATGCGTACGGTTTCCCGGATAACATCACAAAAAGCAGCCTTTGAAATGGGCTGCTTTTTTACTCTAACGTTATTAGATAATTGTTCGACCCAGTGAAATAACCACGCGACGGTTTTTATCTTTGCCAATTGGTGATGCATTGTCGGCAATCGGCCTGCGTTTACCATAGCCTTGCACTTGGATACGATCCTCAGGTAACCCCAGTGATTTAAAGTAATCTCTTAATACCTCAGCCCTACGCTCAGAAAGATCCTGACTCACTCCTCGACTATCAACAGAGTCGGTATAGGTAGAAACCAACACCAAATCAATATCTTGGTTATAGCGAATATAGTCGGCAATTTGCGCAAGCCGTTTTTGCGAAGCTTTATTGAGTTGTACATTATCGCGGTCGTAATGCAGAATCGTAAATGAGATATCTTCAAAACTGTACGTCAGCAAATTGCTCACACAATCGCTAAACACGTTGTACTTCTCTTGAAAAAGAACCGACGAGAGAGCCACTTCAATGCGCTGATCTCGGCTTTGCCAATCTTGGTAGCTAAAGGTTGGATAGCGTCCTTTTTCCAATTCACTGAGTAGGCTCCAAGCGGTTTGACCACCGATGTAACCATCGAACTGTTTGAAGAATTGCAAATTGGTAATGCGGTCTGCACTCTCACCCGGACGCCAACTCGGTGGTAATGACACTAAACTTACGTTGCGAGTTTCACCCATTGGACGACGCATTTTGAGTTCGAAATCGAGGTTAATCTTCTTATTCGCACGTGAAGAGAATTCAGCGTCACCGTAATTGGGGATCGGATGGACCAAACGGCACTCTAAAGGGGTATTCGTCACCATCTGCCACGTAGACTGCTGTGGTGTTGCCACATAACGTTTATCCATCGCCATAGGGGCAAAGGATGTCAGTATGCTGGTCATCACAATAGTGGCAGTAACCCATTTATTCATAACGATTTTATTCTCCGAGCGATACTAAAACGATGGCGGAAAATTGCCGCTTCGCTTTCTATTGACTAAGTTAATGCAAAAATCTAGCCACATCACCGCACTATCCAACGCATAGTGAAACCTGCATTTATTAACGTGTTTGGTTTTTATCGTAGAAAGAATCTGTAATAATGCCAGCCCTGTCACACAACCAAGAGCTAGCATGACTGAAGTAAATGAAGCATTGACACTGAAAAAGCGTTTCCGCGGTTATTTTCCCGTCGTCATCGACGTCGAAACAGCCGGTTTCAATGCAAAGACCGATGCACTATTAGAAATCTGCGCGATTACGTTGCGTATGGATGAACAAGGTGATCTGCACCCAGCATCGACGATTCACTTTCATGTTGAGCCTTTTGAAGGTGCCAACCTTGAAAAAGAGGCGCTTGAGTTTAATGGCATTCGTGACCCATTTAGCCCATTACGCGGTGCCGTCAGCGAAGCCGAAGCACTCAGAGAAATTTATAAGCTAGTCCGAAAAGAGCAACGCGACAATGACTGTAGCCGCGCGATCATGGTGGCGCACAATGCTACCTTTGACTTGAATTTCGTGATGGCAGCCAGTGAACGCTGCAAGCTAAAACGAGTCCCTTTCCACCCTTTTGCGACTTTTGATACCGCTGCGCTAAGTGGTTTAGCCTATGGCCAAACCGTTTTGGCCAAAGCGTGCAAATCCGCTGGGATGGAATTTGACAATAGAGAAGCGCATTCAGCGCTATACGATACGCAAAAAACAGCCGAACTTTTTTGCGGTATCGTCAACAAATGGAAGGCCCTTGGCGGATGGCCACTTGTTGAACCTTCAGAAAACAATAACAAGTAAACACAACTAACCGAGAAATATATGAATCCTGTAGTAATTTCTGTATGCATCATGCTGCTTCTTGCGCTGATGCGGGTCAATGTCGTCGTCGCACTGACATTTAGTGCGATCGTCGGTGGTTTAGTTGCAGGGATGAGTTTAAATGACGCTGTTTCTGCATTTGAAAGTGGCTTAGGTGGTGGTGCAACCATCGCACTAAGTTATGCGATGCTAGGCACCTTTGCCGTCGCGATTTCTAAATCTGGTATTACTGACTTACTGGCGCAAAGCGTGATTAAGCGTATCCATGGCAAAGAGCATGGTGCGGCCACCACAGGTTTGAAGTATGCGGTTCTGGTCGCGCTGGTTCTAGTTACCATGTCATCGCAAAATATCATTCCTGTCCATATCGCCTTTATTCCGATTTTAATTCCACCGCTATTGGGCGTCTTTGCCAAGCTGAAGCTTGACCGCAGGCTGATTGCTTGCGTGCTCACTTTTGGCCTTATCACGCCCTATATGGTCTTGCCTGTCGGCTTTGGTGGGATTTTCCTCAATAACATCTTACTCAAGAATTTACGCGATAATGGCCTTGAAAACGTAACGGCAAGCCAAGTGCCGATTGCCATGCTGCTACCCGCCGCTGGGATGATTTTTGGCTTACTGGTCGCCATTTTCTTTACCTATCGTAAACCTCGCCAGTATCAAGAGACGGAACATACTGTCATTAATACCGAACCAAAAGCGATCAACAAAAAGCATATTTTGATTGCCGCGCTCGGTATTATCACGGCACTTACCGTGCAACTGTCCACAGGTTCAATGATCATCGGCGCACTGGCTGGTTTTATGGTCTTCACTTTTGGTGGTGTGATTGCGTGGAAAGAGACGCACGATGTGTTCACCAAAGGTGTACATATGATGGCAATGATTGGCTTTATTATGATTTCAGCGGCCGGATTTGCCGCCGTAATGAAAGCTACTGGTGGCGTTGAGTCGCTCGTCGAAGCCTTATCAGTAAGCATTGGCGACAACAAAGCGTTATCGGCTTTATTAATGCTGATCGTCGGTTTGTTGGTCACTATGGGCATTGGTTCATCCTTCTCAACGATTCCAATCATCGCAACCATTTACGTGCCCCTTGCCCTCGCCTTTGGCTTTTCGCCTATGGCGACCATTGCGCTAGTGGGTACCGCTGCTGCGTTGGGCGATGCTGGCTCTCCAGCGTCAGATTCCACCTTAGGGCCAACGTCAGGCCTAAATGCGGATGGCCAACACGAACATATTTGGGAAACGGTGGTTCCAACCTTCATCCATTATAATATTCCACTGATTGTGTTTGGCTGGATTGCGGCAATGATCCTTTAGTCAAACCCTGTTAACGAGCACAAAAAAGGCTTCCTAAATGGAAGCCTTTTTCTTTGCAGCCTATTTGGAGAGATGCGCTCGATTACGCGCCTTCGTTATGAATCTCTAGGTTGGCGAGATCTTGCTGGATTTCTCGAACCGTTTTTGCATCGTCGCTGCGCATCGATTCAAGAAAATCAAGATACTGCTGATCAATATCGCCCGTGACGTATTCGCCGTTAAATACCGACGCTTCAAATTTTGCAATATCGCGGTTACCCATGCCGACGGCATCCACTAAATCTTCCAGATTTTGGAAAATCAGAGCATCGGCACCAATTCGCTGCGCAATTTCATCGGCATCTCGGCCATGAGCAATCAACTCGTTAGCACTTGGCATATCAATGCCATAGACGTTAGGGAAACGGATCTCAGGCGCGGCTGACACCATGTACACCTTGTTTGCACCAGAATCACGAGCCATCTCAATAATTTGCTCTGACGTAGTTCCACGCACTATCGAGTCATCCACTAGCAACACGTTTTTGCCCTTAAATTCAGAACGAATCGCATTGAGTTTACGTCGCACTGACTTTTTACGCTGTTGCTGGCCCGGCATAATAAATGTGCGGCCAACGTAGCGGTTTTTAACAAAACCTTGGCGATATGGAATATCAATCGCTTGTGCAATTTGCAATGCGATATCGCACGAAGTCTCAGGAATGGGGATCACGACATCAATATCTAAGTCAGCAAATTCGTTCTTGATGCGCTCACCCAACTTTTTACCCATTTCTACGCGCGCGCTGTAAACCGAAATTTTGTCGATAAACGAATCTGGGCGGGCGAAGTAGACAAATTCAAAAATGCATGGGTTAAGTGTTGGATTATCGGCACATTGTTTAGTAAATAGCTGGCCATCAAAGGTCGCATACACCGCTTCTCCGGGGGCAAGGTCACGCACAAAATCAAAGCCGACAGCATCTAGCGCCACCGACTCAGAAGCGGCCATGTATTCGGTACGGCCATCAACTTCACGTTTACCTAAGCAGATAGGACGAATACCATGCGGGTCACGAAACGCGATCATCCCATGCCCAATGATCATCGCGACAACAGCATAAGCACCGCGAATGGTGCGATGTACATTAGCGACAGCACGAAACACATCTTCTGCGGTTACATTGCCTCTGACTGTATCAATTTCATGCGCCAAGACGTTAAGCAGCACTTCGGAATCTGAAGTGGTATTGATATGGCGACGATCTTTTTCAAACAACTTCTGGCGTACTTCGTTGGCATTGGTGAGGTTGCCGTTATGAGCAAGTGTGATACCGAACGGGGAGTTAACGTAGAAAGGTTGAGCTTCTGAGGCACTCGAACTACCCGCAGTAGGATAACGCACATGCCCAATACCCACCGTTCCTTGAAGACGCTGCATGTGTTTTGCTTCAAAGACATCTTTCACTAAACCGTTCGCCTTACGCAGACGGAAACGATTGCTTTCTATGGTACAAATACCAGCGGCATCTTGGCCACGATGCTGCAATACCGTTAACGCGTCATAAATTGACTGGTTTACCAGCGTTGTACCCACGATTCCAACAATACCACACATGTCCTGATCCTCGATTTGCGACAGTAACTGGCGCTAAATCGCGCCAGAGAGAAAACTTGATGTTGCTTGTAAGTGCTCAAAGAACGGCGCAATGATACGGCTAAATTCCGGTACCAATTGCGAGCTCTTCCACCACTCTGAATTTGGAAATGCGGTAAACGCATCCATAAAAAACAAGGCAGCTGAAACAATCAACACACCACGCAATGCTCCAAAAACAATGCCCAGTACCCGATCAGTTCCTGATAGGCCCGTTTTTTGTACCAATTGAGCAATCACATAGTTAATGATCGCTCCGACAATGAGTGTTGCAACAAACAGTGCTGCGATGGCCGCGCCATTACGGAACATGTCATCTTTGATATTTGAAAAATACACCGCAAGTTTTGCGTAGTATTGGCTGGCAATAAAAAATGCACCGAACCATATCACTAATGACAACGCTTCTTTAGCTAAGCCACGGACTAAACTGATCAATGCCGATAGGCCGATCACACTTAAAATGACAATATCTAACCAATTCATGAGTTCTACATCTTAAGTTGGCGCGCATTTTAACAGAAAAAAACGCGACGCAAACGTTTTCTTATGGGTTTAGTGGTTTAAATTTGAGCAATTGACCTTTTGCACCGGTAATTTTTTCCAGTTCTAAGAGTTGACGCTCAAGCTTGGTTTTGGAAACATCTGGGCCAATAATGATCCGAGTGAAGCCATTTTCTTGCTTAGTATGAGCTTGATAACCCCGTTTTTGCAGATCTTTAACCACGGTTTTTGCGTTTTCGGCATTCTTTAATGCCATCAACTGAATGAGCCAAGCACTATCTTGGTAATCATTTCTTTCCGCTGTTTCTTTCACTTTCACAGTGAGTGGCTTGCTCTGCGTTGCTGCATCGCTCTGGTTAGTTTGTGCGATCACTTCAACAGGCGAATCGGGCAACGCGACTTGATCTTCAACGGGGTCGAGAATTTCAAACTTCTCTACGTCGCTGTCTAATTCGGGCTTAATTGGGATGCTGGCGATATCTTCTTTGTAGTGGGTCTTTTTGCCATCCAATACATCAGGTAACACTATCACCCCTATCGCCACCAATATAATTGTTCCTACCAAGCGGCTCTGAAACTTACTTGCCATTTATACTCCTTTGTTCTGCCAGTGCTCTAATACTTCACCCACAGTATGAAACGACCCAACCACGATAATGACATCATTGCTATCGGCTTGTGTCATCGCGGCTTCAAAAGCGCTGACTGGGTTAGCAAACGGTTTAACGCCAGGCTCAAGGTACTGACACAGTTCATTCGCTTGCGCGGCTCTAGGGCCACTTAATGAAGCAGGATACCAAACGTTAGCGATTGATTTCAGTTGATGAAGCGTGGCCTTCACATCTTTATCATGCAGCATGCCAATCACCACATGGACCTTTTTGTGTGCGTAACGCCGTTTGAGCTGCGCCACCAAATATTCGGCCGAATGGGGATTATGTGCAACATCAAGAATGATTTCTGGGCTATCACTGATTTTTTGCATCCGCCCAGCAAGTGTTGCGTTGCTAAGCCCATTGACGATATTGACATCACTCACAACCAAACCGGAGCAGCCGAGTGCCATTAATGCCGTAGCCGCATTAGGCAAGGGCAAGCGAGGGAGCGGTAAATCAGATAACTCAAATGGACCACTTCGCCAATTCCACGTTGTTTCAGAGGCCAGTTCATAGGAAAACTGAATACCGACTTGGTACATCTCCGCACCAATATCATCGGCATGCGCTGCAACCGTTGGTGGTGGCTTAGGCTGGCCGCAAATGGCGGGTTTACCTGCGCGATAAATCCCCGCTTTCTCATAGCCAATAACATTGATGTCATCGCCGAGCCAATCCACGTGATCAATCGCCAAGCTGGTGATCACAGAAACATCGTGATCCACGATATTGGTCGCATCAAGTCGGCCACCTAGCCCAACTTCCAATAAAATGACATCCACCGCTTGCGTTTGAAATAAACGCAGCGCCGCCAATGTACCGAACTCAAATAGGCTTAGACTGATGTCACCCCGTTGCGCTTCAACAAAAGCGAAGGCTTGCGTATGCTGTTCATCGCTGAGCTCAAGCGCATTAATACGCACGCGTTCGTTATAACGGATAAGATGAGGTGAGCTATAAACGCCCACGCGATAACCTGCATCCAATAAAATGGCTTCCATCAATGCACAGGTCGAGCCTTTGCCATTCGTTCCAGCCACGGTGATTACGGTAGGTGCAGGTTTAATAAGATTCGCTTTTTGAGCCACAGCTTGAACACGATCCAAGCCAAGGTCGATAGCGGAGGTATGAATATTCGCTAAATAATCAAGCCACATCGCAAGAGAGGATGTGGCTTGTGGGATAAGGTTTTGAGTCATCTAACGTTTATAACCATTAAGCAGTTAGTGTGTTAGTGCCTACTTTACCCTTTTTCGTGCGCTTCTGGTACAGCGTAATCAGGTTCAGTCGGTGAATCGTCAACAGAAACGACCAATGGTGAGCTGTGATTGGTCAATTTAGCGATCAATCCACCTACGCGTTGACGCATTTCACGGCGATCGACAATCATATCAATCGCACCATGCTCAATTAGGAATTCGCTGCGTTGGAAACCTTCAGGTAGATCTTCACGTACCGTTTGTTCGATAACTCGACGACCTGCAAAACCAATCAGTGCTTTAGGTTCTCCAATATTGATGTCACCAAGCATCGCTAAACTTGCAGATACGCCACCCATGGTCGGGTCCGTCATCACTGAGATATAAGGTAAGCCTTTGCTTGATAAACGTTCAAGCGCCGCACTGGTTTTTGCCATCTGCATCAATGACATTAACGCTTCTTGCATACGCGCGCCGCCACTGGCAGAAAAGCAAACCAAACCACAGTTGTTTTCTATAGCGGCATCAACAGCTCGTACGAAACGCGCACCAACTACAGACCCCATTGAACCACCCATAAAAGAAAATTCAAAAGCACAAGCAACCAAAGGCATACCCAATAGTTCGCCTTGCATCACCACAAGAGCGTCTTTCTCGCCACTGCTTTTTTGAGCAGCTGAAAGGCGTTCTTTATAACGTTTTGAGTCTTTAAATTTGAGTTTATCTTGCGGCTCTAACTCGTCACCAATCTCAACACGATTCTGTTCATCAAGAAAAGTCTCTAAGCGGCGACGTGCTTTCATGCGCATGTGATGATCACATTTAGGGCACACTTCCAAGTTACGCTCAAGCTCAGCGTGATATAACACTTGCTCACAAGAAGTACATTTAGTCCAAACCCCTTCAGGGATGGATGCTTTACGCGAAGTTACGATATTGCTTTTTTCTAAAATCTTTTCAAGCCAACTCATGGAAGACCTTTACTCTTAACTCTCTCGCGTGATTGCGAAAGATACAAATTTGGGATTTATGCGTGAGGATTAAAACATATAAAATGCTTAGTGTAGACAAAAAACTGGTTGTACCTATTTTCTGGCTGTCATTTCCACACACGTCACGACTCTGTTTTGGACACTTTACGCGTTATTAGTTCAAATTATCAGCTAAAAATAGCGGCCCAAGCGACTCTTTTGGTAAAGAAAATTCTTCTGGATAATCAACAGCAACCAAATATAATCCTTCCGCTTTGGCTGTTGCACCTGCCAGTTTTCTATCTTTGGCTTCAAGCAGCCATTTTATCCATTCGGGAGGCTGCTCACCCCGGCCGACAACGATGAGGCTACCGGTAATATTTCGCACCATATGATGGACAAAAGCATTTGCTTTAATGTCGATGACGACATAGTTGCCATGCCGAGTCACATTCAAATGCATGACGTTTCGCCAAGGACTATTCGATTGACAATGCACAGCGCGAAAAGAGGTGAAATCATTTTCGCCCAATAAAAGCTGCCCTGCTTGCTGCATTTTCTCAACGTCTAAATCGCCATGATAATGACTGACACCTGAAGATAATATGCCAGGGCGATAAGCATGATTATAAATGATGTAGCGATAACGGCGTGCTGTAGCCGAAAAGCGAGCGTGAAAATCGCTTGAAACCTCAGTTGCCCAACGAACAGCGATATCTTTTGGTAAATGAGCATTGACACCCATTGTCCAAGCTACCATTTTTCGGCAAGCCGTAGTATCAAAATGTATCACCTGCCCTGTGCCGTGAACCCCGGCATCGGTGCGCCCCGCACACAATACTTCAACCGGATGGTTCGCCACAACTGTGAGTGCTTTTTCTAATTCTTCTTGGACACTTTTAACGTCACGTTGTCGCTGCCAACCATAGTATTGAGAACCATTGTACTCAATACCTAAAGCGATTCTCATCATCTGATTCTCTTTGAAAATGGGTCGGGCAGTATAATCGCAATCAAAAAAAAATTCTAATCGACAAGTCATCTATCCCCAACAACTTTCAATGTGAAGTTCAGGTCATCTGCAAGTCAGAAAAGGCTATTCAATAACAACGAGGCCGTATATTCACGGCCTCGTTTGTTTTTAAGCTCGGCGATTAATGCTGTCAATCAAGGATTTCGCTTCTCGTCGAATATCATCACTACCATCAACAATGGCTTCCTCTAACAGTTTTATCGCCCCTTTATCATCGTTCATCTCGATGTAAATTTTGGCGAGGTCAAGCTTACCCGCCGCCTCAGAGTTATTGTCTACATCGATATCACCAATGTCACCAATCACATCCGGAAATTCACTTAAACCAACATCTAACTTGAGTTCTTCATCTTCAGGGCTGATCCCCTCTTCACCCTCAACTTGAGCCATTAGCTCATCGATGGTCATGTACTGGCTCTTTTGGGCTTCAAAATCATCGAGTTCATCTTGAATTCCCCAGTTTTCATCAAGAATTTGAGGCTCGTCGGTTTGGATCTCATCGTTCCAAACGGCAAGCTCTTCTTCAGGCACGTCATCTGGGATGGAAGCTTGTTGATCTGGCGTTAAATTAAAACCGTTCCAATCTTCACCGCCTACCTCTAACATTGCATCAATATTCATACCAGCACTATCAATGGTACGAGCATCTAATGGTCGATCAAAAGAGAATGGCGCAGAAGATACACTTTCCTCATCTAGCCAATCTTTTAAGGCTTTCTCATCGAACTCCTGTTTTGAAACACTCTGCAATTGGTCTGCGTCATCATCTTCTAAAAGCGGCTGTTGATCTGTTTCTAGTGCTGGTTCGTTAATTGAAGCGAGTGCATCTTCTTCACTGAATTCAGGCAAGGCTTGCTCGTCAATCGCTTCAAAACTTTCTTGAGCAACAGGCTCTGACGCCGCCTCTTGAGGCTCGGCTATCGCATCCGCCAGCGCGTCTTCTTCTGTGTATTCTGGCAGCTCAAGATCCGTAAGTTCGCTCTCGTCTTCCTTTTCATCTAGAGAAGGCTCGCTAATTGAAGCAAGTGCATCTTCTTCACTAAATTCAGGTAAGGATTGCTCGTCAATCGCTTCAAAACTTTCTTGAGCAACAGGCTCTGACGCCGCTTCTTGAGGCTCGGCTATCGCATCCGCCAGCGCGTCTTTTTCTGTGTATTCTGGCAGCTCAAGATCCGTAAGGTCGCTCTCGTCTTCCTTTTCTTCTTCTAGAGGAGGCTCGTTGATTGAAGCAAGTGCATCTTCTTCACTAAATTCAGGTAAGGCTTGCTCGTCAATCGCTTCAAAACTTTCTTGAGCAACAGGCTCTGACGCCGCCTCTTGAGGCTCAGCTATCGCATCCGCCAGCGCGTCTTCTTCTGTGTATTCTGGAAGCTCAAGATCCGTAAGGTCGCTCTCGTCTTCCTTTTCTTCTTCTAGAGAAGGCTCGCTAATTGAAGCAAGTGCATCTTCTTCACTAAATTCAGGTAAGGCTTGCTCGTCAATCGCTTCAAAACTTTCTTGAGCAACAGGCTCTGACGCCGCCTCTTGAGGCTCAGCTATCGCATCCGCTAGCGCGTCTTCTTCTGTGTACTCTGGCAGCTCAAGATCCGTAAGGTCGCTCTCGTCTTCCTTTTCTTCTAGAGAAGGCTCACTAATTGAAGCAAGTGCATCTTCTTCACTAAATTCAGGTAAGGCTTGCTCGTCAATCGCTTCACAACTTTCTTGAGCAACAGGCTCTGACGCTGCTTCTTGAGGCTCGGCTATCGCATCCACCAGCGCGTCTTCTTCTGTGTACTCTGGCAGCTCAAGATCCGTAAGGTCGCTCTCGTCTTCTTTTTCTTCTAGAGGAGGCTCGTTAATTGAAGCAAGTGCATCTTCTTCACTGAATTCAGGCAAGGCTTGCTCGTCAATCGCTTCAAAACTTTCTTGAGCAACAGGCTCTGACGCCGCCTCTTGAGGCTCGGCTATCGCATCCGCCAGCGCGTCTTCTTCTGTGTACTCTGGCAGCTCAAGATCCGTAAGGTTGCTCTCGTCTTCCTTTTCTTCTTCTAGAGGAGGCTCGTTAATTGAAGCAAGTGCATCTTCTTCACTAAATTCAGGTAAGGCTTGCTCGTCAATCGCTTCAACACTTTCTTGAGCAACAGGCTCTGACGCCGCTTCTTGAGGCTCGGCTATCGCATCCGCCAGCGCGTCTTCTTCTGACGGCTCTGGCAGTTGGACTTCGGAAAGCTCGCTCTGTGACTGTTCTTCTAGCGATGGCTCATTAAAGGAAGCAAGGAGATCTTCTTCTTCTAACTCCACTAACTTGTCATCGTGGAGCTCCTCAACATGGTCCTTTGCCGATGATTCTGCTGAATTGGTTTGAAGCGGCTCAACATCAGCTTGGCTTGGTTCTTCCTCTTCTAGCTCACCAATGTCCCAGTCTTCATCTTGTGGAACTCCAAATTCGTTAGGGCTGACTTCTGGTTTGCTAACCTGTGCGGGTTCTATTTTTTCCGGGGATGTCGAGCTGCTTAGAGGTTGCTCCTCATTCGGCTTCAGATCCGGATAACTTGCCCCTTCAATTTCTGGGTTAAAATCAAATGAGTCGTCGATAAATTCTTCATCGATGTCGCCATCAACCACTCCCATCTGTTCATCATCCAGTAGAGGATCTTTTTCAGGAGCGGCACTTAGCAGATCGTCAATGAAGATGTCGCTGTTAAACTCGGAATCTTCAACGCTATCGTTTTCATTATCCAACAACTCGCTATTTTGCTGTTCGGTCTCTTCGATATTCTGAGCATACTGCTCGATTTCCAGCAACTCTTCAAATAATGCCGTACCATCTTCTTCAGCGAGACTATCCTTATCTTCAGCACCTTCTTGCTCTTGGTCTGCCTTTTCAAACTCAAGTGATTCAGAACCATTGTCAGTAAATAGTTCGTCCAATAGCTCTGTACTATTCTCATCCAGCTCGGTTTCAATGTCGGATTCCGTAGTTTCTTCACCCAATAACTCATACAGAGTTTGATCACCAGTGAAGTCAACATCATCAATATCTTCTTCGCTCGAAGCGATGTCTTTATCGGG
Source organism: Vibrio sp. B4-6 (assembly GCF_963888245.1). Taxonomy (NCBI): domain Bacteria; kingdom Pseudomonadati; phylum Pseudomonadota; class Gammaproteobacteria; order Vibrionales; family Vibrionaceae; genus Vibrio; species Vibrio sp. B4-6. The sequence continues at coordinate 65,771 of NZ_CAWPIM010000068.1, forward strand.
CTGCACAAGTTCTTCAAGTAAGTCGGTGCTTTCCGATAAGTCTGTCTCGCTCTCTTCATCATCACCGAGTAGCTCATCGAGCAGTTCGACACTGTCGCTATCAATTGCTAGGACGTCTTCATCTTGCTCTTCTAATAATTCATCCAGCAGCGCTGTTTCAGTGGAGGAATCAGTTTCTATTGAGGTGAGGTCAGATTGCGCTTCAATCGTTGCGAATAGATCATCAAGTTCACTATCCGACGCTAGCTCTGCTTCTTTTAAATCGAAGTTACCGCCGGTTTTTGCTAGCTCAGGCTCTTCTGAATCCAAGTTGAAATCATCTTCGGACTCATCCAATAATGAATCAAAGTCAAAACTATCATGGTGATCGTCATCACTATTGGCGGCAAACAAATCGTCAAGTAGCGATTGATCTAAAGTATCGCTTCCGAGATCTTCAGCTTTCTCATCTCCAGCCAATAACGCGTCAATGTCGTCTTCAGAAATGGAATCATCATCATCGGATAAATCGAATTCTGTTTCGCTATCATCTTCATCTAATAACGCTTCGTCTAAAGCTCGCGCCATCTCATCGAGACCGACAGCTTTTTCGTCAGCACCAACACTGATGCCGTTACTGCTAGCGGTCAAATCTTCTAAATCCGCAGCAAGATCACCATCATCGCCGATACTCGCAAATGGGTCTTCGCCATCTTCACCTTCGAGGTTGAAGTCTAAATCTGTATCGTCTAAATCGGCAAAAATGTCCGATTCTTGCTCAGCATTGTCATCGATTTCATCATCCAGTGTGATGTCGTCACCAAATAACTTCTCACTATCATCAGACTCACCAAACAAGTCATCATCCAGCATTAAATCATCGTCAATATCTTCAAGGCTGCCAGCAGCCATTGGCGTTATGGGCTCTTGATTACCTTGAGTGACAACAGGCTGCTCCGTTGGCTTGGATCGGCGGCCAAGCAACATCACAACCAGTAAACCAATTAACAGACCAGGAATAAGGGCGAGAGCGGCGACCAACCAAGAGTTGGAAAGCAGTTGATCAAGTGCACTTGGTGCAAGCTTTTGCGCCTCTAGTGCTTTTCTACGTTCTTCATCAAGTAGCTTTTCAACTTCAGAGCGAATGCGGTTTTCGTCACCGAGTTCTCCTTTGAGTGCATCGACTTCAGATTGAACATCTGCCAGCATCAAACGTAACTTATGATTTTTCTCTTCAAGCGCCAGTAATTCAGTATCAGATTTCGCAACTTGTGTGCCAATATCTTTTAGCACAGGTTCACTCTTCGTCTTTTCAACAACTGGTTGAGCGACAGTAGAGGCAATTGTTTTTTCAGGCAAAGCTGTAGAAGCAGCAGTAACAGGCGCTGTTGGCTGCGCCGTATTAGCATTCAATTTGGCTTGATGCGCGGCCATGATATTGACCGCTTCTTGGGTGGGCGCACTATTTACCTGTGCCAATGATGGAACACGTAAGTTGCTACCTGGGATCAAACTGTGAATATTTTGATTTTCGAACGCCTGAGGGTTTAGCCGATAAATGGCCAGCAGGGTTTGTTGTACAGTGACGTTATTCGATGGGCGTAGTCGAGTGGCAATAGACCACAAAGTGTCGCTGTCTAAGGTTGGCCCAAAAAACGTCGATGGTTGGCTATTAGCCTGCTGAAGATTACGAGTTTGAGTGAGATTTTCTGAAAATTGAGGAGAAGACTGGATCTCACCATTCGGCCCAACCAGGCGAATGCTCTCGGCACTAACGATAGAAGTCTGAGTCACGGCAACCATTGCTATCGGCAACAGTAGACGCTGAAAAATTTGACGCATATAAGGCTCAGCTATGTGCTTGGAATAAATAAATACGATGATCTGTTTAATATATCGGATAACGCTAGCAAAACTATAGGACGCAAGGTAAAAAATGTGTCACGACTACGATAATCGCAGGAATCTCACACATTTTTCCCCGCTAAGTGAGCTTGCTCAGACAAAAACAGTACCATAATAAAAAGAAAGGCCAGCATTGGCTGACCTTTTTAAATAGTACTTAAGCTTATTCTGCGTCTATTTTTGCCCAAGTGTCACGTAGACCCACTGTGCGGTTAAAAACCAACGCTTCTGGTTTAGAATCTTTCGAGTCAGCACAGAAATAACCCATGCGCTCAAACTGATAACCTTGCCCCGTGTGTGCCGACACCAAACTAGGCTCAACAAAACCATTAATTTTAACCAATGAATCTGGGTTAATGGTTTCGGCAAAGTTGTCAGCCGCCGCCGGGTTGGGAACGGTAAATAGGCGATCATACAAACGAATTTCAGCTGGCAAGGCTTTATCGGCGGATACCCAGTGAATAACACCTTTCACTTTGCGTCCATCTGCCGGGTTTTTACCCAGAGTATCCATATCGTAAGTGCAGAATATTGTCGTAATATTGCCTTGTGCATCTTTTTCAATGCGCTCTGCTTTTATTACGTAAGCGCCGCGTAAGCGAACTTCTTTGCCTAGCACTAAACGTTTGTATTTCTTGTTACCTTCTTCACGGAAATCTTCACGTTCAATCCACAATTCGCGAGTAAATGGAACTTCACGTTCGCCCATTTCAGGCTTGTTTGGATGATTTGCCAGCGTTAACGTCTCGACTTTACCCGCCTCAAAGTTTTCTATCACCACTTTTACAGGGTCAAGAACCGCCATGGCGCGAGGCGCATGTTCGTTTAAGTCTTCACGGATACAAGACTCTAACGAACTGAATTCGATCATATTTTCCTGTTTTGTCACACCTATGCGTTTGCAAAACTCACGAATCGATGCTGGTGTGAATCCACGGCGGCGTAAACCTGAAATCGTCGGCATACGTGGGTCATCCCAACCATCCACTAATTTTTCCGTAACCAGCTGGTTTAGTTTACGCTTAGACATTACCGTGTATTCAAGGTTTAAACGGCTAAACTCATACTGATGTGGTCGACAATCAATCGTGATATTTTCCAACACCCAATCGTACAGACGGCGGTTATCTTGAAACTCTAGGGTACAAATTGAGTGCGTGATCCCTTCCAAGGCATCCGAGATACAGTGGGTAAAATCGTACATTGGATAAATGCACCATTTGTTACCCGTTTGGTGATGCTCAGCGAAACGAACACGGTAAAGCACAGGATCGCGCATCACCATGAAGGATGACGCCATGTCAATCTTGGCACGTAAACACGCTTTGCCTTCTTCGAAACCACCAGCGCGCATTTTCTCAAATAGGGCTAGGTTTTCTTCAATGCTGCGATCGCGGTACGGACTTGGCTTACCTGCTTGGGTCAATGTACCTCGATATTCACGGATCTCTTCTGGACTGAGCTCTTCAACATAAGCCAGACCTTTTTGGATCAACTCAACCGCGTATTGGTATAGTTTGTCAAAATAATCTGACGAATAACAAACATCACCAGACCATTGGAAGCCGAGCCATTTCACGTCGGCTTTGATTGACTCAACGTACTCCATATCTTCTTTTTCAGGGTTTGTATCGTCAAAACGTAAATTACACTGTCCCTGATAGTCCTGAGCAATACCAAAGTTTAAGCAGATAGATTTAGCATGACCGATGTGCAGGTAACCATTTGGCTCGGGCGGAAAACGAGTATGCACACTTGTGTGTTTGCCATCCGCTAAATCTTTATCAATGATTTGGCGAATAAAATTCGATGGACGAGCCTCAGCTTCACTCATCTATAGCACCTCAAAATTATTTAGTATCGTCAGAAGATTTTTCTGTATGTAAGAGCAGTAATGCTTGCAGAAACAGAAAGTTTGTCGCTAATGATCCACAATTATCCGCTCTTGCACAATAAAAAGTGGGCATTTCCTGCGATTATTTCAAGACATTGCCTTTTGTCTGGCTAGGCTAAGCAAAATTTCAGGCAAAGGGCGTAAGAAATAGGCAAAAGCTACCGTTGTGGGCAGCCTTAAATTTGAATAGCGCTCATTTGATGAATAAGAAAAACCTCTGCATGAAGCAGAGGCTTTAAAATAACCTAATCATCGGTTGCGATTAAGACTAAGGAAGTTTCACGCTAGAAAGATCTTCGTTTGCATTGATAGACTTCATCTCACCAGCAACGATTTCAGCAAGAGGGCCTAAGATAACTTGTAGGTTATTAGTACCCAGTTTCACCACACCCATTGCACCCAATGCTTTTAATGTTTTCTCGTCGATAATGCTCATGTCATTGACAGATAAACGTAAGCGAGTGATACAAGCATCGATGTTAGATAGGTTGCTGTGACCGCCTAGAGCTTTAAGGTATTGTTTAGCGAGCTCAGAAGACTCTTTCGCGCCTGATACTTTGCTATCGCTGTCGTCATCTTCGCGACCTGGTGTTTTAAGGCCAAATTTCAAAATAACGGTACGGAAAATCACATAGTAGAGAGCAAAGAACACAATACCTTGAACTATTAGCATGTACCAATTAACCGCCAGTGGGTTACGTGATGACAATACCATATCCACAAGGCCTGCAGAGAAACCGAAACCCGCAATCCACTGCATTGAAGCAGCAATGAATACTGATAGACCCGTCAATGCTGCATGCAGTACATATAGTGCAGGAGCAAGGAACATGAACGAGAATTCTAGAGGTTCAGTTACACCGGTAAAGAATGAAGCAAAACCAGCTGCAATCATAATAGAAGCAACTTTCTCTTTATTCTTCGCTGTAGATGTGTGGTAAATAGCCAATGCCGCACCAGGTAGACCGAACATCATAATAGGGAAGAAGCCTGCTTGGTACATACCCGTTACACCTGGGATACCAGTACCCTCAGCGATAGATTTTGCACCACCTAAGAAGTTAGGAATGTCGTTAATACCCGCAACGTCAAACCAGAATACTGAGTTCAGTGCGTGATGAAGACCAACAGGGATTAGCAAGCGGTTAAAGAACGCATAGATACCTGCACCCGCAGAACCTAGACCTTGAATCGATTCACCAAACGATACTAGACCACCATAAACATGCGGCCATACATACATCAGAACGAAGGCGATAAAAATACCAGCAAACGACGTCAAAATAGGTACTAGGCGTTTGCCAGAGAAGAAGGCTAATGCTTTATGCAGTTCTACAGTAGAGAAGCGATTGTAGATTTCAGCAGAAACAATACCTACTAAAATACCAACAAACTGGTTGTTGATTTTACCAAAAGCAGCAGGAACTGCGCTTGGATCAATACCTTGGATCTGTGCAACGGCTCCTGGAGAAAGTAAAGTCGTCACGACTAAGAAACCAACAAAACCCGACAATGCAGCAGCACCGTCTTTATCTTTAGACATACCGTAAGCCACACCAACAGCAAACAGTACAGACATGTTATCAATGATTGCAGCACCTGCTTTAATCAGGAATGCAGCCAAGGCACTGTTTGAACCCCACCCATTTGGGTCGATCCAATAACCAATACCCATTAGTATCGCGGCAGCTGGCAATGTGGCAACTGGTACCATCAACGCCTTGCCTACTTTTTGAAAGTATCCAAGAATATTCACCTTAAGTTCCCCCTATAGGATTTAGGATTTTTTGTATTTGGTTGAGCCACTTATTTTAGTCGCTCAATTTAGTCAAACTCAGTTTATGATATTAATTTTGCTCCGCAAATTAAAACCTTATCATTTGTGATCATAATCACCACAATCTGCCAAATACCAAGGTTTTTGCTAGCGAGATCATAAAACTTATTTTACAATTAAAAAAAATGGAAATTAGGCGATAATATTTGCCTGTTTCATCGTCGAATAGCATGTAAGCTAAACAACCCCGACTGGCTTTTTTCGTATAAAATGCAAACTATAACCATCAAATAACCCAGTCAAAACGAGCACTTAATTTTAATGTCATCCAGCATTGGCTGTTTGCTAGCAAGATAATTCGCGACCTAATTGAAGTAAGAAAAGAAAGCACCGTACTGGCACATTCCACCTTTCATTTCGTCGCCTCGCCAAATTTATAAAATATTGATAGATAAGGATTTGATGATTATGTACGCACTAACTAACTGTAAAATCTACACTGGCAGTGATGTGCTAGTTGACCATGCTGTGATTATCAACAACGAGTTGATTGAAGCGGTCTGTCCTATTGCGGATTTACCACAAGATATAGCGACACAAGATTTACATGGTGCAAACCTAAGCCCAGGCTTTATCGACCTGCAATTGAATGGTTGTGGCGGTGTGATGCTGAATGATGAAGTAACCGCGACTACGATGCAGATTATGCATAAAGCTAACCTAAAATCAGGATGCACAAGCTTTTTGCCAACGTTAATCACCTCTTCAGACGAAGACATGTGCAAAGCGATTTCTGCCGCACGTGAATATCACTCTCAATATAAAAACCAATCACTGGGTTTACACCTTGAAGGGCCATATCTTAATGTGATGAAAAAGGGCATTCACAGTGTGGATTTCATCCGCCCTTCAGATGACAACATGATCACCACTATGTGTGAAAATAGCGATGTGATTGCTAAAGTGACATTGGCGCCAGAGCACAACAATCCAGAACACATTGAACGTTTGGTGAAAGCTGGCATTGTGGTATCGATTGGTCACACTAACGCAACTTATACTGAAGCACGTAAAAGCTTTGAATCAGGCATCACCTTTGCCACACACTTATTTAATGCCATGACGCCGATGGTTGGACGTGAACCCGGTGTCGTTGGTGCAATTTATGACACCCCAGAAGTTTATGCTGGCATTATTGCTGATGGATTTCATGTTGATTATGCTAACATCAGAATTGCTCACAAAATCAAAGGCGAAAAGCTTGTATTAGTGACCGATGCCACAGCTCCTGCAGGCGCTAACATGGATTACTTTATTTTTGTCGGTAAGAAAGTATATTACCGTGATGGTAAGTGTGTTGATGAAAACGGCACACTGGGCGGCTCAGCACTCACTATGATTGAGGCAGTGCAAAACACTGTTGAGCACGTTGGTATCGCATTGGACGAAGCTCTGCGGATGGCAACTCTGTATCCGGCAAAAGCAATTGGTGTGGATCACAAACTAGGCCGAGTTAAAAAAGGCATGGTGGCGAACCTCACTGCATTTGATAGAGACTTCAATGTTCAGGCGACGGTTGTTAACGGACAATACGAGCACAATTGATAATGAATGGCGGACAAATAGGTAACGTAGATTTAGTCAAACAACTCAACAGCGCAGCAGTGTACCGATTGATCGACCTACAAGGTCCGATATCTCGTATTCAAGTTGCCGATGTGAGCCAACTTGCTCCAGCAAGTGTTACAAAAATAACCCGCCAACTTCTAGAACGCGGCCTCATTAAAGAGGTCGCACAACAAGCCTCTACTGGCGGACGTAGAGCCATCTCCTTAACAACCGAAGTCGCCCCTTTTCACTCTGTCGCCGTACGTTTAGGCCGAGATTACATTCAGCTCAGCCTGTATAATTTAGGGGGCAAAGAACTCGCGTCGGACTATCACGAGTTTCACTATTCTCACCAAACACAATTAATTGAGGGACTCCTTTTCCACCTCAATACCTTTATCAAACAACAGCAAGAGCGAATCGAACAGTTCATTGCCATTGGTATTGCCCTACCCGGCTTAGTCAACCCAGAAACGGGTGTCGTAGAATACATGCCCAACATTGCTATTGATGCACTCGCTTTAGGTGACATCATTCGTGATAATTTTCATGTTGAATGTTTTGTTGGCAACGACGTGCGCGGTATGGCGCTTGCCGAACATTATTTTGGTGCCAGCAAAGACTGTCAAGACTCTATCCTAGTCAGCGTTCACCGAGGAACTGGGGCTGGCATTATCGTCAATGGCCAAGTATTCCTAGGCTATAACCGTAACGTGGGTGAAATTGGTCATATCCAAATCGACCCACTCGGCGAACAGTGTCAATGCGGAAATTTCGGCTGTTTAGAAACGGTAGCCGCAAACCCGGCTATTATATCTCGTGTTAAAAAACTGATTGCTCAGGGCTATGAATCTAGCCTAGCGAATATAGAGAGCATTACCATCAATGATGTATGTGAGCACGCCAATCTCGGTGATGAGCTAGCAAAACAGAGCTTAATTCGAGTGGGTAATCAACTCGGTAAAGCCATTGCGATGACCATCAACTTGTTCAACCCACAAAAAGTGGTAATTGCAGGTCAAATTACAGCCGCTCAAGAGATCGTATTCCCCGCGATTCAACGAAATGTAGAGAATCAATCACTCAAAACTTTCCACACCAATTTACCCATAGTCGCGTCGCAGATTGATAAACAACCAACCATAGGTGCATTTGCTATGATTAAACGGGCAATGTTAAATGGTGTTTTACTTCAAAAATTACTTGGCGATTAAGCAACCGATTGAATTATAATAAAAGGCTGTGTCGTCATGACACAGCCTTTTTTACAACCAAAACATTATTTTTAAACCAAAGCATTACTAAAGGAATTTATGGAACTTATCCTAATTTCAACGGCTTTTTTCGCAGGGTTTATTGCCTTGAAATGCAATTTACCTCCGTTGGTTGGCTTTTTAGTTGCTGGGTTTGGCCTTAATGCCGCTGGCTACCACAGCAGTAATACCATTCTGACTCTAGCCGATCTAGGGGTTACCTTATTACTGTTCACAATTGGACTTAAGCTAGAGATTAAAACCTTACTTGCGAGAGAGATTTGGGCTGGTGCCACGGTTCATAACCTCCTTTCGACAGGGATTTTCAGCATTGCTTTATTGATATTCAAATATTTAGGGGTTAGCTCTCTGGCCTCGATGTCAATTGAACAATTAGTTCTGCTTGGTTTTGCTTTGTCATTCTCCAGTACTGTTTTTGCGGTGAAATCACTGCAAGAGAAAGGAGAAATGAACGCGACATACGCCACTATCGCCATCGGTATTCTTGTGATGCAAGATATCTTTGCTGTCATATTTTTAACCGTCTCGACAGGAAAACTTCCTCATTGGTACGCTGCCACTTTATTGATCCTACCCTTTATGCGGCCACTATTTTACAAACTGCTCGATTGGGTTGGTCACGGTGAAATGCTTGTTCTGTTTGGTATATTTTTTGCCTTAGTGGTCGGAGCAGGATCATTTGAATTGGTTGGGATGAAACCCGATCTTGGTGCTCTGATTTTAGGCATGCTGCTAGCAGGCCATCGCAAAGCATCTGAGTTGTCAAAATCACTCTTTAATCTAAAAGAGCTGTTTCTCGTCTGCTTTTTCCTCAACATTGGACTATCAGAACAGCCCACAATGACTGGGTTTGCGCTCGCATTGTTGCTCTTACTGCTGCTTCCCATCAAAGGTATCCTCTATTTTTGGGTACTCAACCGCTTTAAATTCCGAGTGAGAACCTCATTGTTAGCCACCTTGTCTTTATTCAATTTCAGTGAATTCGGACTGATTGTGGGGGGGCTTGCTTTCAAAATGGGATGGATGTCGGGTGACATATTGGTCGCACTGGCCATTGCGGTATCCATTTCATTTGTAATCGCAGCCCCAATAAGCCGTAAAGGCCATGAACTCTATCAACATTCACGGCAATGGCTCAAAGAACATGCCGCTGAAAAACTCAACACCAAAGATCAATTAATTAATCCAGGCCATGCTCAGGTACTCATATTAGGGATGGGCCGCATCGGTACCGGTGCATATGATGAGTTGCGCTCTCGTTATGGCAAAATAAGTTTAGGCATAGAAGTCCGAGAAGAGGTTGCTCATGATCACCGCTCACAAGGGCGCAATGTTATTGCTGGTGATGCAACCGACCCTGATTTTTGGGAGCGTATTCTAGACACTGGTAATGTAAAACTCGTACTACTTGCTATGCCGCATCATCAGGGTAACCAAATCGCGCTATCGCAGTTACAACACCGTAATTTTAAAGGACAAATCGCAGCCATCGCCGAATACCCAGACCAATTGGAATCACTATTGGAAAGTGGTGTTGATGCGGCATTCAACATCTATAGCGAAGCGGGTAGCGGTTTTGCCCGTCACGTATGTAAACAGCTCCAACCTAATTTTACTAAACCGTAATAATATCTAGGTAAGCCATCGCAATTTTTAGGTAAAACATTGTCATTTCTATGCCCAACTCAATACGGCCCCAGAGCTTAGTTGGGCATAATTTACCCACCATCGCTCAAAAACAGAAAACAAATAGAAAAAATTCATACAAAGCGCACATTAATTAAATAAAATTCACCAAGATGCATCTTATGTGATATTAACGACACCATATGGTTGCTTTTTTTAACCAGAATGGCAAATTAGGTCCAACAGATTAAAAATCATCAAAAGGAAGTTGTATGTGTTCTATATTTGGCATTCTTGATATTAAAAGTGATGCAACAGCGTTACGCCCAATAGCGCTAGAGATGTCTAAAAAAATGCGTCACCGCGGCCCTGACTGGTCTGGCATCTATGCTTCAGAAAAAGCAATCTTGGCTCATGAGCGCCTTTCTATTGTCGGTTTAAACAGCGGCGCACAACCACTTTACAGCCCAAATAAAAAGCACATATTAGCGGTCAATGGTGAGATTTATAACCACAAAGAAATTCGTGCTCGTTACCAAGGTAAATACGATTTTCAAACCGACTCTGACTGTGAAGTGATATTAGCGCTTTATGCAGACATGGGTGCCGCGCTGCTTGAAGAACTCAACGGCATCTTTGCCTTTGTGCTCTATGATGAAGAAAAAGATGAGTACCTCATCGGGCGTGACCATATTGGTATCATTCCTCTTTACCAAGGCCATGACGAACACGGTAACTACTACATTGCATCCGAAATGAAAGCTTTGGTAAGCATTTGCAAAACTATCAGTGAATTTCCTCCTGGTAGTTACTACAGCTCGAAAGAGGCAGGTGCACAACGCTACTATATTCGAGATTGGAATGAATATGCGGCAGTCCAAGGCAATAGCAGCAGTAAAGAAGAGCTAAAACAAGCATTAGAAGCGGCCGTGAAGCGCCAACTGATGACAGATGTACCTTATGGTGTTTTGCTTTCTGGAGGATTGGACTCTTCAATTACGTCAGCCATTGCGAAACGTTACGCTGCAATGCGAATTGAAGATGATGAACAATCAGAAGCATGGTGGCCACAGCTTCACTCTTTTGCGGTGGGTTTAGACGGTGCCCCAGACCTTAAAGCGGCTCGCGAAGTTGCTGAAAAAATTGGCACTGTACACCACGAAATGACTTATACCATCCAAGAGGGTTTAGATGCTATTCGTGATGTTATTTACCATATTGAAACGTATGACGTGACGACAATTCGAGCCTCTACTCCGATGTATTTGATGGGGCGAAAAATCAAAGCCATGGGTATCAAAATGGTACTTTCCGGCGAAGGAGCGGATGAGATCTTCGGTGGTTACTTATACTTCCACAAAGCACCAAACGCGCAAGAATTCCACGAAGAAACTGTGCGTAAACTGCTGGCGTTGAACTTGTTTGACTGCGCTCGCGCTAATAAATCTTTAGCGGCTTGGGGAGTGGAAGGACGCGTTCCTTTCCTAGACAAAGAGTTTATTGATGTTGCAATGAGGCTTAACCCTGCTGACAAAATGTGTGGCAATGGCAAGATGGAAAAACACATTCTACGTGAGTGCTTTGAAGATTATCTGCCAGCCTCGATTGCTTGGCGTCAAAAAGAGCAATTTTCCGATGGTGTGGGCTATAGCTGGATTGACACACTAAAGAGTGTTGCTGAAGAAAAAGTTACCGATCAACAGATGGAAACAGCAAAATACCGCTTCCCATATAATACTCCAGCGACAAAAGAAGGGTATGTTTACCGCGAGATCTTCGAAGAGCTGTTCCCGTTAGAGTCTGCTGCACAATGCGTTCCTGGAGGTCCTTCTGTAGCTTGTTCTTCCGCCAAAGCAATAGAGTGGGATGAATCCTTTAAAAATTGTATTGACCCGTCAGGCCGAGCTGTCAAAGCGGTGCATAATGAAGCGTACTAACCAAAACGCTGGCTAATAAAGCAAATAAAAGGCGCAAAATGCGCCTTTTATTTGTCTAAAGAGCTTACTGTAGAGAGTCAATCACGAATCTAATTCTAAATGTTTATTATCAATGCTCATCGGTATCACTTGGCTGATCATTTTAACCAGCATAATCGATCGCGTCTCACCATCGGGCTCTTGGTAAATGGCATCAATTCCTGAGAACTGCCCACCCTTAAGTCGAACTACCTGCCCTTTTTCTGGAATATTGAACGATGCTACCGGTAATTTTAACTGGTCGAGTAACTTCAATTCCTCGATCAAATCACTGTCCAACTCCTTCGGATGTGAACCAAATCGGATGAAATCAACCACACCGCGAGTAGAGCGCACACTAGTAAAGGTTGGGCCAATTTCAAAATCAAAGTAAATGAACATATAGGAGGGAAAAAGTGGCTCTTTGACAACTTGCCGCTTACCCCGAAGAATTCTCTCTAGTTCAATTTCTGGGTAGAAACATTCGACACCTTGGTTTTCAAGGTGTGCTTTAGCACGCCTCTGATCGCCACGTTTACAATACAACAAATACCAACGTTTCATTTTATTCCTAGCTACTGCTTTTCTTTTTCTTGAATCCTAACACCATCCTCCTCCTCAATAAACGGCTAATAAACTGAACACAAAAATAAACCCTTAATGTCCGAACAAGGCAAATTCAAATAATCAGTAATGAAAGATAAGTTTTCATAACGCAACAAAACTTTGAGCATTGATAGACATGCATTTTAAAAACAATGAGTTAGTTAATAATACCAGAATAAAATACTGATTTTACTCATTGCGATACGCTAAAAGCCCATGTATATCTAAAGCACAATTTTTCTCATCTCAAATACTAATAATTCTTATGACAAACCAACATCAATACTTTGGGCACCCAAGGGGCCTATTTTTACTTTTTGGCACAGAGCTATGGGAGCGTTTTTCGTATTATGCGATGCGCGCCATTTTGGTACTTTATCTTACAGACGCAACGATGAATGGCGGTCTAGGTTGGTCGACTAAAGATGCTCTCGATCTTTACGGCACCTATACAGGGCTAGTCTACATCACACCGCTTATTGGTGGTTACCTTGCAGATAACTACCTTGGGCAACGCCGTTCTATTTTATTGGGTGGAGCGTTAATGGCCATTGGCCAATTTACGCTGGCACTGCCTGCAGATGTGCTAGGCATTGGCTCTCTACACACTTTCTATTTAGGCCTTGCACTGCTTATCTGTGGTAACGGTCTATTTAAGCCCAATATCTCAACAATGGTTGGTGACCTATATAATGAAGGTGATAACCGTCGTGATGGCGCGTTCACCATCTTCTACATGGGGATCAATTTAGGTGCGCTACTTGCTGGTGTGATCTCTGGTTCAGTTACTAACTCATTTGGTTGGAAAGCCGGTTTTGTGGCCGCTGGTATTGGTATGCTGATCAGCCTTGTGATGCAAATGGCAATGGCTCAATCATGGCTTGGTAATATTGGCCGCGAACCAGCAGCTAAGCGCGATCTAAAACTGAAAAAATCAGCAAATAAAGAACCACTAACGAAAGCAGAAGTAGATCGTATCAAAGTTATCCTTGTGATGAGTTTGTTTACTATTGTTTTCTGGGCGGGTTTCGAACAAGCTGGTGGTTTAATGAACATTTACACGCAGCAATACACTGATCGTATGATGGGCGGTTTTGAGATACCTGCGGCTTGGTTCCAATCGTTAAATCCATTTTTCATTATTACTCTTGCCCCTGTATTAGCCGTATTATGGGTAAAATTAGGTAAGCGTGAACCAAACTCGCCAATGAAGTTTGCATTAGCGATGTTCTTCTTAGCCCTAGGCTTCCTATGTATGGTTGGTGCGGTTATGGAGCAAGGTGGTGACACTACCGTAAAAACATCAATGCTATGGCTTGTCGGTGCCTTCTTCTTCCATACCTTGGGCGAACTGTGTCTATCACCAATTGGTCTATCGCTTGTCACTAAACTAGCCCCACTACGCCTTGCTTCATTAATGATGGGAGCATGGTTCGGTTGTAACGCAATCGCGAATTATGTAGCAGGCCATGTAGGTTCTCATGTGGGAGAGCTTGGTGCGATGGCTATCTTCAGCGGTATTGCAGTAACAGCAACCATTGGCGGCGTCATTTTACTGTTGTGCTCTAACACGCTCGTTCGTTGGATGCACGGTGCAGAAAGAGCCACAAGCTACGCTGAAGAAATTGAGGAGCAACAAGCTCAGTTGGTTTAGCTTCAAATATACCTAGTGGTAATTCAAGAATAATAATGACAAACGGTCACGCTATAGTGACCGTTTTTGTACCAGAAAAGAATTCAACTCATCAGCGCTTAACTAAGGAAGCCATCATTTCTATATGCATTGCCGAATCATTTAGGCACTCAATGTAGGTAAACAATTCTCCACCAGCATGTATAAAGGTTTCTTTACCTTGCTCAGCTATCTCTTCTAGGGTTTCTAAACAATCCACCGAGAAGGCGGGTGTGATGATATCCAACTTTTTAATACCGCGGCTTGGCAGAGCCTCTAATGTTTTATCCGTATAAGGCTGTAGCCACTCTTCACGTCCAAAAATAGACTGATAGGTCATACCGATTTGGTCAGCATTCAAACCAAGTTCTTGTGCCAAAAGTTCTGTGGTTTTTTGGCAGTGCTGTGGGTAGATATCACCGTTATCGGCATATCGCTTAGGGATACCGTGGTAGGAACAAAGCAAATAGTCACCTTGCCCGTTACGTTGCCAAGAGTCACGGACTTTACTCGCCAAAGATCGTATATAAGCAGGGTGATTATGATAATCACGAATAAAACGTAAATTGGGCGTCACAGGGATACGTTTCATCGCTTTGGCAAGGCCATCAAACACGGCAGCCGTAGTAGTACCAGAATATTGAGGGTACAGAGGCAGCACCACAATCTCTTCAACACCACGCTCCAATAATGTGTTGATACCCTCTAAAAGGCTTGGTGAACCATAGGTCATACCAAGTTCCACTGGTGTACCGAGATACTGTTCTAACGCTTGCACTTGGCGTTTAGAGTACACCATCAAAGGAGAGCCTTCTTCCATCCAAACAGATTGATATAACTTAGCAACCTTGGGGGCTCGCAGCGGAAGAATCACACCATGTAATAATGGACACCAGATCCAACGACTCATATCAACCACACGCTGGTCATGTAAAAATTGGCTTAAAAATCGTTTTACTGCCGATGCCGTCGGTTCACTCGGCGTTCCCAAGTTAACCAATAGCACACCCTGTTTTTGATTATTTTGCATTACTTCCATTCATCCATTTCATTGTTAATTATTGAGTACGAATTTGCGGTAGGAAAGTTCATAAAAAAAGCGACCTTTAGGTCGCTTTCACTATAACAAAGTTAACAAGCCTATACTGAGCCAATTATGCTAATGCTTTCTCAATATCAGCGCTAACTTGAGCAACTGGCTTAGTGCCATCAAATTTTAGGTATTTCGTATTACCCATTTGTGCTTCTTTACCGTAGTAAGTGATCAGTGGCGCTGTTTGCTCGTGGTAAACACCTAAACGAGCACGAACGGTTTCTTCTTTGTCATCATCACGAACGACAAGATCTTCACCTGTTACGTCATCTTTACCTTCCACTTTTGGCGGGTTGTAAATGGCGTGGTAGGTACGACCAGAAGCCAAGTGAGCACGACGTCCCGCCATACGCTCAACAATAACGTCATCGGCAACATCAAACTCAATCACATAGTCAACATTAATACCCATTGCTTTTAAGCCATCAGCTTGAGGAATCGTGCGAGGAAAACCATCGAGTAAAAAGCCCTTTTCACAATCAGCTTGGGTGATGCGTTCTTTGATTAAGCCAAGGATGATTTCATCAGAAACAAGTTGACCAGCATCAATCACTGATTTCGCTTTTTTGCCAAGTTCAGTACCTGCTTTAATCGCAGCACGTAACATATCACCAGTAGAGATTTGTGGAATACCGTACTTCTCCATGATGAATTGAGCTTGAGTGCCTTTACCTGCACCGGGAGCACCTAGAAGAATGATGCGCATGTTTAATCCTCTTTAGAAAATTATGATTTATACCGAAGCTCACAACCAGATGAGACTTAAAACCAACGGTAAGTTTCGGTATAACGGTAATGAGATGAGTGAATAATAATTCGGCGAGCAACATACACAGCTTACCGATCGCATTCAAGCGATGCATTCTAACATACAAATTTAAGCGACTAACCAGATTAAGACTAAAGAATATAATCTTGGCCGGATGTTCGCTGCAAGTTTGCCTAAAATATCGCTCGTTCTCAGCAGAGAATCGCTATTCAAAGCAAAAAGCTCGCAGTTGCGAGCTTTTTGTTAGCCAGTTAGCTATTCAACCTTAGTCAAAAGCTGATTAATTGCGGTTAAGAATTGTGACGGATCTTCCATCGAACCACGCTCAGCAAGCGTCGCTTGACCTAGTAAAACTTCAACCCAGCGACCAAATACTTGCTCATCCGCTTCATCGGCCATCCGTTTCACTAACGCATGTTCAGGGTTAAGTTCCAAAATATACTTCACCTCTGGTACCGGTTGACCAGCCGCAGCAAGCAATTTTGCCATCTGCGTACCCATCTCATAATCGTCGGTCACAACAACCGCTGGAGTACTTGCCAGTTTAAAAGTAGTTCGAACCTCTTTGACACGATCGCCAAGGTACTGCTTCGTACGTTCAACCACCGATTTAAACTCTTCTTCAGTCTCTTTATGCTTCTCTTTTTCCGCTTCATCTTCGAACTGGCTCAGATCTAGCCCTGCTTTGGTGATGGATTGGAACATTTTTCCATCAAACTCAGTGAGGTAGTTCATCAACCACTCATCAATGCGATCAAACATTAAAATAACTTCGATACCTTTGGCTTTAAACTGCTCTAGGTGTGGGCTATTTTTGGCCGCTGCATAGCTATCGGCGGTGAGGTAGTAGATTTTATCCTGCCCCTCTTTCATCCGTTCAACATAAGCCGCTAAACTAACCGTTTGCTCTGCTGAGTCAACCTCGGTCGAGGCGAAGCGCAATAGGCTGGCGATCTTCTCTTTATTAGCAAAATCTTCTGCAGGCCCCTCTTTGAGTACCAAACCAAACTCTTTCCAGAAGGTTTGATATTTATCAGCATCATTGCTCGCCATACGTTCAAGCATGGTCAATACACGCTTGGTACAAGCATTACGCAATGATTGAGTCACCTTGTTATCTTGTAAAATCTCGCGTGAAACATTAAGCGGTAAATCGTTTGAGTCGATTAAGCCACGTACAAAGCGCAAGTAGGACGGCATAAATTGCGCAGCATCATCCATGATAAATACACGCTGAACATAAAGTTTCAAGCCTGATTTATGATCACGATTCATCATATCCCAAGGTGCTTTCGCTGGTATATAAAGTAGGCTGGTATAATCGTTTTTACCTTCTACACGGTTATGGCTCCACACCAGTGGGTCAGCATAATCATGGGAAACGTGCTTATAGAACTCTTGATACTCTTCATCACTGATTTCTGACTTAGAACGCGTCCACAACGCCTGTGCTTTGTTGATTTGTTCCCACTGGGTCTCTTCAGTCTCATTACCTTCGTCATCACGAACCTTGGTTTGGATAGAAACTGGAATTCCAATGTGGTCTGAATATTTAGAAATCACATCACGCAGACTCCATTCAGAAAGGAACTCTTTGCCTTCCTCTCGCATGTGCAAAATGATATCGGTTCCACGAGACTCTTTATTAATGCTTTCGACTGTATATTCACCTTCACCTTGTGAATACCATTGAACAGCTTCGTTAGCGGGTAAACCCGCAGCGCGAGTTCTTACAGTGACCGCATCAGCGACGATGAAGGCCGAGTAAAAACCCACCCCAAACTGACCGATAAGCTGAGAGTCTTTAGATTGATCTTGGGATAGTTTAGAGAAAAACTCCGCTGTGCCGGATTTTGCAATCGTACCGAGATGTTCAATGACATCTTCGCGGCTCATACCAATACCGTTATCTGAAATGGTCAGCGTATTCGCTTGGGTATCAAACGATAATTTAACGCCTAAGTTGGCATCACCTTGATATAAATCGGCATTAGACAACGCTTGAAAACGAAGTTTATCCGCAGCATCAGAGGCATTTGAAATTAATTCGCGGAGGAAGATCTCTTTATTGGAATAAAGAGAGTGAATCATAAGATGAAGTAACTGTTTGACTTCAGATTGAAAACCACGAGTTTCTTTATTGGTAGTAGCCGTTTCGCTCATACTAGCTCCATAACATCTGAGTTATTTTCATTCACACACAGAGTGTGCAACCAAGGATGATTTGCTAGTAAGATGAGGCTGGCAATTGTAAATTCAAGGTCAATAATCATAAAAACACTGTTTTTTTCATTTATTTTGATTATGCTTGCCGTAATTTTTATCAAAGAAAATAAAAACTAGCATAATGTTTCATCAATTGCTTCCCCAAGCAGGCTAGGTTGATGGACGGTTAAACATGCCAACAATAAGAAGATTATCATGAGTAACATAGGCACAAAATTCATCCTTGCTAACCGATTCACGTTTGATCCCAATAGTAACTCTTTGCTTGAACAAGAAAACGAACAAGAGGCTGTTCGCCTTGGTAGTAACGAAAGTCGAATTCTACTTCTACTTTGTGAACGCCCAAATGAAGTCATTACACGCCATGAACTGCATGAGTTTGTGTGGCGTGAACAAGGTTTTGAAGTTGATGACTCAAGCTTAACTCAAGCGATTTCAACACTTCGTAAGATGTTGAAAGATCAAACTAAATCACCAGAATTCGTTAAAACCGTGCCAAAACGAGGTTATCAAATGATCGCCTCGGTGACTCGAGCAACCCCCTACTCACAAAAAAACACCACCAACGAGCCTGAAGAGGAACCGTTACTGGCCAGTGAGTCTATCCAAGACATTGACGCGGACACCACTTCGCAACCCGAAGAGACAACATCCCAAACCGTGACGACAGATCCACTCGCGAAAGTAAAAATAGGGAAAGAAAAGTTAACACTGCAAAGCAAATTGATGTTGGTTGTGGCTCTTTTCTTACCTATTCTGGCTCTCCTATTGACTAGCCCTGCACAATCAAAATTTAAACAGATTGCGGTTTATAACAACATAGTTGTGAATACGCCCATCAATCATCCAGACCTAAACAAATGGTTACCTTCTATTGAAAAATGCGTAAAAAAATACAATGAATCACATACTGGAGAACTGGCACCTAAGCAGGTGATTGCGACTGGTGGTCAAAATAATCAGCTCGTATTGAATTACATCCATAGTTCTGAGTTCTCGGGTGAAAATGTCACTTTACGAATTTTAGCTAACCAAGATGATTTGGCCAACGTGTGTAAATAAGGGCATAAATATGAATCCAAAAGTGGCAACCCTCATCTTAGCTATCTCTGCACTATTCAGTAGTTGGTTATACTGGGGCAGTGATTTAAAAATAGAACAAATCCTAACGGCGCAAGAATGGCAATCTAAAATGGTCACTGTGGTAAAACGCAGTCAACAGAATGATTCTGTTGGGCCAATCCGTCGGGTTGATGTCAATTCGAATGTGAAATATTTACCTAACGGTACTTATATTAGAATGTCAAATGTGAAGTTATTCGCCGTGGGTGGTGAAAGTGAAAGTTTCATTAATATCTCAGAAACCGGCACCTGGGATATCAGTGATAGCTACTTATTGATATCGCCTAGCGAATTTAAAAACATTAGTTCTAGTCAAAGTAAGGACTTTACCCCTGAGCAACTAGAACTGATTACTCAATTTTTCAAGATGGATGCTCAACAAAGTCGACGTATTGATGTCGTCAATGAAAAAACATTATTGCTCACCAGCCTAAGCCATGGTTCGACAGTGCTGTTTATCAATTAGCCATCGAGTAATCTGTAACTTCAATGAAGGATCGAAAAGGTCCTTTGTTGCGAATGGCCCTTACTTCTTCACAAAAGGTACACCATGGAAAAAGCCAATATTGAGATCTACTATTGCCGCCAGTGTAATTGGATGCTTCGAGCCACTTGGCTAAGCCAAGAGTTACTGCATACTTTTAGTGAAGAAATTGAATCTGTGCGTCTCTACCCTGATACAGGGGGACGATTTGAAATCATGTGCAATGGGCAACGTATTTGGGAACGTAAACATGATGGTGGTTTCCCTGAAGCAAAGGTTCTTAAGCAACGAGTCAGAGATATCATTGACCCAGAGCGAGATCTGGGTCATTCAGACAACAGGTAAATCAGATAGCGACCGGTTTAAGAGCTAGTCGCTAAACGATATTGCGCCAGTTGTTGTCCCTCTAGCCCCATGACTTGAAATAATCCATCCGTATAAATAGCGTAGCTTGGGGGAAATTCATTACGTGGAAAGGTCGCGGACCCCGGGTTGACAATAATGACATCATCTTGACCTTGCGCCATAGGGATGTGCGAGTGGCCATGGATCAAAACATCACCTTTTTTTAATGGTGGCCTATTTTGAGCATTATATTGATGGCCATGCGTTAAGAAAAAACGAGTTCCTGACTCCAAAACTACCCAACAAAAATCCATCATCATCGGAAAGTCGAGCAGCATTTGGTCGACTTCGCTATCACAATTGCCTCTGACCGCCACAATATGCGGCGCCCATCGATTCAAGCACTCCGCCACTGCGGTCGGATTATACCCATCAGGTATAGGATTACGCGGACCATGATTTAAAAGGTCTCCTAGCAGTACTAAAGTGTCTGCACCTGACTGTTCAAATAGACTGAGCACTTTTTCAGTAGCAGGCAGTGAACCGTGTAAATCCGAAGCAAAAAACAACTTCATACTTTTATCTCCGTATTTTGGAGCTACAGATTGTACGAATTTCAGCACACTTCGTCATCTTTAGTTATGGATAAACATTGTCATTTATCACCACAAACAATTCACGTATGCTAAATAAGTTTCCTATATTAGGTTAGATGGCAAACAAGCATCGCCACTTAACCAACATGGCTATCGTTCTCATCACCACCATTTAGGTGATATCGCACAGACCAATGAGGTAGAAACATGAAAATACTATTAACGGGAGGGACTGGCTTTATCGGTAAAGAGCTGATGAAACAGATTTTCACGCACAATATCTACCTCCTCACGCGCGATATAGAGCGAGCTAAGCAGCAGCTCGCCCATGTAGACAAAGGTAGTATCACCTACCTGACCTCCCTAGCGAGTTTAAAAGACGCGAATCAATTTGACGCCATTATCAATCTTGCAGGAGAACCGATCGCCGACAAACGTTGGAGCAAACAGCAAAAAGCGATCATTTGCGCTAGTCGATGGGAAATAACAGAGCGGTTAGTTGAACTCATCCATGCCAGTACTGAACCACCCTCCGTTTTCATCAGTGGCTCGGCCGTCGGCTATTATGGTGACCAACAGTCTCATCCGTTTGATGAAACATTACATGTGCACCAACAAAGTTTTCCTCATCACGTTTGCGAAAAATGGGAGCGCATCGCACTCCAAGCGCAATCAGAAAAAACTCGAGTGTGCCTATTGCGTACGGGGATCGTGCTCGCTAGCGATGGTGGTGCTTTAAAGAAAATGCTGCCACCTTACCGTTTAGGCTTGGGCGGCCCTCTTGGTAAGGGTGAGCAGTATATGCCATGGATCCACTTATTAGATATGGCACGAGCGATAGCCTATTTATTAGACACGCCACATGCACAAGGTGCTTTTAACCTCTGTGCTCCACATCCCGTACCTAATAAGCATTTTAGCCAACTATTAGCGAAAACATTACGTCGACCACATATACTATTCACTCCCAAATGGGTTCTAAACCTTGCAATGGGTGAAGCGGCTGTTTTACTGTTTGACAGTATTAGAGCAAAACCTAAAAAGCTAACCGAGCTAGGATTTCACTTCCAGTTTTCACACCTAGAACCTGCGTTGAAAAATATATTACAACATCGTGCTTAACCAAAACTGGCCTATATTTTTTGTGCATAGCAAGGTATACGATAATGACAAAAGCGATACTTATCAGTGGATAAACCGACGGTTGCATAAAGTAGTACAACCAACTTAATTGTCATTAATTCGTAACATTCATGTGACATGATCCAACTCTGGATATCCCCATTAATCCAATATAAAGCGTTACATGTGGTACGACGAATATGACATTACACCAATTAAATTGGCTCAGTGTCGGTGTTGCGCTGACACTATTTTTAATATTATAGACACCTTTGCTTGCCCTCTCTTTGAGAGATAAAAAACGCTACTTTAACGGTAGCGTTTTTCATTTGCCCTTGATATTCCAATTTTCACCCCTATTTCTAAGACTATAAACTTGATTATCGCAAGGAAAATATCATGCAATCACCTTACATCGTTGAGGTCAATCAGCACAACTTTCGAGAGGTGTTCGAACGCTCAGTTGAGACTCCTATTCTCTTTTATTTTTGGGCACCCATAAATCAAGAGAGCGTACAACTCATTCCTGAATTACAAAGCGTAGCGCAACAGCACAGTGGCGCATTCACATTGGCTCTTCTTAACTGCCAACAAGAACAGCAAGTGGCAGCACAATTTGGTGTTCAAACCCTGCCAACAATCGCTCTGTTTATTAATGGTCAAGCGGTCGACGGTTTAGCCGGTGCTCAGACCATAGAAACAGTGAATGCAATGTTAAGCAAACATTTGCCAAGCCACGATGAAGTTGCGCTACAGCAAGCCTTAACACTGATAGAGCAAACACAACATTCGCAAGCACTACCTTTGCTACTAAGTCTACCTGACGATATGAAAGCAAAAGCAGAGGTCAAACTGGCCCTCGCTGATGTGTTTCTGGAAACTCAGCAGTATGAAGCGGCAGAAACAGAACTGGAACACATCCCACTAGAGTATCAAGATGGTTACTACAAAGGCTTAATCGCCAAACTGGAGCTGCATAAGCAAGCCGCTGACAGCCCAGAGATTCAATCATTAGAAGAGATTTTTTCCGCTGAGCCAAACAACGCTCACATAGCAAGTGAGTTAGCGCTTCAATATCATCAAGTTAACCGTAATGAAGAAGCTCTCGAGCTGTTATGGTCATTTTTACAAAGCGACCTCAATTGCCTCGATGGCGGGCTCAAAAAAGTGTTTATGGACATCTTAAGTGCTCTTGGACAAGGAAATAGTGTGGCAAATCTCTATCGCAGAAAGCTGTATTCACTATTATATTAATAATATCAAGCAATTAAACTGGAAACGTTCTGCTTTGATTGTTTAAAAAACCAGTATCAAATCTCATTATTTCATTTGTTCCATATCGATAACTGATAGAGAATGATCAATAGCAAAGCTCAAACGTTGATGAGAATCGCTCCTATATCCAAATGACTTGGAGATACCGGCAGTCGGCAAGTGAGTTCATCCCCATGAGCACAATAAGCTCTATGATTGGGGTGAACGAACTTAGCTAACACAGCGGCCGTTTCAATAGAGAAAGGAACATCAACATTAGGATTATTTAATACTAAAAAGGAACCGTTATGGCTATTGATTCACTCGTCGCCGTTGGCATATTTGTATTCGTCGTTATTTCATTTATCTTTTCTGCTGTGAAAACCGTTTCACAAGGGAGCAATTGGACAGTAGAGCGTTTTGGACGTTACACACACACCCTACGCCCCGGTTTAAATATCATTATTCCGTTCATTGATCGCGTCGGACAAAAAATTAATATGATGGAACAGGTGCTTGATATCCCAGCACAAGAAGTGATATCCAAAGATAACGCCAATGTTGTTATCGACGCGGTTTGCTTCGTGCAAGTGATTGATGCTGCGAAAGCCGCCTATGAAGTTAGCGAACTACAACACGCCATTCGCAACTTAACTCTAACCAATATGCGTACCGTACTGGGCTCGATGGAACTGGATGAAATGCTCAGCCAGCGTGACATGATCAACACTAAATTGTTATCGATAGTCGATCAGGCGACTAACCCTTGGGGTGTAAAA
The DNA here is from genome assembly GCF_963888245.1 of Vibrio sp. B4-6. NCBI lineage: Bacteria > Pseudomonadati > Pseudomonadota > Gammaproteobacteria > Vibrionales > Vibrionaceae > Vibrio > Vibrio sp. B4-6. The sequence continues at coordinate 89,857 of NZ_CAWPIM010000068.1, forward strand.
GTCACTCGTATCGAAATTAAAGATGTACAACCACCAGCGGATTTAACCGCAGCGATGAATGCGCAAATGAAAGCGGAGAGAAATAAACGTGCTGAAGTGTTAGAAGCCGAAGGCGTACGTCAAGCACAAATTTTACGCGCCGAAGGCCAAAAACAGTCTGAAATACTTAAAGCTGAAGGTGAAAAGCAGGCGGCTATTCTTCAAGCAGAAGCACGTGAACGCGCTGCCGAAGCGGAAGCTAAAGCGACAGAGATGGTTTCGAATGCGATTGCGCAAGGTGACATGCAAGCGGTTAACTACTTTATCGCTCAAGGATATACCGAAGCACTTAAAGCCATTGGTCAAGCAGAGAACAGCAAAATCATCATGCTGCCATTAGAAGCAACTGGGTTGATGGGTTCGGTTGCTGGCATTGCTGAAATGTTCAACCTGAAATCCTCACAAGATAAGTAGGCCTAACGTGATAGAGCTAATACAACAAATGAATTATTGGCACTGGCTCGCATTAGGCTTAGTGCTTGTTGCATTGGAACTGCTTGGAACTGCTGGGTATTTTCTTTGGTTAGGTATTTCCGCACTCATCGTTGGCCTTATCTTTGCGATGCTCCCCATCAGTTGGCAACTGCAATGGATGGCTTTTGCAAGTTTATCACTCGTCACGACTTGGTTATGGTGGCGTAAACAATTTAAATCAGACCACGATGGTGACGAGACTCGTGATCTGAACCAGAAACAGAAACAGCTGATCGGACAAACAGCTCGTCTTAAAGAGAGCGTTCAAGAAGGGGCAACTTTTCGATTGCAGCTCGGCGATACGACGTGGACAGCAAAATGCCAGCAAAACCTAGAAGCTGATGTTGTGGTTAAAGTCGTAGATGTCGAAGGAATTGTGTTGATTGTTGAGCCTAAAGAGAGCCAGCCTCATTGAGTAAACATCAGTAAGAAAGTACATAAAAACCAAAAGTGATGAATTGCTTTTGGTTTTTTCATTTATGGGCAGCCAAATTGTAGTGTATGCCTCGACAGCTCATTAGCTAATGAGCTCATTTTCACACTGACTTGTTCAAGTCGTTATGGCAACACTGCCCCTTCAAATTATCTATGATTGGGCATTCACTACCACCGTCGCCTGGACATTCGGTAATCCACTCTTCTAGTTGCAACTTAATCAATGAAAGCTCTGCCAGCTTCTGTGATACTTGTTTCAACTTCTCTTGCGCTTTCTCTTTGACTGCAAAACTAGTCCGGGACGGATCGTTGGCAAGGGCGAGTAAGGATTTACATTCCTCTAAACTAAAACCAACGCGCTTGCATCGCGCAATAAGTAAAAGATCATCAATATGCGCTTGTTGATAATGACGGTAACCATTCACTGAACGAAGGGGCGCCGATATCAGCCCCTTCTCTTCATAAAGACGAATGGACTTAGCGGTAAGTGCTGTTAACTGAGAAACTTGGCTAATATTCATAGTAAGTGTAATACTTAAAAGGCATGGTTTAACCATGCCTTTTATAACGATAAATCGCAAGCTTGATTATTGATTTAGTAACCAGCTCAGAATCTGAGACTTCTCAGCTTTATTCGCTTTCTCATACCAGTACCCTAGCATATCTAATGGCTTATTTTCTGCCGTCAGAGGTTGGCTAATGTTATCTCGATTGCTAAATGCCCAGTTTTCAAATATTTTCCGATCGTTAACATCAGCTTCAGCAAACCAATATTGAACCATTTCAATAGGTTTAGTCGCTTGCTCTTGCACCGAGTGAGTGATACTGGAAGGTATAGTTGAACTGCCTAAGGTGAAATTCGCCTCGTCAATCACGGCTAAGAAGTAGGCTTTAGGCACCGAAAATTCTACTTGGCTTTTGCCTGTTGATGAAGTCAGCGTAAACACAACCGAATCCGAGCTCAGCTGATGAATATATTCTTGAGATAATGGAAACTTAAACCATTGCGTCGTAGTACAATGCTCGGTACAAGTCTCAGCCAATGGACGATATGTTTCTACTTGAAACTTCTGTGATGAGTAAGTAACTGTGTCAAATTGGTCATAATTTTTAAAATAAGTGACATTCATATCAACATATGAATATTCAATATTTACCCCTTCAGATTTAGGGAAATTACCGACATAGCTTAGCTCAGATTTTACAATATCAGGTCCTAAAATTGCCTTAGCTCCTGGTGTAATGTCTTTTGCTACAACTTGAACATAGTTGTGCCTTTCTTTGACATTCTTCGCCACATCATTGAACACACTAGAACTGTCTAAATTACTGCATCCAACGGCCATTGTGATGGTTGAAAATAATATGGTCGTTTTAAATAAATTCATCATTTATGTCCTTGTTTATGGAGTAAAAACACCGGCACAAGGCCGGCGTTTTATTAAAGAAAGGCGAGGTTTGTCAAATTAGAAGCCGTATTCCAAGCCTACACGTACAAATCCTTTCTTATCATCAGAGTTGTATGCATCGTGCTGACCAACACGAATGTATGGCACGAAACCATTTTTCACGTACATCAGCTGTGCAGACAATACTTCATCATCATCATTTTGATCTACACCGTTCACTTCAGAATCAAGGTTAGCTGCATAGCCTACTTTGAAGCCCCATGGACCATTCCAGTATTGGCCGATCAGAGAGTATTGACCTTGCTCACCTTCTTTACCAGCATTGCTATAGTGTTTAGAAACACCTTCCGTATACTTATAAGCCCCAGCTAAGCCGAAGCCTGCTGGCAGTGGAAGTTCAAAACCTACGATATACGCTGTTGCGTCAGCAGCAGCTTTAATATCATCTTTTTTGTCTTCTGTTAAAGTTAATTGGTATTTTGAGTTATTTTCGTAACCGACATGGAAAGTTACGATATCAGCTGCATTATAGTGAACAGCTGCACCAAAGTGATTTGAACCCTTAGTGCCTACATCACCACGACCAGCAGAAATGTTAAATGTTAGACCACCGAAGGCTGGTGAGTCGTAGCGAGCAATATCACCTTTACGATCATAATGGCCTGCAACATCGCCACCCCAATCGAATACACGACCTAAACCTGGGTTAGAGTATGGCCAGTCAACGATTTCATATAGAGGGGTAAGCATGCGACCAAAACGAATTTTACCCCAATCTCCTTGCAAACCAAGGAAAGTATCACGGGCACCTAAAGTGTTACCTTTACCATCTTCGCCAACATAACCTGATTCAATTTGCATAAATACGTTCACATTATCAAACATATCTTTGCTAGCACGGAAACCTATGCGTGATTCATTTTCATAATCGTAACCATTACTATCTTCTTGATAAAAAGCAGAAATAGCAGCAACGCCGTACGCTTGCACGTTAAAATCAGACAGCACACCAATTGCACCTGTTTCAGACGCTGCGAATGCACCAGTTGACGCCATAGCAACTGCAGCGCCTAAAAGAGTACGTTTAAACATTTTGTCCATGGAAAAACTCCTAAAAATAGATATAGCTGTTTTTTATTTCCCCCTTAAGTTGGCCGCCGAAGGGAGAAATCATTTCCTATGTTGAAAACCTAAATTAGTCATTAATTTTCTGATTTTCTCTTTTCCTGCATACACATCGTGTATCCATGTTCACTAGACTAACTTCGCAACAGAAAACATCAATGAGAACTTAATTTTTATCTAAAAAAATATGAGCTACGGCAAACTTTGACCAAGTAAGTGATCAAGATCTAATAAGTCATAAAACAAAATATAAAAACAAAAAACTCATTAATTTTCAAAACGATAAAAAAACAATTACACTAATAGCTTGAAGTGCATCGCAATAATAAATTGAAAGAGAGTAAAGTTCTTCTTGATTGGTATCGAAGAAAATGAGAGCTTTTTTTCTAATTACTGGACATTTTAATGTGGCGGTTTGAGATAAAAATAAAGCCTCAAAATTAATTTTGAGGCTTTATGAAAGAAGGGATGCTTAAAAAATTAGCTTTTCATTAACTCAAGCAAATCTTGTTCGCTGCGAATTTCGATCCCTAGTTCTTGCGCTTTTACTAATTTTGAACCGGCCGCTTCTCCGGCAAATAGTATATCGGTGTTTTTAGAGACGCTTCCCGTTACTTTTGCGCCAAGCTCTTGTAGCGCCGCTTTCGCATCACTTCTAGAGAGTTTCGACAAGCTCCCCGTCAAAACCACCACTTTACCAAGTAAAGGGAGAATCGCATCTTGGCTCGGCTTTTCGATATTAGGCCACTGGATACCGAGTTCGATCAATTCATTAATCACTTGTTGGTTTTTATCTTGCTCAAAAAAAGATGTGATATGACTCGCAACGATAACTCCAACATCTTGAACTTCAAGTAGTTCTTCATGGGTCGCTTGGCGAATTTTGTCTAATGACCCGAAATGGAGCGCAAGATTCGCCGCCGTCGCTTCCCCGACTTCACGTATGCCCAATGAATACAAAAAACGGGGTAATGTGGTCATTTTGGCGGCATTCAGTGCATTAACGATATTTTGTGCTGATTTTGGTCCCATACGCTCTAACACCGTTAGCTGCCCTGCTTTTAGACGGAAGAGGTCCGCGGGCGTGCTCACCATCTCTTTATCAACAAGCTGCTCAATCACTTTTTCGCCTAAACCATCCACGTCTAACGCTTTGCGAGAGACAAAGTGCTTTAATGCTTCTTTGCGCTGAGCTTGACACACCAACCCCCCGGTACAACGGGCGACAGCTTCACCTTCAACACGCTCAATGTCAGAGTTGCACACCGGGCAGTACTGCGGGAAAACAATATCGACCACTGTATCAGAGCGTCTGTCTAACAACACAGAAACAATCTGTGGGATAACATCGCCTGCTCGACGAATAATAACGCTATCACCAATTTTCACGCCTAGGCGCTCAATTTCATCAGCGTTGTGTAATGTCGCATTGCTGACGGTGACTCCCCCCACAAATACAGGTTCTAACTTCGCAACAGGTGTAATAGCCCCGGTACGGCCCACTTGAAATTCAACATCGTTCAGGAGCGTTATTTCTTCTTGGGCAGGAAATTTATAAGCAATCGCCCAGCGAGGCGCCCGCGCGACAAAACCGAGCTTTTGTTGCAGTTCAATATCATCAACTTTAATTACCACACCATCAATCTCATACGCTAGTTGAGCGCGACGAGTTAAGATACTTTGGTAGTACTCTTTCACTTCATCCATTGAAGAGACTAGACGTGTTTCAGGGCACATCGGCAGCCCCCACCCTTTTAACTGCAAAAAGCGCTGATAATGACTGCTTGCTAACTCAGCGCCTTCAATCACACCAACACTGTAAGCATAAAAATTCAACGGCCTTTGAGCTGTGATTTTTGAGTCGAGCTGTCTCAAGCTCCCTGCGGCCGCATTTCTTGGGTTAACAAAGGTTTTTTCACCTTTTTTGAGTGCTTGTTGGTTCAATCGCTCAAAACCGGCTTTAGGCATGAACACTTCACCACGAACTTCTAAACGAACGGGCCACTCTTTTCCCTGTAACTTCAGTGGAATAGCACTGATCGTTCGCACGTTTTCCGTAATGTTTTCACCGACCGCGCCATCCCCACGCGTGGCGGCTTGTACTAACACACCATTTTCGTAAAGCAAACTCACGGCTAAACCATCAAGCTTAGGTTCGCAACAAAAAGCGTTAAAGTGGGCACTCGGTATCCGGTCTTGCATCCGCTTGTGAAAGGCATCAAGCTCATTCTCATCAAACACATTATCTAAAGAGAGCATTGGAATTTCATGAGTCACCTGAGCAAAACCCTCTAAAGGCTTACCTCCAACACGCAAGCTGGGTGAATCCGCTGTGACTAACTCCGGATACTGCGATTCCAACTCAAGCAGCTCACGCATCAAACGATCATACTCAGCGTCAGGAATTTCAGGGTTATCTTCTACATAATAACGTACAGCATGATAATGCAGCGTCTCACGAAGTTGGCTTAATTTGTGTTCTATTGTTTGCATCATAATTCTCTCGGATCATGAAAAAAGGCTCCGACTAGGAGCCCTTAATGGTCGATGTTTATTCTACGCGTTGCGTGCGCTTTTAAACTCTTGGATTTGGCGTCGGTAGGCAGCCAATCGATCTGGCGTCATTAAATTACGCGCATCATCCAATACATTACCACCTAAATCATCGGCGATTTGCTGAGCGGTTTTAAGCATTAATTTGAAATTTTGATCAGGCTCGCCGTAGCAAGGCAGTGTCATGAAGAATGAGATACCGCGAGTAGTAAACTCCGCAGGATCATGATGTGCCAATGTACCGGGTTGCATCATGTTGGCAACACTAAACAGCACTTTCCCTGTACCTGACAGATCGGCATGCCGGTGGAAAATATCCATCTCACCATAAAGAAGGCCGTTTTGCTGCATACTGTCAAAAAGCTTAGTGCCGACAAAGGGATCATTTCCCGCACAATGCACATTCAGCACAATCACTTCCATTTCGGCTTCTTGAACGTCGGATTTTTGATTATCGTCAGCAATGACATCATCTTGTTCACTGAGACTTGGGGATTCGGTTTTCATCGATATTGAGGGCACATCATCGAGTTCATCAAGCACATTTTCAGGTTCAAAGCTTGGTGAATAACCGTCAATGAGAGGGTCAACCGCTTCACTAAAATCTGGCTCTTTACGTACTTTGCGAATAATTTCGAAATCATCTTCCGGAGCAAATGAACGCTGGGTCGCAGATTGTGTATCATCGTGATCAACATCAATTTTACCAAGAGGCTTATCCTCAAACTTGGACTTCCCTTCTTTCTTACTGGTCCAAAGACCATGAAATAGCAACGCGGCTATCGCTAGCGCGCCAACAATTATGAGTACGAATCGCAATTCCTGCATGTTTCACTCTCAGTTTCTCGATGCATGGTTATTCTCAGCTTTACCAGCTTGAATTGAACGTGTCACCAACGTGGGTTATATCGGTCTATCGGGGTACTTTACCAAAAGTTTGTACCGATTTAGAACAACTTAATGTGAGAAGTTCAATACATGATGTGATTTTCACCACGCTTTTCTTCTTCGGCAGGTTGAGTAGAATAGCTTTTTAGTATTGATTAACAGATATTCACATGGATAACGGTATGACACTTAAGCAACGTTCAGGTTTTGGATACTTCTTTTTTGGTCTAGAGCTAGCACTCACCCCCGGCATTCGACGCTTTGTGATTCTGCCATTACTCATCAACATCATTCTCGTCGGCAGCGCTCTTTTTTACTTATTCAATCATCTCAATACGTGGATAGAACAGTTTATTGGTCAAATCCCTGATTTTTTATCTTGGCTAAGTTACATTTTATGGCCATTGCTCGCGATCACTATCTTAGCCACGTTCTCCTATTTCTTCAGTACGCTGGCTAACTTCGTCGCTGCACCATTTAATGGGCTACTCGCAGAAAAAGTGGAAGAAAGATTAATTGGTGCTCCAATCAACAGCGATGGCATCTGGTCTATGGTCAAAGACATCCCACGTATCCTCGCAAGAGAGTGGCGAAAATTAATCTATACCTTACCCAAAGCAATCGGTTTGTTCTTATTGCTCCTAATTCCTGCCTTAGGACAAACCTTAGGCCCTTTGCTGTGGTTCATTTTCACTGCATGGATGTTAGCCATCCAATACTGTGACTACCCATTTGACAACCACAAAGTGAGCTTTAACCAGATGAGACACAATTTGAAACAAAAACAGACCAAGGTGTATAGCTTTGGTGTTTTAGTGTCGATTTTTACCACCATACCCATTGTTAACTTAATCGTCATGCCGGTTGCTGTATGCGGTGCAACAGCCATGTGGGTTGGTGAATTTAAAAACAAACTGCAGTGATGGTGCGAGGGAGATTCAACCTGCATATCCCTCTATAAGTTATAACTTTTTAATCCTTTTACGTTTTAAGGTTAACACCTATTCTGCACCTGTATCCACTCACGTGTCTTATCACACAACCAGACACGCATAACGTGTGTAATAAAGGAATATCGCAATGAGCAAAATTTACGAAGACAACTCCCTGACTATTGGTAACACTCCTCTTGTTCGCTTAAACAAAGTCAGCAAAGGTAAGGTACTGGCGAAAATTGAAGCGCGCAACCCAAGCTTTAGCGTGAAGTGCCGTATCGGTGCCAACATGATTTGGGAAGCAGAAAAAGCTGGCACACTGAAACCTGGCGTTGAACTTGTAGAGCCAACCAGCGGTAACACCGGTGTTGCTCTTGCATTTGTTGCAGCAGCTCGTGGTTATAAGTTGACGCTTACTATGCCTGAATCAATGAGTTTAGAGCGCCGTAAACTGCTTAAAGCTTTAGGAGCCAACCTTGAACTCACCGAAGCGGCGAAAGGCATGAAAGGCGCAATTGCTAAAGCAGAAGAAATTGTTGCCAGCAACCCTGAAAAATACTTGTTGCTGCAGCAATTCAATAACCCAGCCAACCCACAGATCCACGAAAAAACAACAGGGCCGGAAATCTGGGATGCAACTGATGGTGAGATTGACGTGTTCGTTGCAGGTGTCGGAACCGGTGGTACTTTAACGGGCACAAGTCGCTACATTAAGGGCCAAAAAGGCAAGGCTATCATCTCAGTTGCGGTTGAACCTGCGGAGTCGCCAGTCATTGCTCAAGCACTTGCTGGAGATGAAATCAAACCTGCACCACACAAAATCCAAGGTATAGGAGCGGGATTTATTCCTGGCAACCTCGATTTATCCCTCATTGACCGTGTTGAAGCCGTCACTTCAGAAGAAGCGATTGAAATGGCAAGACGCCTCATGGAAGAGGAAGGGATTTTGGCTGGAATTTCATCAGGCGCAGCGATTGTAGCAGCGAATAGATTAGCAGAACTACCTGAATTTGAAGGAAAAACAATTGTAGCGATACTACCAAGTTCAGGTGAGCGTTATCTGAGCACCGCACTATTTTCTGGCCTATTTACCGAGAAAGAGAACCAACAGTAATAGGTGGTTAAATCAAATTTTCGTTTAAAAAAGCCCCATGCAGGGGCTTTTTTGTTGATCCTTGCCTCACCTTTGGTAATATCACCTCGTTTTATTTTAAGCTTCGAAATAAAGAAGTCAGAAACGTATTAACTATAATGACGAATGACAACATAGATTGAAATCGTGATTATGAAATTTAAATCAGTATCAGCTATGACACTAAAACAGCGTTACTCTGCTAGCAGAACCGTTGATTAGCAGTTAAGCTGTTCTGGTGAAGAAACTAACAAAAAATAAATCAATTGGGGTATATAACATGTACGAGAAGCAAGTAGAAATCACTGCAGAAAACGGCCTTCACACTCGTCCTGCTGCGCAGTTCGTTAAAGAAGCAAAAGTATTCGATGCAGACATCACAGTGACTTCTAACGGCAAAAGCGCAAGTGCTAAGAGCCTATTCAAACTTCAAACTCTTGGCCTAGTAAAAGGTACCGTTGTGACTATTTCTGCTGAAGGCCCTCAAGCTAAGCAAGCGGTAGATCACCTAGTTGCTCTCATGGACCAACTACATTAATCCGGTCCACTATTTCAAAGCCATTTTGTGAAAACAAAATGGCTTTGTTGGAAATAGTCTACATTTTGAGCTACTAATTACCGTTAGCGCAATAGTCCACATTCTCCCGTTTACAGTTGACCAATTTAAGGTAACGCTATGATTTCAGGCATCCTAGCATCTCCAGGCATTGCTTTTGGTAAAGCACTGCTACTTCAAGAAGATGAAATTGTCCTAAATACTCACTCTATTTCAGATGACCAAGTAGAAGCAGAAGTTCAGTGTTTTTATGACGCTCGTAACAAATCTTCTGCCCAGCTAGAAGTGATCAAACAAAAAGCACTTGAAACATTCGGTGAAGAAAAAGAAGCCATCTTTGAAGGCCACATCATGTTGCTTGAAGATGAAGAGCTAGAAGAGGAAATTTTAGCACTCATCAAAAATGACAAAATGCATGCAGACAACGCGATCTATACCGTGATCGAAGAGCAGGCTGCTGCCCTAGAATCTCTTGATGATGAATATCTAAAAGAACGCGCGACAGACATCCGCGATATCGGTACGCGCTTTGTTAAAAATGCTCTCGGCATCAATATCGTTTCACTGAGTGATATTAACGAACAAGTAATTCTTGTTGCTTATGATTTAACGCCTTCTGAAACTGCACAAATCAATCTTGATTACGTGCTGGGTTTTGCTTGTGATATCGGTGGTCGTACATCTCATACTTCAATCATGGCACGTTCACTTGAGCTTCCAGCGATTGTTGGTACTAACGACATCACTAAGAAAGTAAAGAATGGCGACATGCTTATTCTTGACGCCATGAACAACAAAATCATCATTAATCCTTCAGAAGCACAGCTTGAAGAAGCGAAAAAAATTCGTGATGATTTTGCTGCGGAAAAAGAAGAGCTCGCAAAACTAAAAGACCTACCTGCTATCACACTCGATGGCCACCAAGTTGAAGTATGCGGTAACATCGGCACAGTAAAAGACTGCGATGGTATTTTACGCAACGGTGGTGAAGGCGTTGGCTTATATCGTACTGAATTTTTATTCATGGACCGCAGCGCGCTACCAACTGAAGATGAGCAATACCAAGCTTATAAAGAAGTTGCAGAAGCGATGAGTGGTGAAGCGGTGATTATCCGTACCATGGATATCGGTGGTGATAAAGATCTTCCGTACATGGATCTACCAAAAGAGATGAACCCATTTTTGGGCTGGCGCGCGATTCGCATCAGCTTAGACCGTCGTGACATCTTACGAGATCAGCTTCGTGGCATTCTGCGTGCATCTGCGCATGGTAAACTGCGTATTATGTTCCCGATGATCATCTCTGTAGAAGAAATTCGTGAGCTTAAAAACGCTATTGAAGAATACAAAGAAGAACTTCGCACGGAAGGCTTAGCGTTCGATGAAAATATCGAAATTGGCGTTATGGTTGAAACACCTGCGGCAGCGGCAATTGCGCACCACTTGGCAAAAGAAGTGTCATTCTTCTCTATCGGTACCAATGATTTAACCCAATACACTCTTGCGGTTGACCGTGGTAACGAAATGATTTCACACCTGTATAACCCACTTTCTCCAGCGGTTTTAACCGTGATTAAGCAAGTGATTGATGCCTCACACGCTGAAGGTAAATGGACGGGTATGTGTGGCGAGTTAGCGGGTGATGAACGTGCAACGCTACTTCTACTTGGTATGGGACTCGATGAATTCTCTATGAGCGGTATCTCTATCCCTAAAGTGAAGAAAGTGATCCGCAACTCAAACTTCGCCGAAGTTAAAGCGATGGCAGAAGAAGCACTCTCTTTCCCAACCGCAGTTGAAATCGAAGCTTGTGTGGAAAAATTCATCGCAGAGAAAACGCAATAATTCGCTAATACCAATGAGATAGACGACTAAAAATAGGTCGTCTATTGTTGGCGATTGGTATACTATAATTCGACAGAATAAAATTAAACGTTAGGAGCATGACACAATGGGTCTGTTTGATAAACTTAAGAAGCTAGTATCTGACGACAGCTCAGATGCAGGTGCGATTGAAATTATTGCCCCTCTTTCTGGTGAAATCGTCAATATCGAAGATGTGCCAGATGTTGTTTTCGCTGAGAAAATTGTTGGTGATGGTATTGCGATTAAACCATCAGGCAACAAAATGGTAGCTCCAGTTAACGGCACTATCGGTAAGATTTTCGAAACTAACCATGCGTTTTCAATCGAGTCTGATGACGGTGTTGAGTTATTCGTTCACTTTGGTATCGACACAGTTGAGCTAAAAGGTGAAGGTTTTACTCGTATCGCTCAAGAAGGCCAAGCGGTTAAAGCAGGCGATACTGTTATCGAATTCGACCTAGCGCTTCTTGAAGAGAAAGCAAAATCAACACTAACACCTGTTGTTATCTCTAACATGGACGAAATCAAAGAGCTGAACAAGCTTTCTGGCACCGTCGTTGTTGGTGAAACACCGGTTCTACGTGTAACTAAGTAATTCGTTAAAATTTTTATTATGTAAAAAACGCTGCTGATTTGCAGCGTTTTTTTGTTTCTACAAAAACAGCTCAAATCGCACTACAAACCTAACGCGTATTGCAACAGCTTTTCCTTCACTGGGCCTGAATGTTCGGCCAACTTCAATACCGCGTTGCGCACCAACTTTGCTGGCAAAACCTCGTTGCTGAACGTTTTATAAAACAGATCCATTCCTGATTGCATCACTAAGTTATCCGGCCTTCTGCGTGTTTCATAATTCCGTAATTGCGCTTGTGTTAAAGCTTCTTGATTTTGTGTCATAGCTAACAACGCTTTTACATCTTTAAACCCTAAATTCACCCCTTGCCCAGCCAGAGGGTTAATCGTGTGTGCTGAATCGCCGACCAAAACACATTGCCGTTTCGCATACGTCTGAGCATGACGACGAGTGAGGGGAAATGCACCACACTGCAACACGTTAATATCGCCTAGTTCCTCAGGAAAAGAGGCCAACACTTGCTCCCTTAACTGCTGCTTGTTCATCGCACACAATTGGCGAATTCGCTTTGGTGAGTCATACCATACCAAAGAAGCTTGATTACCCGGCAAAGGAAGAAACGAGCGCGGGCCGGATGGAAAAAATTGCTGCCAAGTAATATCTTGCTGAGGCTGATGAGTTTCGACATTGATCAACATGCAATGGTGTCGATAATCCCACGCGGTAATACCAATTCCCGCCAGCTGCCGCACAAGAGAATTTGCACCATCCGCACCAATCACCCAAGTTGCAGTAAGAGTTGCACCTGACTCTAAAAGCACGCTATTGTGTTGGCCAAACACAATGTGCTTGAGCTTATCAGGACAAAAAACCTGCAAATTCGGGTAGTGCACAAATTGTCCCCACAATCCGATCTGAATAAGACGATTTTCGACCATATAACCCAGCTGAGGGAGGCCCAATGCATCGCTATGAAAACGAGTACGGCACTCTGGGTGCTCCCAGGTTTCTAGGCGGCGATAAGGGCAAACACGCATTTGCATAATTTCATCCCATGCGTCTAAGTCAGTAAGTAACTGAACCGAAGTTTGCGAAATGGCTGAAACGCGCAGATCCATTGCTTGGTCTATTGTAAACGCTTCAGGCTCTATACCTTCGACCAGAGCAACCGTGCGACCTTGCTTAGCAAAGCCTATAGCCACTGCCGCCCCAACCATGCCACCACCAATCACCACCACGTCAAAATTGTTCATTGTTTACACTTAATCGTCTGAGTTTTGAGTCGATTTTCATTGTACGTTTTCAGCTCTTTTTTGCGAATTTTTTTACACAAAAACCCTGCACTTTCTATGGTGAAAATCTAGAGATGACGGAACATGCGAGAGATTTTATTGGATGACTAGTCAGTGACTTTTTAAAGCAGTACAATACGCGGCTTACCGCCGAGATGGCGGCTACAATTTGAGCATTATTTCAACCAATTTAGACCAATAAGACGAGCGAAAGTGAGATGAGTAAGAAACTGCTAATTAAAACCTGGGGCTGCCAGATGAACGAATACGATTCATCAAAAATGGCCGACCTGCTTAACGCTGCAAACGGCTACGAGCTAACGGAAGAGCCAGAGGAAGCAGATGTATTATTACTTAACACCTGTTCGATCCGAGAAAAAGCACAAGAGAAAGTCTTTCACCAACTGGGGCGTTGGAAAACATTGAAAGATAAAAAACCAGGCGTCGTGATTGGCGTTGGCGGCTGTGTTGCAACCCAAGAAGGTGATCACATTCGTGAACGCGCTCCCTTTGTTGATGTTATTTTTGGCCCGCAGACCCTACACCGCTTGCCAGAAATGATAAAACAATCGCAAACCAACGATGCGCCAGTCATGGACATTTCGTTCCCAGAGATTGAAAAATTCGACCGTTTACCAGAACCAAAAGCAGACGGCGCAACTGCATTCGTCTCTATTATGGAAGGGTGTTCAAAATACTGCACTTACTGCGTAGTACCTTACACTCGCGGTGAAGAAGTCAGTCGCCCGATGGATGATGTGTTGTATGAAATCGCGCAACTCGCGGCGCAAGGTGTACGCGAAGTCAATCTTTTAGGACAAAACGTTAACGCATACCGTGGCCCTATGCACGATGGTGAAATCTGTTCATTTGCTAATCTGCTACGCTTAGTCGCCTCCATTGATGGTATTGATCGCATTCGATTCACCACCAGCCACCCACTCGAATTTACCGACGATATTATTGCCGTTTATGAAGACACACCTGAACTAGTGAGTTTCCTGCATCTTCCGGTACAAAGTGGTTCAGACCGAATCTTAACCATGATGAAGCGTCCACACACCGCGATTGAGTACAAATCCATTATTCGCAAACTGCGTAAGGCGCGCCCAGAGATCCAAATTAGTTCTGACTTTATTGTCGGTTTCCCCGGTGAAACAGATAAAGACTTTCAAGATACAATGAAGCTGATTAAAGACGTTGATTTTGATATGAGCTTCAGCTTTATCTTCTCCCCTCGCCCGGGTACGCCAGCCGCTGATTACCCATGTGATTTATCAGAAGACGCCAAAAAAGAGCGTTTATATGAACTGCAGCAAACAATCAACGCACAAGCGATGCGTTACTCACGTTTGATGTTAGGTACAGAACAACGCGTATTAGTCGAAGGCCCATCTAAGAAAAATCTAATGGAGCTTCGCGCCCGTACCGAAAATAACCGTGTCGTTAACTTTGAAGGCTCCGCCGATCTGATTGGCCAATTTGTCGATGTGAAAATTGTCGATGTGTTTGCCAACTCACTGCGTGGTGAACTGGTTCGCACTGAACAAGAGATGGATCTTCGCACCGTGATTTCACCAACGCAAATGATGGCGAAAACACGTCGAGAAAATGAGCTAGGGGTAGCCACTTTTACACCTTAGGTTTAAGCATAATGTCATACAGTGCTCGATCATAATCGGGCACTGTACCATGGCAAACTGAGAGGCAACATTGAGCAATAAAATTGTTACGCTAGAGATAGATCTAGAACCTTCAGACAACCGCCGTCTTGCTAGCCTGTGCGGTCCATTCGATGACAACATCAAACAATTAGAACGCCGTCTTGGTGTTGAAATTAATCACCGCAGCCAGTTTTTCACCATAGTCGGTAAACCACACACTGCCGCTGCTGCGTTGGATATTATCAAATCTTTGTACGTTAATACCTCACCCATACGTGGTCAAATTCCTGATATCGAACCAGAGCAAATTCATCTAGCCATCAAAGATTCAGGGATCCTTGAGCAGCCGTCTGAATCAAGTATTCAACATGGCAAAGAAGTCTTCATTAAGACCAAGAAAGGGCTGATAAAGCCGCGTACGCCTAACCAAGCTCAGTATCTCGTTAACATGGTGACGCACGACATCAGCTTTGGTATTGGCCCTGCAGGGACAGGTAAAACCTACTTAGCCGTTGCCGCTGCAGTTGATGCGCTAGAGCGCCAAGAAGTTCGTCGAATTTTGTTAACACGCCCGGCGGTTGAAGCAGGTGAAAAATTGGGCTTCCTACCCGGTGATTTAAGCCAAAAAGTCGACCCGTACCTACGACCGCTTTATGACGCGTTGTTTGAAATGCTTGGCTTTGAGCGAGTAGAAAAGCTCATTGAACGCAATGTGATTGAAGTTGCGCCACTCGCTTACATGCGCGGACGTACGCTCAACGATGCTTTTATTATTTTAGATGAAAGTCAAAACACTACCGTTGAACAAATGAAAATGTTCCTGACACGGATTGGGTTTAATTCAAGAGCCGTTATTACGGGTGATGTGACACAAATCGATTTGCCGCGTGGCGCTCGTTCAGGTCTTCGCCATGCCATTGAAGTGCTCAATGAAGTTGACGAAATCAGCTTCAACTTCTTTTTGTCTGATGATGTCGTACGTCATCCAGTGGTTGCTAGTATCGTCAACGCTTACGAAAAATGGGAAGCTCAGGACCAAAAAGAGCGTAAAGCTCAAGAGCAACGTCGTCGTGAAGAGCGAGAAGTAAAGTCTGTGGATGTTTCTACTGAAGTGAATACAGTAACCGCAACAAAAAACGTTGGTGAATAATGAGTATCGAACTAGATTTACAATTAGCGGTCAAAAATGAGCAAGGGTTACCTACTTTTGATGATATCAGCCATTGGTTAACTCACGCGGTGACCCCATTTCAGGAACAAGCGGAAGTCACTGTGCGAATTGTTGATTCCGAAGAGAGTCAACAGCTCAATCGCGATTACCGAGGAAAAGATAAGCCGACCAACGTGCTATCCTTCCCTTTTGAGATGCCTCCGGGCATAGAGTTGGATCTGCTCGGTGACCTTGTCATTTGCCGCCAAGTGGTGGAACAAGAAGCCGATGAGCAACAAAAACCGTTGATGGCACACTGGGCTCATATGGTTGTACACGGCAGTCTACATCTGCTAGGTTATGATCATATCGATGATGATGAAGCCGAAGAGATGGAATCTCTTGAAACTGAAATTCTGCAAAAAATGGGCTTTGAAGACCCGTATATTGCTGAGAAGGAATAGCTCCAGACAATGAAGCTAGTACCGCTAAAGTCGGTACGATACGTGTGCTATCACACATCTGATAGCGAGGAAAATTAGAGAAACAATGAACGAAGATAACCCCCAGAATTCTGAAGGTCCGAGTAGAAAGTCCTTCTTTGAACGCCTAGGCCAATTATTTCAAGGTGATCCGAGAGATCGCCAAGAGCTTGTAGATGTGATCCGCGACTCTGAAATCAATGACCTTATCGACCATGACACAAGAGATATGCTTGAAGGTGTGAT
The DNA here is from genome assembly GCF_963888245.1 of Vibrio sp. B4-6. Classification (NCBI taxonomy): domain Bacteria; kingdom Pseudomonadati; phylum Pseudomonadota; class Gammaproteobacteria; order Vibrionales; family Vibrionaceae; genus Vibrio; species Vibrio sp. B4-6. The sequence continues at coordinate 106,677 of NZ_CAWPIM010000068.1, forward strand.
GGAGATTTCTGAGATGCGCGTGCGTGATATTATGATCCCACGCTCACAAATGGTCACTATCGATAAAAACGATGACTTGGATACCTTAATTGCGCTGATCACCGATGCTCAGCACTCACGTTATCCAGTGATCAGTGAGGATAAAGACCATGTTGAAGGCATTCTACTAGCGAAGGACTTACTCAAATATTTAGGTTCAGACAGTGCACCTTTTAACATTTTAGAAGTGATCCGCCCGGCAGTCGTGGTACCAGAAAGTAAACGGGTTGATCGCTTATTGAAGGAGTTCCGAGAGGAGCGTTACCACATGGCGATCGTCGTGGATGAATTCGGTGGCGTGTCTGGCTTAGTGACCATTGAAGATATTTTGGAAGAGATCGTTGGCGATATTGAAGACGAGTTCGATGATGAAGAACAATTGGATATCCGTAAGCTCAGCAAACATACTTTTGCAGTTAAAGCGCTGACCACCATCGAAGAGTTTAACGAAACCTTTGGTACTAAGTTCAGCGATGAAGAAGTGGATACTGTAGGGGGATTGGTGATGACGGCCTTTGGCCACCTGCCAAGCCGTGGCGAAGTTGTAGAGATCGACAAATACAGCTTTAAAGTCACCGCAGCAGATAACCGCCGAGTGGTTCAACTGCAAGTCACTATTCCTGATCTTGAATCACTTCCAGTGATAGCAGAAGAGTGACATAACCCCATTCACATCAGCAGAATGAGATAGATGATTAAAGCACTTTTTCATCGCCTAATGCGGCCGCTTGCGGCCGCTTTTGTTGGCGCATTAACCCCACTCGCTTTTGCTCCTTATCAGTTTTGGCCGCTGGCCATACTCACCCCGATGTTGCTATTGTTGCTCATTAATCAGCAACCAACTAAAAAAGCAGCGTGGATCGGTTACTGCTGGGGCTTAGGTTTTTTTGCTTTTGGCATCAGTTGGGTGCACGTCAGTATTGATACCTTTGGTGGTATGCCCAAAATTGCCAGCCTGTTCCTGATGTCATTACTGGTCGGTTATTTAGCCCTTTATTCTGGGCTTTTCGCTGGCTTACTCAACCGTTTTTTCCATCATAACACCATCAGCCATTTTTTATTAGCCACCCCTGCGCTTTGGCTAATTACCGATTGGCTTCGAGGCTGGGTAATGACCGGCTTTCCTTGGTTATGGCTTGGTTATAGCCAAATTGATAGCCCGCTCGCCAGTTTCGCACCACTGGGAGGCGTTGAGCTGGTCACCTTTTTCACGCTCCTCTGTTCTAGCGCTCTAGCCATGACGTGGCTTAAGCGCTCTTGGATACTCGTGCTCATTCCTCTGACCATATTGGCGACGGGGTTTGGACTACGCAATTTCGATTGGGTCACTCCCGATCCCAGCACACAAACTCGCGTTGCACTGATTCAAGGTAATATTAAGCAAGCGGAAAAATGGCTTCCCAATCAGCGCTGGCCAACCATCATGGCCTACACCGATCTCAGTCGAGAAAACTGGGACGCAGATATTATCGTATGGCCAGAGGCAGCGATTCCCGCATTTGAATTCGAGATCCCTTCCTATTTGAGTAACTTAGATTCTGCGGCAAAAATGAACGACAGTGCGATTGTCACAGGCGTGCTCAACCAAAGCCCAGAGCGATCTTTTTACAACAGCATTCTGGTACTTGGCACCAACCCTTATGGCGACTACCGTTATGACTCTGACGCTCGCTACCATAAGCATCATTTATTGCCATTTGGTGAGTTTGTGCCATTTGAAGATTGGCTCAGGCCCATCGCACCCTTTTTCAACTTGCCGATGTCTTCATTTAGCCGTGGTGACTATATTCAACCGAATCTGATTGCCAAGGGTAGACACCTAACCGCGGCACTGTGCTATGAAATCATCTTCAATGAACAAGTCAGAGCGAATGTCACCGATGAAACAGATTTTATCTTAACCCTCTCTAACGATGCGTGGTTTGGGCATTCAAATGGCCCATTGCAACATATGGAGATTGCTCGGATGAGAGCTTTAGAGCTGGGTAAACCGCTCATTCGTTCAACCAACAATGGTGTCACCGCCGTGACGGATCACAAAGGTAAAATAACGCAGCAGATCCCACAATTTGAAACGGCCGTATTGAAAGCAACCATCACGTCGACCAAAGGAGAGACGCCGTATCACGCTGTCGGCACTTGGCCGCTCTACGTCTGGGTGTTACTCAGTTTTATCGTCGGATGGACAAGACGTCACTCACCTCACTCTTAACCTCAAAAAGGCGCATTTCAGCGCCTTTTTGAGGTTTTCTATCAGCAACACTTAAGGTTTTAATGGCTGACGAGTAAAAGCCGTTTGCCCACATTGAATACAAGGCATAATTTCAGTTGGATGATTATACTGGGTTTTATGCCCACAATGGTCACACACTAACATTCCAAGGCCTATCATCTCCCCCGCCTGGTACAAACCTTGTCGTTCTAAATCTTGAAACAATTCCACCCATTCCACTTTTGTTTTATCGGTGATTTCAAAAAGCCCCTGCCAAATTGAATTGGTAATCATCAATGAAAATGGGCTGCTTCTGCTCTCTTCAAAACTATCCGCGAATTCTTTGAGATCCGCTTTTACATAGGCAGAAATAAGCGCTAATTCATCTTTGGTGAGATTATTGGCAGCATCAACAACCTTACCTGATGTTTGCAAAACTTGGGACATTTCATCAGGACTATGTTTGAGCGTTTCAATCACGTCATCCACAATCTCTTCGTAACTTGTTTTACGTTTTGGCATCACCCACCTCCATCAAACCAGATTGGCTATTGTTGTGTAACCCTGCTTTAGGTATTCTATGTCGATCTATTAGACTCTGTTCTAACCGAACTCACAAATTCCAAGATAACCGGATATCATCGATGCAAGAGCAATATAACCCGCAAGATATTGAACAAAAAGTTCAACAGCACTGGGATGACAACAAGACCTTTGTTGTAAGTGAAGACCCAAATAAAGAAAAATTCTACTGTCTTTCTATGTTCCCATACCCAAGTGGCCGACTGCACATGGGTCACGTGCGTAACTATACTATCGGTGATGTAGTCTCTCGTTTTCAACGTCTGCAAGGCAAGAACGTCATGCAACCCATTGGTTGGGACGCATTTGGCCTACCCGCTGAAAATGCGGCTGTAAAAAACAAAACGGCACCAGCGCCTTGGACCTACGAAAACATTCAGTACATGAAAAACCAGTTAAAACTGCTGGGTTTTGGCTACGATTGGAGCCGTGAATTCGCCACTTGCACGCCAGAATATTACCGCTGGGAACAAGAGTTCTTCACTAAGCTGTATCAAAAAGGCTTAGTCTACAAGAAAACCTCTTCCGTTAACTGGTGTCCAAACGACCAAACCGTTCTCGCTAACGAGCAAGTTGAAGATGGCTGCTGCTGGCGTTGTGATACACCAGTAGAACAAAAAGAGATCCCACAATGGTTTATTAAGATCACCGCGTACGCACAAGAACTGTTGGACGATTTAGAGAACTTAGAAGGTTGGCCTGAAATGGTCAAAACCATGCAGCGTAACTGGATTGGTCGCTCAGAAGGCGTAGAGCTCAAGTTTGGTGTCAACGGCCATTCAGATCTCGACGTCTATACCACTCGCCCTGATACCTTGATGGGTGTCACTTATGTGGGCATTGCTGCTGGTCATCCATTAGCGACCATTGCAGCGCAAAATAACCCTGCTTTAGCTTCTTTTATTGACGAATGTAAGAACACCAAAGTTGCAGAAGCTGAACTGGCGACCATGGAAAAGAAAGGCATGGATACGGGCCTAACGGCCATTCATCCTTTAAATGGTCGTGAAGTGCCTATTTATATCGCCAACTTTGTGCTGATGGATTACGGTACAGGCGCGGTGATGGCCGTACCTGCTCATGACCAACGTGATTTTGAGTTCGCCACCAAATATGGCCTAGACATCATTCCAGTCATCAAACCAGAAGATGGCTCTGAAGTCGATGTGTCTAGCGCTGCGTACACTGAAAAAGGAGTCCTGTTTGGTTCTGGCGAATTTGATGGTTTAGCCTTCCAAGCAGCATTTGATGCTATTGCAGCCAAGCTGGAGGCTGAAGGTAAAGGCAAGAAAACCGTTAATTTCCGTCTACGTGACTGGGGGGTTTCTCGCCAACGTTACTGGGGCGCGCCGATTCCTATGGTGACCACTGAAGATGGCCAAGTTCACCCAGTGCCAATTGATCAACTGCCCGTCATTCTACCAGAAGATGTTGTGATGGATGGTGTAACTAGCCCAATCAAAGCCGACAAAGAGTGGGCCAAAACCACCTTTAATGGCGAGCCTGCACTACGTGAAACCGATACCTTCGATACGTTTATGGAGTCGTCTTGGTATTACGCTCGTTACTGTTCACCACAAGCGGACGATATTTTAGACCCAGCGAAGGCAAACTACTGGTTACCAGTAGACCAATACATCGGTGGTATTGAGCATGCTTGTATGCACCTGCTCTACTCACGCTTCTTCCATAAGCTATTGCGTGATGCAGGCTATGTCACTTCAGATGAACCTTTCAAGCAACTGCTTTGCCAAGGCATGGTATTGGCTGATGCGTTCTACCACACGAACGAGAAAGGCACCAAAGAGTGGGTAGCGCCAACTGACGTAAAAGTGGAACGCGACGGTAAAGGCCGCATCACTCAAGCCGTAGACAACCAAGGCCGCAACGTTGAGCACTCAGGCATGATCAAAATGTCTAAGTCGAAAAACAACGGTATCGACCCGCAAGAGATGGTTGATAAGTATGGCGCCGATACGGTTCGTCTATTCATGATGTTTGCCTCTCCGGCTGACATGACGCTTGAATGGCAAGAGTCTGGTGTAGAAGGTGCTAACCGCTTCCTAAAACGCGTCTGGAAACTGGTTGCAGAACATAGCGCTAAAGGTGTGGCTGAAGCGGTAGATAGCGCCTCTCTTACTGGTGAACAAAAAGCGCTGCGTCGTGATGTGCATAAAACCATCGCCAAAGTGACTGACGATATTGCACGCCGCCAGACGTTCAATACCGCCATTGCTGCGATTATGGAGTTGATGAATAAACTCACTAAAGCGTCACAAGAATCCGTGCAAGATCGGGCCATTCTCGACGAGGCTTTAAAAGCGGTTGTCAGCATGCTTTACCCAATCACTCCTCATATCAGCTTTGAACTGTGGAATGCACTGGGTGAGAGTGATGTAGATAATACCGTGTGGCCGACCTACGACGAATCCGCCCTAGTGGAAGATGAAAAACTGATCGTCCTACAAGTTAACGGAAAACTTCGTGGTAAGCTGACCGTAGCCGCTGATGCAAGTAAAGATCAGGTTGAAGCACTCGGTTTAGCAGACGAGAACGTCATGAAATTTACGGATGGCTTAACCGTTCGTAAAGTTATCTATGTACCAGGTAAGTTACTGAACATCGTTGCGAACTAATATCGCAGCCTAATGTCGTAATAACTGGTTTATCAACAGGGTAGCTCGCTGCCCTGTTGATTTATCTTAGCGTTCTTACCCACAGAGCTATAGAGCGCTAAGATAAGTCACCTAAATATATGAGAACTTAACCCCAATGCGCCAAATTTCGTCTTACTCTCTGAAATTATCGTTAATTGTTATTATGAGCAGCCTACTCTCAGCTTGCGGCTTTCATCTTCGTGGCGATTACTCCGTTCCTGAAGAACTCAATCGAGTCTCTGTCACCAGCTACGACCAATACAGTACCTTCACTCGTATGGTAAAAAATCAATTACGAATGAGTGACATTGAGATTGTTTCCCCCTCAGAGACGGTGCCAAACATCTATCTAATAAACGAGAGTGTTGGTGAACGGACGCTTTCTCTTTATCAAAATACTCGTGCTGCTGAATTGGAATTGACGTTCAACGCCTCCTATAGCGTCACCCTACCTGAAGTGGGGATAAAAACGTTTTCAACCAGTGTGACTCGTAGCTATCTTGATAACCCATTAACTGCTCTCGCTAAATCGGTAGAGCGAGACATGATTGAAGATGAGATGCGCAAACTAGCCGCAACTCAAATTTTACGCCAAATGGCACGTCTAAAAGCCGATATTGCAGCGAATGAACATCAACTTGAACAACAAGAAAATGAACAGCAGCGAACAGACCAGCAGGCCTATGAGATAAACACCGTGGAAAGTGAACCGTCACAATTCACGGCTCCTGCGACAAACTAAAGGCGAGTAATGAGAATATTTGCTGACAAGCTGGCCGATCACTTAAACAAGCCCTTGATGGGGCTTTACTTACTGTTTGGCAACGAACCGCTATTGCTGCAAGAATCACGCGTGGCGATAGAGAAAAAAGCATTAGAACAAGGATTTGAAGAACGCCATCGTTTCAGTGCCGATGCCCATTTAAACTGGGATCAAGTCTATGACTGCTGCCAAGCTTTAAGTTTATTTTCCAGCAAAAAAATCATTGAAATTGAATTACCTGAAACGGGTGCAAATGCGGCAACAGCGAAAGAGCTCGTCGCCCTAGGTCAATCGCTTCATCCTGACGTACTACTTGTGATCATCGGTGAGAAATTGACCAAAGCACAAGAAAGCACTAAATGGTTTAAGACACTCTCAAGCCTAGGATGTTGGGTGAGTTGCTTAACCCCGGACATCAGCAAACTGCCACAATTTGTCATGATGCGCTGCCGCACATTGGGGCTAAAACCTGATCAAGAAGCAGTGCAGATGCTGGCGCAATGGCATGAAGGCAATCTGTTCGCACTATCTCAAAGCTTAGAAAAACTCGCGCTACTCTATCCAGATGGCTTACTGACGCTGATCCGCTTAGAAGAGTCATTAAGCCGACATAACCACTTCACCGTCTTTCACTGGGTCGATGCGCTGCTCGAAGGGCAAGCGAATCGGTCACAACGTATTTTACGCCAGCTCATTACCGAAGGCACTGAGCCTGTGATTCTGATACGTAGCCTACAAAAAGAGCTGCTACTGCTGCTGCAAATGCATCAAGATTTAACCCAGATGTCGATTGGCTCAATCTTTGATAAGTACCGAATTTGGCAATCCAAGCGACCTTGGTACGCGGCAAGCTTAAAAAGACTATCGAGAGATAAACTCAAACAGTTGATTGCATTACTCACCCAAGCCGAAAGAGTAACTAAAACTCAGTATGAAACCTCAACTTGGCCAATATTGCAGCAAATCAGTGTTGAATTTTGCTTGCCACAGTCCGTTGTATCAAAGTTGGCTTGAAGGCGTGTTATACTCCGCGCCATTTTGTCAGTAACCAGACCAATTTTTAAAGGAGATGACGCTTGCAACACCACGAATTGAAAGACTTTCTTGCCGATAAAGCCGACGATATGAAAGCCATTGATATCAAAACCTTAGATGTTAAGGGAAAATCTAGCATCACCGATTACATGATCATTTGCACAGGCACATCAAAACGACATGTAGCCTCGATTGCCGAACATGTCGCAACTGAAGTCAAAAAAGTGGGCATCGAACCACTGGGTATGGATGGCGAAAGTGAAGGTGAATGGGTCGTGCTAGACATGGGCAGCAGCATGTTGCATGTTATGCAAGAAGAGCACCGTGATCTGTACCAGCTTGAAAAACTTTGGAGTTAAGTTTTGAAAATTCAGTTGATTGCCGTTGGTACCAAAATGCCGAAATGGGTAGAAGAAGGCTTTCAAGAGTACCGCCGACGTTTTCCACACGATATGCCGCTTGAATTAGTGGAGATACAAGCGGGCAAACGTGGCAAAAATGCGGATATTGCAAGAATTTTGCAAAAAGAAGGCGAAGCTATGCTCGCGGCCGTGCCAAAAAGCAATCGAATTGTTACTCTCGATATTCCAGGTAAACGTTGGGATACCGAACAACTGGCGGAACAACTTGAAAGTTGGAAGCTCGATGCCCGTGATGTATCGATTTTAATTGGTGGCCCTGAAGGGCTTTCTCCTGCATGCAAAGCCGCCGCAGAGCAGAGCTGGTCGCTTTCGCCGTTGACACTTCCTCACCCTTTGGTTCGAGTGGTCATGGCAGAGAGTTTGTACCGCGCTTGGAGTATTACGGCTAATCACCCTTATCACCGAGAATAACTATTCATGTTACGTAAGCGTAGCCAAATTCGTGACTACCAATCAGAAGCTCGGCTGTTTCGCAACCGAGCAATTGTCTCTTTTATTGCGATCATCATGCTGGTGGGCGTTCTGCTTACCAATTTGTACCATATTCAAATTAACCAATATCAAGATTACAAAACGCGATCCAATGATAACCGAATCAAAATCGTCCCGATTGCGCCTAATCGAGGGTTAATTTATGACCGCAATGGTGTGCTACTAGCGGAAAACCGCCCAGTATTCAACTTAGAGATCACACCTGAGCAAGTGCGCGATATGGATGATACGATCACGCGCTTACAGCAATACCTGACCATCTCACCAGAAAAAATTGCCACCTTTGAAAAAGAGCGTCGTCAGACACGCCGGTTTAATTCAGTGCCGCTTTTGACACAGTTAACACCAGAAGAAGTGGCCATTTTTTCGGTCAATCAGCACAAGTTTCCCGGTGTATCAGTAAGCGCAAGCTTAAAGCGCTACTACCCCTATGGTGAAGTTCTCACTCATGTCATCGGTTATGTATCTAGAATCAATGACCGAGATATGGAACGTCTAGAACGCGAAGAGCGCTCAGCCAATTACCAAGCCACTCGTGATATTGGCAAACTGGGGATTGAACGCTTTTATGAGGATGTGCTGCACGGCACGGCTGGCTACCAAGAAGTTGAGGTCAATAGCCGAGGACGCATCATTCGCACCTTAAAATACGTCCCTCCCGTGGCAGGGAAAGACATTGTATTAAGCTTGGACATTGATCTGCAGCTTTATGTGCACAAGTTGTTGGATGGCCGCCGAGGTTCAATTGTAGTGCTCGATCCAAAAGATAACGGTGTCCTTACCATGGCATCAAGTCCAAGCTACGATCCAAACCCATTCGTACATGGTATTTCTAGCGCCGCCTACAACGAACTTCTCAATGACCCAGACCGCCCGTTAGTCAATCGAGCGACACTTGGTATTTACCCTCCCGGCTCAACGATTAAACCTTTTATTGCCGTCGCTGCACTTCAAGAAGGGGTTATAACCCCAACAACAACACGTAATGATCCTGGTTATTGGGTGATACCAAACTCCAAAACGCGGCCCTTCCGAGACTGGTTGCGCTGGGGGCATGGTCGAGTGGACATTAATAAGGCGCTCGAAGAGTCTGTCGATACCTTCTTTTACCAAATCGCCTACGACTTGGGTATTGATCGTCTCTCTAGTTGGATGATGAAATTTGGCTTTGGTGACTATACAGGTTTAGACATTTATGAAGAAGGCAAAGCGAACATGCCAACGCGTGAGTGGAAAATGGCACGTCACCGAACTCCTTGGTATCAAGGTGATACGATTCCGGTCGGCATTGGCCAAGGGTATTGGACATCAACACCGATGCAAATTGCCAAAGCGACTTCCGTGCTGGTTAATCACGGCAAAGTGATTGCGCCGCATTTATTGCGTTCGACGCTCAAAAATGGTGAAGAGTTTAGCAGGCAAGAGCTTTCAGAATTAGAAACTTCGCCACCGATCGAAGGGGTGCCGAAACGCTATTGGGACATCGCAATCAATGGCATGCGTCTTGTAAACCACGGCAAAAAAGGAACCGCACGGCGCTCATTTACCAATATGAAATATGTCAGCGCTGGAAAATCTGGAACTGCGCAAGTGTTTGGCTTGGCAGAAAACCAAGTGTATAAGGCCGATGAATTAGCCGAACACCTTCGTGACCATGCCCTATTCACAGGCTTTGCGCCTGTAGATGACCCGCAGCTTATTGTCACTCTGGTACTCGAAAACGCAGGGGGAGGTTCTGGCAATGGTGGACCCGTTGTTAGGAAAATATTTGATCGCGCCATTCTAGGTAAAGAGGCTGAAAAATAATGGAACTGGATCCTTCAACAGGACAAAATCGAGCGCTTTTTGAGCGTTTGCACATCGACTTGCCATTACTGCTGGGTATTTTGTTATTGATGGGGTTTGGGCTGGTCGTGATGTACAGCGCCAGCGGTCAGAGCTTAACTATGATGGATCGCCAAGCCATGCGCATGGTACTGGCTCTCGGTGTGATGATCTTTCTTGCTCAAATTTCCCCAAGAACTTATGAGTCTCTTGCACCCTTTATGTTTTTCTGCGGCGTACTGCTGTTGCTCGGCGTGCTGTTTTTTGGCGAATCGTCCAAGGGAGCTCAGCGCTGGTTAAATTTAGGCTTTGTTCGTTTTCAGCCCTCAGAATTGCTTAAACTCGCAGTGCCTCTCATGGTCGCTCGCTACATAGGGAAACGTTCTCTTCCACCCACCTTTAAAACCCTAGTCGTTTCGCTGTTAATGGTGTTTATCCCTACCGTGCTAATCGCGAAGCAGCCCGATCTTGGCACTTCAATATTGATTGCAGCCTCCGGCATTTTTGTCATTTTCTTATCTGGAATAAGCTGGCGAATCATTTTTTCTGCCGCCGTGGCTTTGGGTGGCTTCATACCTGTGCTTTGGTTCTTTCTGATGCGTGAATATCAAAAAACCCGAGTCAGAACACTTTTCAATCCGGAATCCGATCCACTCGGTGCAGGTTATCATATCATTCAGAGTAAAATAGCCATTGGGTCTGGAGGGGTGTCAGGAAAAGGATGGCTACACGGCACACAGTCGCAACTTGAATTCTTACCTGAGCGGCACACCGACTTCATTTTTGCCGTCATTGCTGAAGAGTGGGGCATGATTGGCATCTTGTGTTTACTCGCTATTTATCTTTTTATCATCGGACGTGGTCTATACCTCGCGAGCAACGCACAAACGGCTTTCGGCCGAATGATGGCTGGAAGTATTGTACTCAGCTTCTTTGTTTACGTTTTTGTAAATATAGGTATGGTCAGTGGTATTTTACCCGTGGTTGGTGTTCCCTTGGCTCTCATCAGCTATGGTGGCACATCCATGGTCACTCTCATGGCTGGCTTTGGCATACTGATGTCTATCCACACTCACCGAAAAGCATTTTCTAAGGCAACCTAAGCATGAGAAACTCCCTATTTATCTTTATATTAACGAGTCTATTTCTCATCGGTTGTAGCTCTTCAAGCCGCTATTCAATAACAGACGACGTGGCCCCTAACACGCCACTCTCGGTTGAGCATATTGAAGATGCACATCCGCAATACGAACCCTATAGTTTGGGCGGCAACAAGAATTACACTTTGAGAGGCATAAACTACACCATTGTCAAAGAGGCCAAAGGATTTACAGAGAAAGGCCAAGCCTCGTGGTATGGAAAAAAGTTTCATGGACATCTGACATCCAACGGTGAAATCTACGACATGTATTCGATGACGGCCGCCCATAAAACGTTGCCGTTACCCAGCTACGTTAAAGTAACGAATTTAGATAACAAAAAAACCGCGATCGTTCGGGTAAACGATCGCGGTCCCTTTCATGAGGGACGAATTATTGATTTAAGTTACGCTGCCGCTTACAAATTAGGTGTAGTTCAAACCGGGACTGCGAATGTGGCTATCGAAGTCATCACCATCGATAAACCCATCACGACGTCACCACAGAAAAAGAAGGTTCAATATCTCATCCAAGTTGCCTCTGCAAAATCAGAGCAAAGAATACGAACTTTATCCGAACAATTGAGTCAAACATTGACGGTTGAAAGCTTTGTAGACAGTGTGAATGGCAGTCATCGCGTATTTTTAGGGCCATTTAATGACGATGCCCTGACTCAACAAACGCTAGAAAAAGTTAAATTACTCGGTTACGAGACCGCCTTCATCAAAGCGCAACCCGTCACTCAGTGACTTATCAAATCCAGTGATCTTGATTCAAGCTCTGGTTTGATAGGTCGTTTCTGTTAAGATATGGACAGTTAATAAGATAATTTGCATTCCTCATGAAAAAACACACATTCTTAAAACCGATTCTAGCGTCTTCTATTGCGCTTTCTGCAACCTTTACTAGCTCAGTATTTTCTGCGCCTATCGTGATACCTGATGCTCCTCAAATTGCCGCTAAAGGCTATGTGTTGATGGACTACCATTCAGGTAAAGTGCTGGCAGAAAAAGAGATGAACACCAAACTTTCACCTGCAAGTTTGACGAAAATGATGACCAGCTACGTGATTGGCCAAGAACTTAAACGTGGCAATATCTCTCCACAAGATAAAGTGGTGGTCAGTAAAAATGCGTGGGCTAAAAACTTCCCTGACTCGTCTAAAATGTTTATTGAAGTCGGCACTACAGTTACCGTAGAAGAACTGAACAAAGGTATCATCATTCAGTCTGGTAATGACGCTTGCGTGGCGATGGCTGAACACATTGCTGGCTCAGAAGACGCTTTTGTTGACCTAATGAATGCGTGGGCAAGTTCACTAAAAATGAGCAATACGCACTTTGCTAACGTACACGGTCTAGATAACCCAAATCTCTATTCAACTCCATATGACATGGCGCTACTAGGTCAAGCGTTGATTCGTGATGTACCAAACGAGTACCGTATTTATTCAGAGCAGAAATATACCTATAACGGGATTACCCAGTACAACCGAAATGGTTTGCTGTGGGATAAAAGTATGAACGTAGATGGTATTAAAACCGGTCATACGAGTAATGCTGGGTACAGTTTAGTTAGCTCTGCAACGGAAGGGAAAATGCGCCTCGTTGCTGTGGTTATGGGGACCAAAGATGAAAATGCTCGTAAATCAGAAAGCAAAAAACTTCTGAGCTATGGCTTTAGATTCTTCGAAACCGTTGCGCCACACAAAGCAGGTGAAACATTCGTCGAAGAAAAAATCTGGATGGGTGACAAGGATAAAGTGGCGCTTGGTGTCAATGAAGATACTTACGTTACACTCCCTCGCGGTCAAGCGAAGGATCTCAGCGCAAGCTTTGTTCTTGAAAAAGAGCTCAGAGCGCCAATAAGCCAAGGCGATGTGGTCGGTAAGCTTTACTACCAGCTTGATGGCAAAGATGTGGCTGAATACCCTCTTTTGGCATTAGAAAATGTTGATGAAGGCAGCATATTTAGCCGTCTTTGGGACTACATTATATTGCTTTTCAAAGGGTTATTCTGATATCCCTTGTAGAAGATAAAACAAAGCCGCCTTACCGCGGCTTTGTGATTATTGAGTTCCATCAACATTCGCTGTAGTATTCGCCACCGCTAATCGAATTATCAACGGGAGTTTCCATTATGCTGACTATCAACTCTGATGCAAAACTCAAAGACTTACTCGAGTTTCCTTGTTCATTTACCTACAAGGTGATGGGCCACGCAAAGCCCGAACTTCCAGAGAAGGTTCTTGAAGTTATCCAACGTCACGCTCCAGGTGATTACAGCCCACGAGTTAAACCCAGTGCAAAAGGGACTTACCACTCCTTATCGATTAACATTACCGCCACCTCTATCGAACAAGTTGAAATACTGTACAAAGAGCTAGGCGAGATCGATATCGTACGTATGGTTCTGTAGTCCAAAAACCGTGATTGAGATACCTAGCCTCTCATTTTTTGATTTATTCAATTTTTTTTGAAAGCAGCTTAGGCTGCTTTTTTAATATAAATCATATAGCTAGCATATACCCCATCACACTAAGGACAAATTTATCGTCCTCATTAGTAGTCCATTCGCTGGAAGAAGTTTATAATCCAAAAACTTTATTTATACGGTAGATAAGTCACGCTGATGTTAAATTCGCTTGTTGTAAAACGTCTGGGGCGCCAAGAATACCTTCCTGTATGGGAAGCTATGCATGAATTTACCGATACAAGAACCGAAAGCACACCGGATCAGATTTGGCTTGTCGAACATCAACCAGTTTTTACCCAAGGCCAAGCAGGTAAAGCTGAGCATCTTCTCAATACTGGCGATATTCCAGTGGTACAAAGTGACCGAGGCGGCCAAGTTACCTACCATGGTCCAGGCCAACTGGTGGCTTATTTCTTGATCGATTTGCGCCGCAAAAAATTAGGTGTAAGAGAGTTAGTGACCAAAATTGAACAGATCGTGATCAATACCTTGCAAGCATACCGTATTGACTCAGCCGCAAGACCGGATGCCCCTGGTGTCTATGTTAAAGGGAAAAAAATCTGCTCTCTTGGGTTACGGATCCGTAAAGGTTGTTCGTTTCATGGTTTAGCGCTAAACGTCAACATGGATCTCTCCCCTTTCCTACGCATTAACCCTTGTGGTTATCAGGGTTTAGAAATGGCCCAAGTCAGTGAACTGGGCGGCCCGACAGAACTACAAACCGTAGAAAAACAACTTATAATAGAACTCGTTAACATATTGGCTTACGAGCAAGTAGAATTCAGCACAGAAGCACCTCTTCAAAGGTAAAAAGCATGAGCAAACCGATCCAAATGGAAAAAGGCGTTAAATACCGCGACGCTGATAAAATGGCATTAATTCCTGTAAAAAATATGCCAGCCGCCGAACAAAAAGAAGTTTTGCGTAAGCCCGAGTGGATGAAAATTAAGCTGCCGAGTGATAGCCAACGCATCCAAGAGATCAAATCGGCAATGCGTAAAAATAATCTCCATTCGGTGTGTGAAGAAGCGTCTTGCCCTAACCTAGCAGAATGCTTTAACCACGGAACCGCCACCTTTATGATTTTAGGCGCCATCTGCACAAGACGGTGCCCATTTTGTGACGTTGCTCATGGACGGCCAAATGCCCCAGAGACAAACGAACCACAAAAACTGGCGCAAACCATTAAGGATATGAAGTTGAAATACGTGGTTATCACCTCAGTTGACCGTGATGACCTACGTGATGGTGGTGCCCAACATTTTGCCGACTGTAACCGTGAAATTCGAGCATTAAACCCAGAGATCCGTATCGAAACGTTAGTACCGGATTTTCGTGGCCGAATGGATATCGCCCTTGAACTACTCAAAGATAACCCACCGGATGTGTTTAACCACAACTTAGAAACCGCACCACGTCTATATCGTAAGGCGCGTCCTGGGGCAAACTATAAATGGTCACTGGAACTGTTGAAGAAATTCAAGCAACAACATCCAAGTATCCCTACCAAATCAGGCATCATGATGGGGCTTGGTGAAACAAAAGAAGAGATAGTGGAAGTATTGAAAGATCTTCGAGCTCACGACGTCACAATGCTTACTCTTGGTCAATATTTAGCACCGAGTCGCCATCACCTGCCAGTTGAACGCTACGTTCCACCGTCTGAATTTGACGAACTTAAAGAGATCGCACTAGAGCTTGGATTTACTCACGCCGCCTGTGGCCCGTTCGTACGTTCCTCCTATCATGCGGATATGCAAGCCAAAGGGCTAGAAGTGAAATAACCACACAGCACAAGTTCAATCAAGCCGATGTTCACTCATCGGTTTTTGGGACTCTGCTCAGTTAATGATTGAAGCTTGAATATTGATTCTATGTTCTATAGGCTAACGGCATAGAAAATAGATAACAAAGCTAGGGATTTATTAATATGAAAACGATCAGTACATTAGCACTTGTTACAGCCACTTTAATGGCCGGTTGTGCGTCTAATACTCAGCAAGATAACTATCGTGAAGCCTCCTTTGAGCTTTGTAATACTGAAGTCAACATTTACTCTGTGAGTGATGATGGCCGCGTTCGTATTGTCTGCGCTGACGGCTCTAAGTTTGCCTTAAATAGCGAAAAGACACTTGATACTATGCGCAATATTAATATTGAGTATTGTGATGGTGAAGGTTTAGGCAAATTTAACGAGAGCACTAAATATTACTCTTTTCAATGTAAGTCAGGCACATTGCTCAGCATTGCAAAATAATTCTGCAGAGCACATTCAACAGCAAGAGACCACTCTTCTTATTGGTGCTCAATAAAATAAATAATGATCAAATAAAAAAGCTCCTGAATATTAGGAGCTTTATTTTATTGTGCGTAAAACTACGCGTATACAGGCAAACGCTTACAAATTTCTAACACTTTTGCCTTCGTTGCTTGAATAACAGATTCATCACCCATGTTGTCCAAAATATCACACATCCATCCAGCTAGTGCTTTCGCATCAGCTTCAGTAAAACCACGGCGAGTAATTGATGGAGAACCCACGCGGATGCCAGAGGTGACAAATGGGCTACGCGGATCGTTCGGTACAGAGTTTTTGTTCACTGTAATGTTAGCCGCACCCAATGCCGCATCAGCATCTTTACCTGTAATATTTTTATCGATCAAATCGACAAGGAACAGATGATTTTCTGTGGAACCTGAAACAATGTTGTAACCACGAGCCAAAAACTCGGCCACCATCGCTTTCGCATTGGCGACTACGCGTTTTTGATACTCTTTGAACCCTGGTTCTAGAGCTTCTTTAAACGCGACCGCTTTACCTGCGATAACGTGCATTAAAGGACCACCTTGACCACCAGGGAATACGGCTGAGTTAAGCTTCTTATATAAGTCTTCACCTGCATTCGAAAGAATAAGGCCACCACGAGGACCTGCCAATGTTTTGTGGGTAGTGGTCGTCACTACGTGGGCATGAGGAACAGGGTTAGGGTAAACACCCGCCGCAATCAAACCAGCTACATGCGCCATATCAACGAACAAGTAAGCGCCCACTTTATCAGCAATTTCACGCATTCTTTTCCAGTCGCAAACTTGTGAATAAGCAGAGAAGCCACCGATGATCATTTTTGGCTGATGCTCAACCGCTAATGCTTCCATCTCTTCGTAGTTAATTTGACCTTTTGCATCAATGCCATAAGGAATGATGTTGTACAGCTTACCGGAAAAGTTGACAGGAGAACCGTGAGTCAAATGACCACCGTGTGCCAAGCTCATTCCTAATACGGTATCACCTGCGTTAAGCAACGCCATATAAACCGCGTTGTTTGCTTGTGAGCCAGAATGCGGCTGCACGTTCGCATAGTCTGCGCCAAACAGTTCACGCGCACGTTCAATCGCCAGTGTTTCTACTTTATCGACAAACTCACAACCACCGTAATAGCGTTTACCTGGGTAACCTTCAGCGTATTTATTGGTGAGCTGTGAACCTTGCGCTTCCATTACACGTGGGCTTGTGTAGTTTTCCGAAGCGATAAGTTCAATGTGTTCTTCCTGACGAAGAGTCTCTTCTTGAATAGCTGCGAACAGGTCCGCATCGTAATCTGCGATGTTCATATCACGCTTAAGCATCTGTATCTCCTGACTCAGATTTTACTGAAAGTTTCAAAAAAACCACACAACGACTAAAAGCAAACGTTTTCGTCACCGTAATATGGCGCACATTCTACATAATTTGATCTGGGTCATAAAGAACAAATTACAGAAATCATCATGCAGTTTTTTCATAATGGATAGTGAGGTAACTCATGCTAAACAGTAAGTTGGATAATGATGAGTTAGTATGTCAACCATTCTGCTTTACACCTTGTAAAGCTGCAATTACATAGGTTTACCTCAATTTTCACTCTCTATCTACCGAAAATATTACTTTTTCTTTACTATGCTCGCCATTCTTAGCTATTAAAATTATTTATCGATGCGAACACACACACGTAAAGAAGATTGGGTTGCCATTTTAACGGGAACCTTTTTGGTCGCACAAGGCGTCTTCTTTCTCCAGTCCGCTCATTTACTAACAGGTGGAACCGCTGGTTTAGCACTGCTGATCAGCCAGTTAGTCCCAGCCTCATTTGGTAGCATTTATTTTTTGGCTAACACCCCTTTTTACATTTTGGCTTGGAAACGATTCGGTCATCGCTTTGCCATCAACAGCGCGCTATCCGGCGCATTAGTCTCTATTTTTGCAGACCATCTTTATTTGGTAATTTCTTTGGAAATGGTCAATGAAATTTACTGCGCCATTGCCGGGGGATTATTAATGGGTCTTGGCATGTTAATTCTCTTTCGTCACCGTTCCAGTTTGGGTGGCTTTAATGTCTTGTGTTTGTTTATTCAAGATAAATTTGGGATCCCTGTTGGCAAAAGTCAGTTGATTATAGATTGCTCAATTTTAGCTGCTTCTGCCTTTTTTGTTTCGTTTTCCATTGCCACACTGTCTGTGCTCGGGGCTGTCTCACTTAACCTTGTATTAGCAATGAATCATAAACCCACACGATATAGCGTGACTTACCCTTAAGCTGTCGCAATACCCATAAGATTAAGAAGAGATAAAAACACAACCAAATTTAGCCTTAATTCTTACACCGTAAATGCCCCCCATTATTTTTATTTAAACATTAGCTGGCTCTTATATAGAGGTCCTCTAACAAGGTGACCACATTAAGCTAATGCAGTAATAGCAAGTGATTACATCATCTTATCCGACTCTCCGTACTCTATCTCAAATTGAAAAACCCAAAATACAGTCACCCATTCCATATATCACACATCACGTCTTATTTTTGATGCACCTGATCAGTTGAAGTCGTCGGAGCTTAATATGAGAATGCACTGCTAAAAAATAATTATTATTCGTTACCTTAATAATTGAGCGGTTAGGAGCTTCTACAATGGGTGAAAGAGGAAGGATCCGTATTTCTAACTATCAAGGTAAATTTTTCTACCGCCTGATAGATTGCTTAGTAATACTGATCACAATGTATATTACACTAAAGTTTCACTCACATATCGTTACTATGTCTTATATATCTGTGGGACTTTTAGGGGTTATTTTTTATTCATTTATTGCTGAAAGCCTTGATATATACAGCGGTTGGCGAACCACAAAACTTAGAGTTTTAACTCTACACACTGCTTTTTGTTGGGCTTCAACTGTTGGCTGCTTAACTTTAGTTGGTTATTTCACAAAAACTGGAAGCGATTTCTCACGTTTAATTTTAGGTTTTTGGTTTGTCGGATCATTTATTTTATTACTGCTTTGGCGCTTCGTCGCATTTACAGTCATTTACTATCTACACAAAAAAGGTTATCACACCACTAAAGCGGTCATTATCGGCATGACACCGCAGGGTCTGGAACTATCGAAAAATCTCATCAATAACCCTGAGTTAGGTATTAAACTGACGGGCTTTTACGATGATAGGGGTGATGAACGTATCGCAAGCGATATTCCAGTGCTCGGTAAAGTTAATGATGCATTAACACTTGCCAAAAACGGTGAAGTAAAAAGTGTGTACATAGCACTACCAATGCAAGCCCAGCATCGAATCAGCAAGATTCTAGAGGCCTTTTCGGATAGCACAGTGAATACCTATATTGTGCCGGATTTTTTCACCTTCAATTTACTGCATTCGCGTTGGTATACCATCGGCGATGTTAATGCTTTTAGTATTTTTGATACACCGTTCAATGGGTTAGGTACGTGGCTAAAACGTTTTGAAGATTTAGTCTTAAGTAGTCTTATCTTGATTTTAATCAGTCCTGTCCTTATTGCGGTTGCAGTAGGCGTAAAACTCAGCTCGCCCGGCCCTATTATTTTCAAACAGATGCGTTATGGGCTGGATGGAAAGTCTATCAAAGTATGGAAATTCAGAAGCATGCGTGCCATGGACAATGGGAACAAAGTGACACAAGCAACAAAAAATGATCCCCGAGTGACTCCTTTTGGTGCGTTTATTCGGAAGACGTCATTAGATGAACTACCACAGTTTATTAATGTGCTACAAGGTCGAATGTCTATTGTCGGCCCTCGCCCTCATGCCGTAGCGCACAACGAAGAGTATCGAACGATCGTTAACCGCTACATGCTGAGACATAAAGTAAAACCAGGAATTACTGGCTGGGCACAAATTAATGGCTGGCGTGGTGAAACCGATACGCTAGATAAAATGGAAAAACGTGTCCAATTTGATTTGGACTATATACACAGATGGTCGTTGTGGTTCGACATCAAAATCGTATTTCTTACCGTATTTAAAGGATTTGTAGGCAAGAATGCTTACTAGAATGGATAAAGCATACTCATATGAAAACAACTAATTTAAATAGAATCGCGTCCTTTGGTTTGGCTTTTTTTGCGTTATCAGCCGTACAAGCAAAACCGCAACCCAACCCAATTATGACTGAGTCAGGGATTGCTATTGTACCATTTTTAAACTTATCAACGGGTTATAACGACAACTTAGCAAAAGCGTCACAAGATCTCGAACATTCCCAATACTCAGTGTTCGAACCAGGTATCGGTTTAGCAATAGAGCCGACGAGTGGCCAGAAACATCGCGTAGGTTATCGACTACAAAGAGGTGATTTTTTCAGCTCTAGCAAAGATAACTACACTGACCATTTCTTTGATTTAGCCAGTGACTGGGAGCTCAATTCCAAGCATCGAGTTGACTTCAGCTATGCTCTTGCATTAACTCATGAACAGCGTGGCGATAACGATACGACACTCAATTTGTCGTACAACGAATACAACACCAATAACTTCAACCTCGGTTACGGTTTTGGTGGTGAAGACGCCAAAGGTCGAATAGAAACCAACCTTGGTTGGGGCAATTTGGACTATAAAAACAACCAAAATATTACTCAATACCAAAATTGGGATGAATTACGATTCAACAGCTCTCTATACTATAAAGCGCTGCCAAAAACATCGTTGGTTTTCCAAATTATCGTTAATGATAGGCATTATAGTGATATAGCCCCAGGCTCAACTCTCAAAGACAGCACCCATTATATGGGATATGTTGGTACCTCGTGGGACGCAACAGGGAAACTGCAGGGAAATGCCAAGGTCGGTATGCAACATAAAGATTTTGAATCCTCTTCTAGGGAAGATTTCGACTCTTTTTCATGGGATATTGATGTCACTTATCTCATCCGCACATACTCTGCAGTGCAGTTGAAAACAAATCGTAAATCAACCGATACTGACGGTACAGGTGATTCAATCGATACCAAAGTGTATAACGCAAATTGGACACACAATTGGAGTGACATCATCTCTTCTAACGTCGATTATTCTCTATTAAGCGAGAATTACACCAGCACTGCTCGCGACGATGACACCAGTAAGGTAACACTTTCATTAAGCTACGATTTTCGTCGTTGGCTAACATTCAAAGTCGGCTACCAACTTGAATCGAGAGATTCCAGCATCAGTTCGTTAAGCTACGATCAAAATGTTTATTACTTTGCTATTGAAGGTGTGATGTAACTTACGATGAAGTACTTCTTAGTCATTCTATTGAGTTGTCTTTCCTGGTCAACATTGGCCAATGAGAGTTTTTATAAGTTAGGCGTTGGGGATCAAATTCGGATTCAAGTTTATGATGAACCAGAGTTATCTATTGAAACGCGTGTGGGTGACAGTGGTAACATTGATTACCCTTTTTTGGGACGAATTAAACTGAAAGGAAAAACGATTGAGGAAGTAAAAACTGTTATCCACAATGGTTTAATCGATGGGTATCTGGTTAATCCCAATGTTTTTGTCAGCATAGTCGAATATCGTCCCTATTTTATCAACGGACAAGTGAAAATATCCGGGAGTTACCCGTATCATCCGGGGTTAACCGTAAACAAAGCCATTACGATTGCGGGTGGATTCACTGAGCGAGCGTCTAAAACTAAGATCTATATATCATCAAGTGATGCTCCTGAGGCCAAGCCAGTAAAAGTAACATTGCTTCATAAAATTCAGCCTGGTGACATTCTCACCGTAGAAGAAAGCTTTTTTTAGGTAACTTAGTTGTATGGAAAACTCTTTAATTAAAAATCACTTGAACTCAGATGAAGTTATTGATATTCGTCAGTATTTTCATGTTCTTCTCAACTATAAATGGCGTATTCTACTTTTTTCTACAATGGTTACCGCCATCGCCGTATTGATTGCATTATCAATTCCTTCGCAATATACCGCTCGCGCCTCATTGATCATCGAATCAAAGCAAGCAAAAGCTGTTTCGATTGAAGACATCTATGGTTTAGATACCAAAAGCCAAGAATACTATTTGACTCAAATAGAGATCTTGAAATCAGACCGAGTCGCAGAGGAAGTCATTAAACGCCTTAACCTTGCCAGCCACCCAGAATTTGACCCTACTGTAGAAAATAATCAAAAAACTGGGTTTAAATTCGATGTATTGGAATGGTTTCCTGTTCTAAAATCGTTCAAGAAAGAGCCAGCGGAAATATCACAGGAAGACCAAAACTATCGGACTAGCCGATTGGTTCTGGCTAAGTTTAAGCGTGGGCTAGAAGTTAGCCCAATAAGAAAAACTCAACTAGTGAATATTTTCTACACCAGTAAAGACCCTAAATTATCGGCTCAAATTACCAATGAGATTGGTAACGTCTTTATGGATAGTCATATCGAAGACAAACTTCAAGTTGAACTGAAGGCGAATAGCTGGCTCAACAACCGCATGGGTGATTTGCGCGAACAACTAAAAAAGTCAGAAGCTCAACTACAAACATTTTTAAAATCTGAAGGACTAGTTGATATCCAAGGCGTTGAAAGCCTAGCATCTCAAGAACTTGAAGAACTGACCTCTCAATTGAATAAAACGAGAGACAGACGCGTTGCAGCTGAGACTCTTTATTTGGTCGCTCAAACGTACAGCCGTCAAGATGGTGACCTCTCTGCCCTTGCATCTATCCCAGAGATCTCTAACCACCCGACGATACGAGATGTCAAATTGGCTGAAGTGCAAGCTGAAAAGAAAGTCTCCGAACTATCAAAACGTTATGGTGACAAACACCCAAAGCTAAAATCAGCTCAAGCCGAACTAGCCTCTGTTAAACGCAATTTAAATTCCGAACTAAAACAGCTACTAAACGGGATCAACAATGAGTTACAGGCTGCTAAGCAAGCAGAGAGTTCTTTACACCGGGAACTTGAGAAACGCAAATCAGAGTTTCAAAGCCTCTCCGTAAAAAATGCACGATATTCAGAGCTAAAGCGCGAAGTCCAAACAAACCGAGAGCTGTTTGATCTCTTTTTAAGTCGTCAAAAAGAGACCAGTGCATCGAGCGACTTTAATGCTACGATTGCTCGTTTTACCGATTTTGCCAATCCGCCCCTCGCACCAAGCAAACCGAATCGTAAACTGATTGTATTGCTAGCGTTTATCGCTTCGTTTGGTTTGGCGTGTGTTGTTGCTTTCATTGCTGATGCAATAAACGATACATTCCTTGATGTAAAACAGGTCGAAAAACAGTTATCACTAAGCTTGCTCGGTATTGTACCGGCAATAAAAACTCGAGGTCCTCTGACGCTAAAAACCTATTTTGATTCGAAACACCGAGAGCTAACAGAAGCGATTAGAACCGTTCGGACTAGCTATTTACTTGCCAACACCAACAAAGATCATCATGTAGTAATGGTTACGTCTTCACTGCCAGAGGAAGGAAAAACAACCTCGAGTATCAATTTGGCTTTTTCACTGGCACAAATGGAAAAAACAGTGCTGATAGACTGCGATTTGAGAAAACCATCGGTTGCA
The DNA here is from genome assembly GCF_963888245.1 of Vibrio sp. B4-6. NCBI lineage: Bacteria > Pseudomonadati > Pseudomonadota > Gammaproteobacteria > Vibrionales > Vibrionaceae > Vibrio > Vibrio sp. B4-6. The sequence goes on from NZ_CAWPIM010000068.1 coordinate 130,159, forward strand.
CACCGTTTTGGCATCTCTGGTTCACAGCCAGGAATGAGCAACTTGCTCATAGGTACGCATACCATAGAAGAGTGTCTCTATACCGATGAAGAATCAGGGCTTGATGTTTTGACTGCTGGAGTCGTGACAGACAATCCTCTTGAACTTATCTCCTCGCCTAAGTTTGCCTCACTACTCGAAGAGCTAAAGACACGCTATAGCAGAATTGTGATTGATACACCTCCGTGTTTAGCCGTTAGTGATGCATTTATGCTGTCACAGTACGTGGACTCGACCATACTGGTGATCAATGCTCCACACACACGCACTAAAGTAGCTAGAGATGTGGTTGGACGCTTAACGCAGCAAGGAGCGAGAATTGATGGTGTCATATTGAACAAACTGAACACCAAAAAAGCCTCTAATTATAGCGGTTATCATCAATATCAATCCTATTACGGCCCAGAAAAATAACCATGAAGGTCGTGAATCACCCTTTTTTAGCCCATGCTTTGCGTTTGAGCATTGGGCTAACTGCACTCGTTACTCTCTATTTTGCATTTCATTTTTTGACGGCGTCCATTTACGCGCTAGCAACAGAAAGAAATATCGACTACTGGACAAAGCACAGTGATGGTGTAACTTTAGAGCAAGTGAATGAGACAAAACTCATGATACTAAAGGCCCTACAACACCACAGAGACCATCCTCATTACCACAATTTACTGGGTAAGGTCTATGAGTGGGAAGCCTATTTGGGCGATGATGTAGATAAAGAGAGCCGCTTGCTCAATGCAAAAAAGGCCTACTTGGAAAGTGCATTATTGAGACCCACTTGGTCAGACACATGGGCTGATTTATTGGTGATTGAAACTCAGTTGAAAGGGGAAAATATTGATCTCTATTTTGCACAAGCCGACAGATATGGGCCTTTTACACCCAAAGTGAACAACACACTTTTCCAGATTGGCCTTAACCATTGGTCTATTTTTTCAGTGCCGCAGCGAACTATCATTATTGATCACGCCGCAAGAGCATTAGCTCATCCTCAAAGCCGAGGAGAAGCCTACCAATATCTAAAATCAAACGGTCTCTTAAAATTTACCTGTGCAGCTATTATTTATAACCCTCAACGTTATACTGAGAAAAATAGTCTCTGCAAGAGAGCGCTAGAGTGATCTCGATGATAAAACATTATTCAATAAACCGGCCTATCGCCTTGTTCATGTTAGCCTTGCTTTCTCTTGGTACGGCTTCGCTATCACTGGCAAAAACACTGAATATTCATGCTGAGATACCGATATTTTTGGAAAAGTCACTCGGCGGTGATATTTATCTCCACTTTACACTTGCGCTATTCATTACCTTGGTTTTTATCCGAGTAATTTCCGCCACTCTTTCCCCTATACAGAGCATCTTTCTCGCCATAGTTATCGTCTCGACCTGTTGCGTAATTGATGAAAGTTTACAAATGTTATCGAGTTCACGATCATTCTCTTTGCTCGATTTAGGGGCAAGCTTACTTGGTATAACAATGGCCTCAATAATCTATTACGTTACTAGCAGACTTCAATCTTCAAACTTATGCTCCAAACTAAGACAACCTCGCGCATAAAAACGCCTTAAGAATGAGAATCGAACCCTTATTAACAGAAGTACGATATCACTGGATGTACTACTTCACTTATAATCATCGCAACAGTAAATCGTAGGCTTTTAGGACTTACCAATGAAAAAATCACTATGGATATTTTGGATTGCTATTTCAGCTTTGCTGGCTAGTTCAAGGTTATATGCCGAAACAGAAATTACTTGTTCACTTTATAAAAACCATAAAGTGGCCACAGACACAATAAGAGCCAGCCTAGAACAAGCAGACGACGCCATTATTTCTCTGCAAGCTTTAATGAAACTATGCCCAAGCATGGCACTAGAAATGGCGGACCTAGCGTCTACTCTACACCCACAACTAGCACTCGATATCTTCAATACGGTATTTGACCATATATCGAGTGACCAAGTCGCAGCTTTGACTGCGATACTCGTTAAAAATGCACCTCAAGAGATGCGTTCTGAAGTCATTCAGCTTGCTGTCACTAAATCACCAGAGTCAGCTCAAGCTATCGTTGATACTGTTATTGCAATGGATTTAATGGACTCAACCGATGTGATTGTTGCTGCAATCTCCGGTGGCGCTGACCCAGCGACCATTACTGAACCGACAGCGGCAGGTACTCCATCGGCTTTACCTGGTGGCTTACCTCCAGTCGCAACGGTGCCAGGTAACACCACAACACTTGGAACCGGCAATGGCAGTGGTGGTGGTACCGCTTCACCAAACTGATCGTTTAATTCGATGCTTTCATCCAGTTTAGGGCAGGTATATTCCTGCCCTTCTTAATTGATATTAATAGTATGCGTCTAATAGAAAAATCCATTTTCCCAATATTTCTCATTTTTATATTTTGGCTGCCCATACCTTTAGGTAGTAATCGCCCATTAGCATGGTCATTCAATGAAATCTGGATTGCATTGCTGCTTATTGCCTGTTTATTCAACTACTCTTTTGAGCACTGGAAAAACTGTCTGATAAAGGGAAAATTAGTCATCATTCCCATCGCACTTATCACTTGCTGGTCATTCATCCAAAGTATTCCACAACTTGGTATAACTCAGGATCCTAGTTTAGTCTTTGTCTCTGCAATCAAATCGCTCCACTATTTCCAGTTTTGTCTTATTGCTCTTGTCCTTATCGACACACCTAAAAAATTAAAACTTCTCGCAGTAGTCATGGTTAGCAGTGGAATTTGCCAAGGCTTTTACGCTGGCGTGATTTTGCTACTCAACCTAGATCATTCGATAATTTTCAAGCTGCCACTAGGAAATAGAGCCTCCGGAAGCTTTGTCTATCATAATCATCTGGCAAACTTCTTGATGCTGAATCTCTGCATTGGATTTGGCTTATTAATTGCAAAACTCGATAGCTCACATAAAACCGGATTTAGAAATATCACTAAACAGTTTTTAGCCGTGTTGCTGTCTGATAAAGCCTTTGTACGTTTAGGGCTCGTGATCATGGTGATTGCATTAGTCTTAACACGCTCAAGAATGGGAAATATGGCTTTCTTTATCGCCCTAACCGTAGGTTGTGTGCTGTTGCTATTGTTTTACAAGCCGAAACCCAAAAGTGTTTATGTGCTTATAATCAGTTTATTCATCATTGATACGTTCATCGTGAGCCAATGGTTTGGATTGGAGAAAGTCAAACAACGTCTTATTGAAACTAGCTTGGAAAGTGAATCAAGAGATGATGTTGTCAGATATTCCCTAGTTGCAATACAAGAAAGGCCTCTGACTGGCTTTGGGGCTGGTACTTTCTACTCCACTTTTCCTTCCTACAATCAAGGAAAAGTAAAACTGTTTTACGATCATGCTCATAATGACTACATCCAATTCACATTAGAATCAGGCCTTGTCATGGTTTCGATATTAGGTGTAATGATCTTAGTCGCCGCCCAACGCGCATTTTATGCGTTTAAAAACCGCAGAAATAGATTGATGAAAGGAATCGGATTATCATCCATGATGGCTATTATTGGTATGTTGATACACATGAGTGTTGATTTCCCACTTCAAGCTCCCGCAACAACACTTTATTTCTTGCTGTGTTTATTGATGGGACACTGGTCAAATTCAATGCCGAGTCTAGTCACTCGTTCAAAATATTCCTGATATATAAGTTGCAGGTAAACGAATGTATCCAAGACCGCGCAGCTTCAAGTAGGAATGCTATACGTCCAGAACAATTCCCACTCCATTCTTATTAATAAAAAAATCCCTCGATTATCTCGAGGGATTTTCAATTATTAAATTAAAACGATATCAATTAATCGAATACAAACTGCAAGCCTTCAACTAACCAACCACCAGTCCAAACATTAATCTGCTTGATGCGTTTACCTTGCGGCACAGTGTACGTTTCAACTTTTTTGTTGCTCGCATAGTGGGTTGAACCCAATAACACGCTAGAGCCATCCTTCATCGTGAACTTAATCGCCACTATGTGGTAACCACCCCAGTTATAAAGACCAGAGGTAACTTCCACGGATTGCAATTGATCAAGAGCAATCGGTGCTCTTAGCACACCACCGTTAGTACCTTGTACTGGGCCGCCCACCAAGTTATTGGCCGTCGTGCCGATCGCATCGATCGCAAAACCAGAACGCAGATACATCTGGTTATCCGCCGTCACGACACGTTGCGATTGCTGAGTATTTGAGTAACCAAAAATTGGAGACTCACCACCCACCGTTGCACGTAATGTACTCGAACGGTATGTATTATGGCTCAACCAACTTGGCTCAACAAAAGTAGGTAAAGTGCCATCTTGATTGATGTTGGTCAGGTGGAAAGCGTGCTGGTTCCAAATACGAGTCGCATTCTTCCAAGGTTTTGCACTGTCCGCCGATTCATAAACAAACACACCATGGTTAACGACATAGTTTTTATCAAAATCATTAGCAACAACAATCAGCTCTGCATTATTGTCACCTTCCAGATCGACCACGATAGGATATTCCCAAAGTGTCGCCGTTGAGTGCGCTAACGAAGCACGTTCTTTACCCGTTTTGCCATCTAACACACGTACACGAGCATGGTCTTGCACGAGTACTTCATCGATACCATCATTATCAAAGTCATAGGCAGACACACCAATTTTGCCGCTGCCAGTATCATCGTTCGCAACAGACCAAACGCGCTCACCTTTGCTGTTATACATATCGACAGCGGCATAACCCGCGTAAACAATCCCTTTTACATCCAGATCATTGGTACCATTTAGCGTAGCTAACTCAAACTGAACACCGTCCAACAGCCAACCAGCGCTCCAAGCTTTAATGCCTTTAATACGACTACCTACTGGTACAGTAAAGCGCTCGGTCTGCTTGGAATAAGCATAGTTTTTAGAGCCCATAGAAATCACGCTACCGTTGCTCATTCTAAAATCGAGCGCCAATAAATGATAACCACCCCAATAGTATTTACCCCAAGTCAGATCAATCGCTTTAATATCTTTGACGTTAACTGCGGCATTAAGATTGCCTCCCGTACCACCGACTAAAGTCGAAGCAGAAGCACCAATCGCATCAATCGCGAATCCTGAACGAACAGAGATTTTACCATCGACCGCCAAAACAATAGAAGCAGGATTGCTATTAGGTTGATAACCGTAGATTTTTGAGAACTCAGTCGTTTCAACTGCTTGAGCTTTGCCTAAAAAGTTAGATACCGCCTGCACGCCACCGCCTGGATTGGCAGTATTGTTGATTTCCCACTTAATGGTGCCATCGTGTTCTAGCACAGCAAAACGTGCGTTATGCCCAGTTGATGCAGAAGCAGGAACTGAAGCGATAATCTCTGGCTCAGCATCATTATCTAGGTTAACCAGCGAAGAGAACCAAACTGCATCATTGGCATGATATTGCCAATTGATCGCGCCGTTATTTTGAAATAGAGTACCACCTGAAAAGACTTCTTGTTGCTGATCGCCATCGACATCAACGTTGATCGATGACGGTGCCCAAGGGTGGTTAAAAATCAGCCCTGTGTGGTAGTTATACACACCATCTGCAGCCAGAATTTCGACGCTGCCATCATGGTCTAAATCAGCCAACGTGATATCACCAACAATACGCCAGCCACTTTCTGTGGTTGGGATCTGTTTTTTGATGTTGCCTTGGTTATCCAAAATCGTGATGAATTGATCGCGATTGTTGGTTGTAACAATTTCAACGATTCCGTCACCATCCAGATCGCCTACGGCAGGAGAATAACGCGCATCCGCGATCACACCACCATTCGCATAACTCCACAACTCAGAACCATCCACACCACTTAAAGCACGCACTAAACCGCCATTGGCATATTTGTTTCCTTCAAATGTCACTACGATCAAATCTGCGACATCTTTTTCATCAATCTTGCCATCGCCATTGTCATCATTCAGTTGCGCGGCAACCGGCGTAACCATCACTTGGTTAGAATTAGGTTGGAAAGCACTGCCTTGCCAAGACCACTTAAGCTTCATATTGAGTGCAGAGCTGTCACCTTCATAAGGAACAACACGCATTGAACGAGGCTTTGAGAAATCAAGAGTTTCGCCATTGTAGGCTGTGACTGCTCGCATCTGCTCATTTTGAGTATGACCACCAAATACCGCTAAACGGTTATAAGAGAGGTTATCCCAATCACTCAGCATGACACCTAAACCTTGTGGCGCTTCCACATCCACTTCATGAGCATAGATATAAGCAGGCAATGAGTAGCCTGAGCGCTCACCCTCTTTCAAACAGAAACGCTCACCCGTTTGGCGGCTAACGATACAAGCCTCAGGATAAGTTTCAGAAGCCAGCACTCGCATTGAGCGTGGTTTAGAAAAATCTAAATAAGCGCCGTTGTAGGCCTTAACATTCTTAAGATCTTCGTTGCCAGTATAACGATTGAACACAGCCAAACGGTTATAAGACAGGTTGTCCCAATCACTCAGCATGACAGAGACACCACTCGGAGCCTGTACATCGACTGGATGAGCATAAATCCAGCTAGGTAGGGAGTATCCCGAGCGCTCTCCTACATTCAAACAATATTTTTCGCCATTCAGGCGGCTGATAATACACCCTTCGGCTTCATTCGTTGTGGCTTGAGCCACGGTGCTACTTAGCGACAAAAGACTGACAGCAAGTGCAATATATTGAGACGTCATCTGTAAGACTCCCTTTACTTGGGGTTAATTTTTTCAAAGCCAGAAACGATATGCATCTGGTTGATTTTTTTTTGTAATTATTATTTTTCAAACCTAGGAACTGGTGAACTGGTATCGTGAATTGCCAATAAAAATCCGACGGAATTATCAGTAAATGGAAGGGATATTTCAACACAACACGCCTATTTTTACGCCTCACTAATGAGACATCTCAAAATTGAGAAACGAACCGACTACAGTGAATATCTCTCTGTTTTTTCAAGAAGCGTTTTATAGGTGCTGTTATACTTAAAGCAATTAGATAAAGAGGGTGGCATCTTGCGTTACATATTTATTTCACTTATCTTACTCAGCCTAAGCCCAGCTATTATCGCTGAAGTCGTTTCTCATAATGTAATAGAATATGGTGCCATCGCAAATGATGGAGAGGATGATTCATCCGCATTTCAAAATGCACTGAATCAATTAAATGATAATAATGTACTGATTATTCCCTCTGGCGAATATCAGATTTGTAAAACCCTTTATTTAAAGGAAAAGAATAACATTGAAATTATTGGCTCCATACACAGTAAATTAAAGAAATGTAGTCCATTTAATGGTGAATATTTACTCCATATAACATATACACAAAACTTCAAGCTACAAGGTCTTAGTTTTGAGGGACTTTATAATGGCGATCTACAACCTATGTGGGGAGAACAGGGGGTTTACCTTGGTAGCACCAAAGGATCTTTAGTGGTTCAAAATCAGTTTATCAACTTTGGTGACGCAGCATTGCGTATGACCACAGCAAGCCAGGACTACTCTATACCACCCGGGTCGATGTCAATCAGAGTTAGCCACAATCGCTTTGAACATTGTGCTCAAGTAACCACAACGCAAGCGGCTGTGGGAACAGAAAGGCCAGGCACGCAAGATATTATTATTGACAATAATCAATTTAATGCGTGTAAATTAAAATTATCAGCACGGGCCGATACCAAAAGCGCCAAAGTCATTAATAACCAATTTGAAAATATTAATGGTACTTCAAATGAAGTCAGTTATTATTCTGATGTTTATTATTCAGGAAACACTTTTCATAACATAAATGGATTTGCCATAAATATTTACCCTAACTCTAGAACAGAGCAAAACATTCAATGGGGTAATATTTCAATTATTGGCAATTTTTTTGATACTGCTCAACAAGGAATACGCTTACAAAGCTTTAGTAAAAATAACCCGACCAATCAATCCATTAAAAACATTCAAATTAGCAATAATACATTTGAAAGGATTTACTTTGGTTCTGAAATAGAAAAAAAATATAAATCGATTATCCGAACTAACAGCCAAGATGATTTGGTTTCATTTGAAAATGTCAACATTACTGGAAATCAGTATCAATTAACACCATATAGTAAATTCATCTCAATTGACGATAAAAGCAAGCTTATTAACATTAAAAACAATGAACAACTTTATAATGAAAATTGTCATATACAGGATGTTATTAAAGATTGATAAGTGGCACCACCAGCAAGATGCAACTATTTAATCGAGTTCAAGAGTAAGCGACCACTATGCAATTCAACGTTAAGAATATATTGCTTATACCATTCAAATAATACAATAAAAACCGCCAAAGGCGGTTTTTATACACATAAGGTTAGGTCACTAGATAAAACTATTTTTTTACCACTACCATTGACTGCTCAACTCGCTCACCAGAGACAGTATCTACAACCTGAGCATTAATGGTATATTCACCTTCGGGATAGCTTTTATCGAAATTAATTCCACGCACTTTTGAATAAGTATCACCTGAAGCAATAACCCATTTCTCTCTCGCGTTGACAGGAATAATCAAACCATCAGGACCTACCGCTGTCATCCAGAACTCGACGTTAGCTTCTCCCTCACGGCCATTATTTAAATCAATGGTGAATGGAACAAAACCGCCGGTACTTTCCACACTATTAATACCAAATTGATTTTTGATATCAATAGTCAAACCATTGAGTTCAGGTAGGCTATTTAAATCGACCCCTTTCACAAATTCTTGGTTAGCTTTAAATACTTCTCCATTTTCTGCAACGACTTGAAGAGAAACAGTATATTTACCATCAGCCATATACTCTGGAACCCAGAAACCACGTGTAACATTCAACATGCGACCATCAGTAAGAGCATCAGACTCTTGCTGCGCTGTATCAACTCCAACTACCGCTTTGGCTGGGAAGTAGATACCTTCTGGACCTTTAATAGATAGCCAGTAATTGAACTTCACTGTTTCACAGCTTTCATTATGAATCCCTAGCTGGCTAGAAATGTATCCACCGCTACTTGCCAACTGGTTTTGATTTAATGAAAGGTTTGCTTCAATCACTGGCTGTAACTCACAATCCACTTCCGCATAAGAAGCAGTTGAAAATAACAATGCCAAGCATGAGGCCAGATAATAATGACGTTTGTTCATGATAGATCCTTTAAAGTTAGACAACCATTTGTTTTTACAACTGGCGCTAAGGCTAATTGATAACTATAGAAAATACATCCGCTTTTTATTAAAGGATCAGATTTTATCAAATCTAAGACAATTACATTGACTAAGTATTAATAATAATAAACAAAACTTATTTAACTAATAAGCTCCCTAAAAATAAACTAAGGTTTACTTTAATACAGTCAATTTAATTCTTTCGTTTTATTTTTTCATTAAGTAGTAGCCAAGCATAACGACTATTAGTCACTAAATAACGCTTCCACATTCTTCCAGGTTCTTGTAATACACGATATAACCATTCCAAGCCAGACTTTTGCATCCATAAGGGTGCACGAGAAACATGACCTGCGACAACATCAAATGTTCCCCCTACCCCCATCACAAATAACACGCCCAACTGCTCTTGCCAGCGGTTGATAAAATTTTCCTTTTTCGGCGACGTGATCGCCACAAACAGTAGTTTCGCCCCTGATTGACGGATCTTTTCAACTATCGCGTGCTCATCATCCCAAAAATAGCCATGGTGATAACCCGCAATCACTAATTGTGGATGCTTTGCCTGCATGGCCGCAGCCGTTTTTTCAACAATCTCCGACTTTGCGCCTAGGTAGAACACTGGCATTTGTTCTTGTGCAGCCATCGCATTGAGCTCTAGAAACAAGTCAACACCCGCCACTCGTTCGGGAACTTGGTGACCTAAAAAGCGCGCGCCCCAAACCACACCCATACCATCGATATTGATAATGTCACACTCGGTCACGGACTGAGCCAATTCAGAATCCTTACGCATATTGACTAACTTAGCAACATTGACGACCACATGCTGGGTAAACTCTTGTCGCAAAATGCGATCGCGGATCAGAGCAACAGTTTCACTCATCGAAGCCACATCCATTGGGCTACCAAGAAAATTAATGCGTTTCAATCGGTTATTCCTCATTGGTAATTCTTAAATAAAAACGGAATGAAAAGTACATCCACGCCTGTGTCCAGCGCGCGTAGTGAATTCGATTAACCAAACGTTTGTTACGTTGATAAACAAACTGATCCCGCTCGGGCATGTACAGCGTTTGAATAGCACGCTGAATGACGCGTTTAACCAAAACAACATCACTCTCCTCACCTCCAACACTGAGTAAGGTAATAATTGCCTGTGATACTGAGTGCGGATCCAGTGGATAAGGATTGTTGTGGTAATATTTCGCTGTTCCATCGGCTTCAAATAGATGCTGCTTGTAAAAATAAAAACCGCGTGCAATCACCTCATCAAATTCCTTTGTCGCTAAAGTAGTTCGTATGAGATGTAGCGCTTCTAAGTTGTAGCCCGTATGAAATCCGTCAATAAATCCGTGGTGATGACGAGTACCATAAGCCCAACTGCCATCGTCTGCCTGAGCCTGAGCACTGTTACGCGCAATGCGTAATGCCAACTCAGTGTAGTCTGGGCGAGACGTTTCTCGACCGACCACGGCCAGCCAAGCTGCCGCCCACAAACTGGCGTTGTGCACAAACGCCGTTTCCCCGGGGATATACGCAAAAAACTCCCCGCTCTCATTTTGAGTCAATAAATGGCCAGCAATAAAATCACCACTGCGCAGCGCCAACTCGACCCAGTCAGCTCGCCCCGTCAGTTGCCCCAATTGGTGTAAGGCACGGCTGACATAGACTGTCGTGATCACATTTGGCTTCCCCTTAGGAACAAAGAATGCACGCGCTTTCCAATCAAAATGATACCCCCAACAGGCACCATGCCAGATTTGCTCATCACAACGCTGAGCCACTAGCCACAGCGCAAGTTGCTCCGCTTCTGTGAGCAAAGCGGGATCTTTTGTCACTTGATACTCTTCGATTAATCCGAGAATAAACAGAGCCACGCCTTTAGGGTTTCGCGCTTTGGGCACACCTAGCCATGGCCGAAGATTAAGGGGAGAGCGTTTGAACAACTGGATCCATGCTAAGCCAAAAGTCGAGTCTTTGCTTATCGGCAAGCGCTTGAACCAGCTTGAATTGAGTCCATCAAAAGGGTCATATCCAGCGAATTGTTCTGTACGAGCTTTATTCAATAAACATTGGCTAATGTCAGCTACAGTCGTCGATTTCATGATTTTAATAGCTCATCGTAGAGTGTTTGTAGACGCGGGATCACCGCCTGCAAAGAGAAGTTTTCGGCAAACTTTTGTTTAGCGGCCGTAGCAATACGTCGATTTTCCGCACGTTGCTCAATCAAATCTCCTAGTGCTTGCGCTAAAGCGACCACATCGCCAGCCTCAATTAAACGCCCTTCTTCACCATTACTAATTGCATCAGGAATCCCGCCCGCTCGGCTTGCTACCACAGGAATGCCTGCCGACATGGCTTCTATCACTCCCATTGGAAAGCCTTCGTTATAGCTGGGTAAGCAATAAATATCCGTTTGAGTCAATAAGTTGGTCTTCGCCTCACCAGCAATCCAGCCTAAACAGTACACAGAGTCAGCGAGCCCCATTTTATTAGCCATAGCTTGATAAATTTCAATATCGCCATCGCCAGCGAGATAAAGCTGCGCCTCAGGACAACGCTGTTTGACTAACGCAAAAGCTTGAATCAGGTCACCCACACCTTTGCGCGTGCCTAAACGACCAAGGAAGGCAATACGACCTGGTTGAGCAAGATGGCGATCTAAAGCCAAACTGGGTACAGCGTTATACAGCACAGAAACACCTTGTGTTCGTCCTATCACCTCTTGTAGCCATGTCAGCCATTGAGTGGATAGTACCAGTACATGATCAGCTAGAGCAAAAGTACGTCGAATGTGAGTTTGCTGATCCACATTGCACTCATCTCGATAGAAATCACGAAACTCAGCACCATGCAAATGCAAAATAACCTTACCTTTCAAAATATTAACCAGGCGCACAATCACAGATTTACGTCGATAGCTACCTCGTGATGACATGTGAATGTGCACAAGGCCAACTCGGTAACGTACAAAGCAGTACAACAATTGGCAGAGAGCCAGCATAAAGCGTAATGTCATTCGCCATTTCTGTCCGTGGTCTAAACTTGAGTGTGAAGCAATCAACTTGATTTGGTTTTCCTCTAAAAAACCGCAATCAGCGTACGTTGAAACCACAGTTGCCACGCCACCTTGACCTTTCAGGTCAGTGGCGACCATTAGATTAATCGCTTTTCTCACAACACATCCTTGATAGTACAGATAGCTTGTCGAATCTTACCATTCCCGGTACGCTCAAGCGCTGCCACCATTTCTATGGTGACAATTAACGAGCTTCCTAAGCGAGCTTGAGTATTACCGATTAACTTTTGTTGCTGCTCTTCATTAAATTGCTCAGCATCCGCCACCACTTTCACCACAATCTGTCCACGTTCACTCTGAACAAATTGGCATGCTATAATCCCAGTGACACCTTTAGGTATATGGTTCAGGATATGCACTTTTTGACCATCTTCGCCGACGAGATAATCACCAACACGTCCCTTAATATGTTCAATTATTGGGTAGAATCTCCCACATGGGCACTGCTTCTCGTCAGACAATACGACATGGTCACCAGTTTTGTACCTGACTAGAGGAAAGTAGCTATTATTGAAATTAGTGCCAACAATTTCATGAGTACCATTTCCCGCATCTAAAAATTCAACATGTGAGTAATCGGTGAGAACGTGATAACGACCATGCTCACAATTAGCAATTGCAGCAACCCTTTCAAATAGGCCATACCAATCAAACACTTTACATTTAAATCGTTCCTCAATGACTTTACGGTCATCATCAGACAAAGATTCTGAGGAAGTAATCACTGATTTAATATCAGAAGGATAATATTCGTTCTTAGACTCTAAATATTTAGCCAGAGCAATAATCGACGATGGATAAGCTTGAATCACTTCAACTCCAAAATCGACCATAGCTTGCAGATAACTAGGTATCGTTTGCGATGTAAGATGGAAAGATGAAAGCACTATCATCTGTTCAAACCAGGAGTAGCGCCAAAACGACCCTTGTTTTTGACTCAATGGCACCACCATATCGCCCCTGATCCACGCTCGTTTATCACCTTTACGATACCCCGCCCAAGCCAACTGTCTTTCGACAAAGGCTTGCTCACGAATAACTGAATTCATGTCTTGCAAAATAGTCAGAGGCGTGCCGGTTGTACCACTTGTAGCCCCTTTCACTACCACAGAAGGTTTGTTCTGCGAGATAAACTGCTCGTGGTCATGACGCAATACCGCTTTATCCAGATATGGAAAAGCCTCAAGCTCAAGATTGAGTAAGTCTAAATTCTGATAAAACGGCACATGATTACGAGCATTAGCTAAGGTGTTTTGAAGCTTATCTTGTTGGTAATCGCCTAAATGGGTGCGCGAAAACTCATTAGCCTGAATCTCTTTTAGAACGGCGCGCATCTCGCCGTTTTCTCTGACCATCTTACGTGAAAGCGCCCGCACAGAAAGCATTACATTTTGCAGCCAGATTGGTGCTTTAACATAAAGTGAACTTGTAAACATCAGTAAAAGTCCTTGGGATTAATATTTGTTTTGATCACTTTGGCGGGCATTCCGACCACAACGCTGTAAGGGGGGACATCTTCAAGTACCACAGCATTCGCACCAATCACGGCTCCATCACCGACTCGAACATCACCCAGTACTTTTGCCCCAGTGGCGATATAGACGTAATTACCGATCACTGGAACATTATGTGAACGAGAACGGCCACCAATAGTTACATTGCTGCCAATCACACACTCTTTGCCGATTACACAGCGCTTATGAATTACAACCGCAATTCCTCCATAGCCAAAGACAGTCCCCTTACCAATTTCAGACTGACTATAGACCGCACAGTTATGAACCAAACGAATCAAACTATTACAAACCTGAGGCAATAGCGGTATGCGGCGCTTATGGAAGAAATGGCCAACACAATACAACCACATTTCTTATCTCCTAATAACTCTTGTTCGCCAACGAGCGATCAGATGAACGATAACAACAGACTAAAGCCACAACTAATAACATTAGTGCGGGGGTCTTCACCGTTAGTGCATTGTTAGTCAGTGATATCAACATAAAACTGAGTAAAGCAACTTGAGCAGGAAATTCTTGTCGGTAAATCAAGCGCACTGGAACAGTGTAAGTTGCCAGTAATAAACCGATCCCCCCCAGTAAGCCAAAGTTTAGAACCCATCCAATCAAATAGTTTTCCACGACATTGATCCCGATATAAAAGGCGATATCACTAAGTAATCCATGAGATGCGCCAAATACCCACTCCGAAGGTGAAAGCTGTTCAAGCAAAATAAAAACATCGAATCGAGCTTCGGCACTTTTGTCGATGTACAACTTAGACAGTATTCGCTCGCCTATAGGAGTTAACACTAAGGTCAAAATAACGGCAATCACAGAGAAATAGACCAAGGCCTGCAGATAAGCGAATTTCAACTTGTGGTAACGAACGCCTTGGCCTAAAAAGTCACGTAATTTGGGCAACAGCATCAGAAAATTTCCCAATAGGAAAATCCCCAACGCAGCTCGCCCTCCAAAAGCAAACAGGGCTAGCACGATAACAGAGACATACAAAGCCGCCGGAATTCGTGTATAACGCATCACAATCGGCGTTAATGATGCCGTAATGAGAGCATTGTTCAGTGGATGAGCCAAAAATGCGGTCGAACGGAAAGTTGAAAAACTTCCAATCTCTACAGCCACAATACTCTGCACCAAAATAAGCTCAATAATAGCAATACAAGCATTAAGAAATAGAAGATAGCCGAGTAGAGCCAGTAATCGATTTTTAGCTGTATCGGATAACCCGTATACAACAGGAACCACAACCAAAGGGATAAAAATCGTATCAATAAGATAAGCGAGTCCCGACGTACCGAATCGCATAAAGCCGTATAAAATAACGGCCAGCATCGATACCATGGCCAGCCACCATGCTTTTTTAAGCTCATTCAAAGGCTTAATAAGATTAAAAAGCCCTACCCGTAATATCAACAGAGCAAAAATTCCCATAGTCAAATAGGAATAGACATGAATTTTGAGTATGGGGCTCCCGCCTTCTGAAACGTACTGAATGCCCATATTTTCGAGTAAAAAAGCCCCCAGCAGAAATGCACTGAGGACAATCAGAATCATCCATCGAATGAGATTACGTTCGCTCAATTGGGCCTCCAGATTGAGAATAAACGTTGACGTGCATTAAAAGCATTCGTGCACCACAAACAGATGCCATAAAACAACAATGATGAGGTGACATAAAAGGCTAGAGCGAATAATGAATGGATCGCCAGTGGCCACTGTTTCACTGCGTATAAGTAGCCGCCCATCAGAAGTGCCGAAATGATCACTTTGATGCTATCAATGCCAATAGCGTAACGATACCCCGATCGCCATGAGCTGATAAAAGAGAGTATTGCGACTAAGCCACTCACTATAAGCAAGGTGATAGCCGCGCCAAACATGCCAAATTGATTGAGCATAAAAGGTAGTAGGAAAATGCTCGCTACTAAGCCCGAGAGAGAAACCCATAGCAGCTTGCGAGTCTGTGATAGAAACTGCAAACCATGATCAAGGTAATGACATTTAAAATTAATCAGATAAACAGCGATCGCTAACACCCAGAATAGTTCGGTAGAACTACTGAGATATTGCTCACCCAAAAAGAGCCTAATGATCTCTTCTTGTAATATGCCAAGTCCAAGTAGAGCCGGAAAAGTAAGGGTAACCAATAAATGCAGATAGGTTTTATGCTGACTCACAAGGGTGATTTTATCTTCCGCATGCTTGGCCAAATTAGGATAGAGAGGCATAGCAATTACCATGAAAACTAAGCCCAGCACTCCCATCAATAAGTTGGCTTGCGCAGCATAGATACCCGTTTCGTTCATCCCAACGAAATGGGCGATAAATAAACGATCGACTCTTCCCCCTAATACGCCAATTCCTCCCGCTAACATGATCGGAATACCGTAAGTAAGCAGACGCTTTAACGTAGCAATATGCCATTCAGGCCGTCTAGGAAAACCCAGACCTAAAGCTCCAATGCCAAAGCTCAAGGTTAAAGCAAACAACGCAGACTCAATAGTAGCCGCCCAAGAGAGCGAAAGGATGGAGAGCACTACCGCAGAAATTGACTGCAATACGGTCGCTTGACGATAAGCGCTCAATCGCTCATTTAAGCGACTCAATTCTAACTGGTATTGAAATATCGATTTAACCGACAGTAAAGCACCCAGTATCAATAATCGTTCCCAATTCAATTGCTGATAAATGAATAAAGTTGCGGCGATAACAATAAAGCCAAGCAAAGATCCGATAATAACCAGCAGTGAAATGGTTTGAACGAGTTGGACTTGCTCCCGATCCGAATACCCGGGGTAGAGACGTAACATCGACGTGTTGAGCCACTGAGTACTAAAAGCACGCACGAGTTCGAGAACCACCATAGCCACCGCTAACACACCATAATTTTCTGGTGTAAGGAAACGGGTTTGTACGGCGATTAGCATAAAAACGCTCAAAGCAGCAAAAACCTGCACAGGGGCATATCTGAGTAGGCTAGCAATCAACTCAGCACCTCTCGATAAAGATTCTGGTAATGTTCAATCACATTTTCTGCTGTAAACTGATCGCGTAAATAAGCTTGAATCGCTTGAGTATCGGCCATTTTGATCTCATTCATTCGCTTTGCAATCTCCGCTTCCTCGCCATCTCGCATGAAAACCACCCCCAACTTAGCAAACGTTGCTTGTCGCTCACCTAAAATCCCTACAGGAGTTGTAACCAACGGTAATCCTGCTGCCAACATTTCTAGCGGCGCTAAACCAAATGTTTCTTGAGCGGAAGTAAATATGCCTACATCAGCAAGCTGATATTGTTGGACAATTTCTTTTTGATTAAGCTTGCCAAGAAAATGCACATTTTGTTCAAGTCCATAATCTTGGACTAACTGTTGCAACTCCATGGAATACACGTGATCCACCTTGGGACCAATGATACATAAAGTGGCCAATTGACCGAGTTTTTTCAGCTCTCGTAATAATGAAATTGCTAATTCAATCCTTTTATGACGAGAAATAAGCGCACAAGTTACGAAGTGAATCGAAGATCCGGAAAAGGTATGAGAAGGCTGAATAAAGTATTCCTGATTCACCGGATTACCTATCACCCGAATCGGCTTGGCCGTTTCGGGTTTCAGTGCCTGATGTAAAACTTCACCGACACACGTATAGGCATCCACAGAAAAGTCGCTCGCCCAAGGAATTATTTGCTCATAAACAAAATCATTGAGTTTTGAAACAGGCTTACGCCCAATTTTTCGGTAGGAATGTAACGTCAAAACATTACGGGTTTTATACCCAATTCCAATCATCCAGCTATTTAAATGAGCATGAACAAGGTCCGGCTGAAAATACCTCAACTGCTCTTGGATACGTAACCAGGTAGATAATAGACTGGGCAGAGGTAGTCCAAATCGCTTTTCACGCAGCTGGCAAACCACAACTTCCACATTCTTTGATAGCTGGATAATCTCGCCTGAAGAAGAGTGATTATTGAGCGGATCAAACGCTAAAACCCGATAATGATATGGGCGCTCTTGATCAGCAAGTTGACGTACCAACATTTGACATACTGAATCCACGCCACCTATATTTTCTTCTCCCCAGTTCAGGGTTGAAATAGGCATGATCAGTAACACTTTTTTCATCAGTTCGATTCCATCTTCATCAATGAACAAAACGTTTAACCCCGACCACTTTTCTCTAGTAGTCAGAGTTGTGTAAACATTAGTCTTTATTTTTTGAGCGCAAGATTAGGTGAACTCAAGCAACCACACCACGAGTATCAATCACGACTTTCTTAGCAAACGCCGTTTTATCTGCTTCTTTAAAATCTCGGTGATCAACCAGCACCACGACGATATTGGCTAACTCTAAAGCACGCTCTAGCGAGACTAGTTCAACATCATGTTCTGTTAACTTACCCGGTAATTGGTGGATATTTGGCTCTACCGCTAGAATTTGTCCAATATTGTCTTGTGCTAAATGCAAAGTGATGTCTAAAGCTGGGCTTTCACGTAAATCATCAATATCGGCTTTAAAGGCCAAACCTAAGCAGGCAATGACTGGTTTTTTGAACTGATCTGCGGCTTGTTTTACCTGATCAACGACCCAGTGTGGTTTACCATCATTAACATGACGAGCAGCAGCAATCAGTTTTGCTTCTTCTGGGCAGCTGTTAACAATAAACCAAGGGTCAACTGCAATACAGTGCCCGCCAACACCTGGTCCTGGGTTTAATATGTTGACCCGAGGGTGGCGGTTGGCCAATTTAATTAATTCCCAAACATTGATTTTTAATTTCTCACAAATAAGGGAAAGTTCGTTCGCGAATGCAATATTGACGTCGCGAAAGGAGTTTTCTGTTAATTTCGCCATCTCCGCCGTACGAGAGTTGCTGATGATGCATTCGCCTTTAACAAAGGTTTTATACAGAGCCATCGCTTTCTCGCTACAAGATTTACTCATGCCACCAATCACTCGATCATTACTGACTAATTCTTGTAGTACATAACCCGGTAAAACTCGCTCTGGGCAATGCGCTACCTTAATGTCAGCCGTGTCACCTTTATGCTGTGGGAAAGTTAAATCAGGACGAGCCTCTGCTAGCCATGCGGAAAGCTTTTCTGTCGCACCGACAGGGGAAGTACTTTCCAATACCACCAAGTTGCCTTTTTCCAGAACTGGTGCAATCGCTTTGGCCGCGGCTTCTATATAGCTAAGATCAGGCTCGTGATTATCACCTTTAAATGGTGTGGGTACCGCCACTAAGAAAGCATCAGCTGGTTCAGCTGTCACGGTTGCTTTTAGTTTGCCAGTCATCACTGCACTTCGAACTACGATATCTAAATCCGGTTCGACAATGTGAATTTCACCTTTGTTGATTGTATCGACAGCGTGTTGATTGACATCTACGCCAATCACTTCAATACCACGCGAAGCAATAACGGCAGCCGTTGGCAGGCCGATATACCCTAAACCAATCACAGAAACTTTATTAAACATCTTATTTTCCTTAAATCTTATCTTGCTAGAATGTCGGCGATACGTTGACAGGCTTTGCCATCACCGTATGGATTGTGTGCTTGACTCATGAGTTGGTAAGCGCGCTCATCACTAAGCAACCGGTCTAACTCTTCACAAATCAGTTGTGTGTTAGTCCCAACCAGTTTGACCGTACCCGCGCTTACCGCTTCAGGTCGTTCGGTGGTGTCTCTCATCACTAATACAGGCTTCCCTAGCGACGGTGCCTCTTCTTGAATACCACCGGAATCGGTTAAAATGATGTGTGCTCTGTCCATCAAATAGACAAAGGGCAAATACTGTTGTGGATCCACTAAGAAAATGTTTTCAATGCCTTTTAAAAGACGATTGACGGGCTCTTGAACATTCGGATTAAGATGTACCGGATAAAGAATTTGACAGTCAGGGTGACGCTTTGCTGTGATGGATAAGGCTTCACAAATACGCTCAAATCCATCACCAAAACTTTCACGGCGATGGCCTGTAACAAGAATGAGCTTTTTATTGCTATCAAGCATCGGAAACTGATGAGCTAACTTAGCGTTGAGATCTTTTTCGTTGTGGATCTTGTTACGGATCATAAGCAAAGCATCAATGACAGTATTCCCCGTAATATGGATGTTCTCGAGGCAATAGTTCTCATCCAATAAATTTTGTTGAGATGTTGCCGTTGGTGCGAAATGGTAGTGAGTCAATGCACCCGTAAGCTTGCGGTTCGCTTCTTCAGGCCAAGGAGAATAGATATTGCCGGTGCGTAAACCAGCCTCAACGTGACCGACTGCAATTTGCTGATAATAACAAGCAAGTGAAGTCGCAAACGTTGTAGCGGTATCGCCATGAACTAAGACGATGTTTGGTTGAAAGTCTTTTAGAACCGTTTCCATACCGTTCAAGATTTTAGTCGTTACTGTCGTCAGTGTTTGCCCTGGTTCCATGATATTAAGATCAAAATCAGGCACCACTTCAAACAACTCTAAAACCTGGTCAAGCATTTCCCTGTGCTGGCCAGTGACGCATACTTTTGTGTCGAAGCGGTTATCTTGTTTAAGCTGATGAACTAGAGGTGCCATTTTAATTGCTTCAGGTCGTGTACCAAACGCAATGAGTATTTTTTTCACTTTATTTATTTCCTTGGGCTAAACTAAACGACTATTAAGAACAAACTGTTCAACGCTATTTCTTCAAAAAAAAGTAGATAAAAATGGTGAATAGCAACGGTTAAATACGCTACCGCCACTAGATGTCGCCTCTAGAATGCGCATTTTCTTCACATTTTTTTGCTTTATGTATATAAGAGAAAACTTATTAACCACCCACATTTAATCACCTACCTACAAACTATGAGTAGAAATTAATTGCCAAACTGTTGCTTTGTTTTTTGGGGTGGGTAATCAAAAAGTCATATAAAACTTTCTATGTGTTACACACAAAGTTTCATTGCACTTTCCTTTAATTGATATTGTTTAGATATATGTTCGATGATCCCTTGGGCCCCGCTCTCTATCAGTTCCAAAACCCGTTCAAACATATGAATATTTCCTTTGTAAGGATCAGGGACTTCCGTGACACCGATGTGACTATGCGATAGAAACAGTGAAAGTTTCTCTTTATGTTTAGCAGGACAAATGTCAATCAGATCCGCTAAGTTGGCTTTATCTAAGGCAAAAATAAGATCAAATTTTTCGAAATCCTCAGAACAAACCTGCCTTGCTCTTAAATTTGACATTGAATAGCCACGCTGCTCAGCGACAGATATTGCTTTGGGATCTGGTTTTCGGCCCACTTGATAATTCACAGTACCAGCGCTTTCAACAAATAAATTAATTCCATGTTGTTGCGCTTTTTGGCTCAAAACAGCTTCAGAAAGCGGTGAACGGCATATATTTCCCATGCATACGATGAGGATAGAGAGTTTTTTATTTTCCATGGTCATTACTGATGCATTCACTTCATTTTGTCTCTGTATTAAAGAGGTGGATAGAGTATCGCAAGGCGCATTGCAATGGGTGTCTCAAAATTGAGTCTATCTATAATTAATACCTAAGATTTAAATAGGAAAAATGAACTGGCTATTTTGATGGATTATCGAAAATGGCATTAACCATTTGATATCTCGCTTGTATATTCAAATAACTTGATGTGATAAGCCGGCCGCATGTGATTTCATCTAATGGGCATAGATAACGGTGAATGGAATAGGTGTGAACGGTGAACAAAAAAGAGCCTGCAGGGCGCAGGCTCTTGATACGTTAATCAGTGAACACTTCTGGTTTTAACATCATGCAGCAGTTCTTGGTTAAGTTCAGCTTCAACATGACCTGGAGAGCGTGTTGATGCCGAGACCAAACGATACATAGCAGGGATAACAAACAGAGTGACTAAAGTGGCAAAACCCATACCGAAAAAAATCACTGTACCCACCGCAACTCGGCTTTCATAGCCTGCTCCTGTCGAGATAATTAATGGGATTGAACCTGCTAAAGTAGTAAATGCGGTCATCATGATTGGCCGCAAGCGCCTTGCTGAAGCATCAATAATTGCTTTTTCAAACTCAACCCCTCGGTCACGCAGCTGGTTGGCAAATTCAACGATCAAAATGCCATTTTTGGTCACCATACCGATCAGCATAATCATCCCAATTTGGCTATAGATGTTGATACCTTGTCCCATAATTGATAGACCAAGAAAGCCGCCAAACACACCCATCGGCACCGTCAACATCACCACTAACGGGTTGATAAAACTTTCAAATTGGGCGGCTAGTACCAAATAAGCGACAAGCAGCGCTAACGCAAAGACAATAGCTACGCTCGATTGGTTTTCTTTAAAATCTTTTGACTCACCTGAGTAACTAATGGAAATATCACTAGGTAGCGTTTCAATGGCTTTCTGATCCAGAAAATCAAGCGCTTCGCCCAACGTGTAACCAGCCGATAAATTTGCAGTAACCGTTATCGCCTTTTGCTTATTGTAATGAGACAAGCGGATTGATGATGCCACTTCTTCCACTTTCGCAAGTGCATCCAGTGTAACAAGCTCACCGGATGCGGTTCTCATGTAGATCTGGCTTAAATCGGAGGCGTTATTAAAGCTATTTTCGTCCCCACGGAGATAAACATCATACTCTTCGCCACGCTCAACAAAGCTGGTTTCACTCTTCCCGCCGAGCATCACTTCTAACGTATCTGAAATATCCGCGACACTGATCCCCAATTCCGCGGCACGCTGCCTATCAATCGTCACCACCAGTTCAGGTGTCTTTTCGGAATAATTGGTGTCAGCACCTTCCATAAAGGGGGAATTTTCAGCTTCCGTTTTTAACAATTCAGCCCATTTTTTGAGTTCAGGATAGTCTGACCCACCTAACACAAACTGAACAGGCTCGTTAGAGCCACCACGAAAGCCGGGCATAAAGGGCATAACTCGTACATCGGGAATTCCCGTTAGCGCTTTTTTTACCTGCCCTAATGCTTGTTGAGCGGTGATGCTTCGTTCGTTCCAGTCATCC
Source organism: Vibrio sp. B4-6 (assembly GCF_963888245.1). Lineage (NCBI taxonomy): Bacteria > Pseudomonadati > Pseudomonadota > Gammaproteobacteria > Vibrionales > Vibrionaceae > Vibrio > Vibrio sp. B4-6. The sequence goes on from NZ_CAWPIM010000068.1 coordinate 152,994, forward strand.
AAAATCATGATAACAAAACCCGTCTGATCACCCGCTTGCCCACCGAACGCGGGCGATTGAATACTAAAAGACTTGAGAAAACCTTTGCCAACCAAGGGCATTAACCGCTGCTCAACAAGATCCATATTGGCCGACATCCGGTTATAACTGGTCGCATCCGCTCCGCGCACAAAGGCAAAAATAACGCCGCGATCTTCTGAAGGCGTAAGCTGAGAAGGCACTTTCTGCATCAGAAAATAACTGCCACCAACGCATGCAAGGATGACGAGCGGTGCAGCCCATTTCCAACTGATAGCAAAACGTAAAGAGGATTTGTAACCCGCTTCTAAACGGCCAAAAACACGATCAACAAAACGATTAAAACGGTTTGGTTTGACATTGACCTTTAAAATCTTACTACCGAGAACGGGTGTTAAAGTTAACGCTATTAGCGATGAAAAGAGAACCGACATGGCCAAAAGTACAGAGAACTCGGTGAACAACAGGCCGACCATACCGTCCATAAAAGAGATCGGTAAAAAGACCATCACTAATACCAATGTGGTGGCAATCACGGCAAAGCCGACTTCGCGCGTCCCTTTATAAGCCGCCAGCAGTGGCTTCTCTCCCTGTTCTATGTGATGAAATATATTTTCCACCACCACAATCGCGTCATCAACAACCAAACCGATGGAAAGAATCAGCGCCATCAAGGTGATAAGGTTAATGGAGAATCCGAAATAGTAAGCGGCAATAAAAGAAGAGATCAATGATACTGGCACAGTAACGGCTGGGATTAGCGTTGCCCGAACTTGGCCGATAAAAATGTACAGTACCAAAATCACTAAACCACCCGTGATAAACAGTGTGCTATACACTTCCGAAATTGAGCGATCAATAAAGACGGTCGAGTCGTAGTCAATGGCCAAGCGCGTTCCTTTGGGTAGAAACTGCTGAATATTATCGACTTCTTGATGGACACGCTGCGCCACATCCAAGGGGTTAGCATCTGACTGTGGCACAATGCCCATGCTCACATTAACCACACCGTCGCTTTTGAAGGTTGAGTTTTCGTTCTCAGCGCCGATGAAGACATCCGCGACATCTTTTAAGTAAATCGGCGAATTGTCACTTGCGCGCTTAACCACCAGATAGTCAAAATCTTGAGCCGTTTTGTACGCTCGGTCGGTACGCACCGACATTACTGTCGAATCGTTACGCACTTCCCCGCCCGGGCTTTCAATATTTTCACTGCGCAATGCACTTGATATATCAGAAGTCGTGACACCACGCCCAGCCATCAGATTCGGCTTGAGCTTGACATACATCACCTTATAAAGACCACCAGACACATCCACAGAACTGACGCCAGAGATTAAACTAAAACGGTCAATCAAAGCTCGTTCGATATAATCGGTCAGTTGGGTTCGATCCATCTCTGAAGAACTGAGATTAATGTACAAAGAAGCTTCACCAGAACCATTATTTTTGAATACGGTTGGATCATCTGCTTCATCCGGTAATGAGCGCTGCGCTCTCGCAACGGCGTCGCGGATATCGCTCACACCAGTATTGAGATCGTAACCCAATTCAAATGTAACGGTAATCCGTGACATGCCATTGCGCGTGGTGGATTCAATTTCATCAATCCCGCTAATGCCTGCCAGTTGATCTTCCAACACAGAAGTGATTTGGCTTTCAATGATGGTAGCTGAAGCCCCTGCATAGCGAGTACTGATTGAAACCACCGGGCTTTCAATATCGGGCATTTCCCGGACCGAAAGCTTAGAAAATGACACTAGACCAAAAACGCACAACAGTAAGCTTAATACCACCGCCGCCACAGGGCGCTTCACTGAAACATCGGATAACCACATTATTTGTCATCCTTTTGTATCGGTGAGCCATCCACATTGACTTCAGTAACGACAATGCCGTTTCTCATATTCACGATACCTTGCACCACAATCTTATCGCCAATGGCTAAACCTTTATCAATCACCACTTGATTGTCGATCCGCGCGCCAAGCCAAACTTCCGTGCGTATTACTTTATTATTGCTATCAATCACATAGACATAGCGTTTAGTGCCTGAATATTCGAGTGCTTGAACAGGGATAATGGGCGCTTCAATCGCTGGGAAATTCAACTTAGTAGAAAGCAACATTCCGGGTTTTAGCTTGCCATCTTGGTTATAGAAATGAATACGGACACGCAAATTCAAGGTTTCACGGTTAATGCGTGAATCAATACCCACAACTTTGCCGGTAAACTCGTTTTTTGCCCAAGCATTACTCTTCGCCGTCACCGTCATACCTTTACTGATTAACGAAAGGTAACGCTCTGGCACTTGGATATCGAGTTGCATCACCGATAGGTCATCTAAAGTCAGCAATTCCGTCCCTGCACTGACCATTTTGCCCAAACTAAAATCAATAAAACCAACGGTGCCATTAAATGGCGCGCTAATGTGCAGATCGTTTAAATTTGCGTTTGCTGCATCTAAACGTGCTTGAGCAATATCAACACTCGCTTTTTGCGCATCGATTTCCGTTTGGGTAATGGCGTTCCGTTTGACCAAACGTTCAAACTCTTTCAACTTACGCTGTTCATCGTTCAAATAGGCTTGAGCCTCTGAAAGTGCGGCTTTGGCTTTATCATCATTAAGCTGAATTAAGAGCTGACCTTTCTTGACCTCTTGATTGGCTTTAATCGCAATATGGCTGACCTTTCCCGAAACTTCAGATGAGATCTCCACTGCTCGTTCAGCTTCTAATTTACCAATCAGTGAAAGAGACTGAGACACTTGATGAGTTGCCACACGCTCTGCGACCACCGCAACGGCCTGTGGTGCTTGCGCAGCGAACGCACTTAACGGTGTGGTAAGTAAGGTAACCATCATTAACGAAAGAATAGACGTGTTTTTCATAGTTTTTATTCAACAATAAATAGACTGATTGAATTGTAACTGCTTATACGACGCTCGAACGTCAAGGAGTGTAAATCTTATTAAATATCTGTAACGTGCGTCATAACTTAGCCTCCTACGGCTGCTTTTTAGGCGTCACACACAGGCTATACCCAAACAACTTGAAGTTGCAGGTAGGCGGCAAGTAAGTTCATCCCCATGAGCATAGATAAACTATGTGATTGGGGTGAGCGAACGTAGCCAACACCGCTGCAGCTTCAAGTGGGAAGGGTATAAATAGAGCAAAACTATCTATTCCTCCCCCCTTTGCCCAAAAAGGCAGCATTCAATTCAAAATCATAAGAAAAAGGCTTTACAGAGAGAGCGAGTTTGCTATCATGCGCTCCGCACTTGAGCAATGCGTTGGGAAAACGTTGTTTAAGCATACTGTGAGCCAATAGTGTCCTTATAAGCACTATAAATCACATTGTATGAAAACCCTCTGGAGGGGTTCCCGAGTGGCCAAAGGGAGCAGACTGTAAATCTGCCGGCTCCGCCTTCGATGGTTCGAATCCGTCCCCCTCCACCATATTCTCTCGCAAGAGAAACCTTGATTGATACGTTGGGAAAACATCATTCAAGCCTATTTTTAGAATAGGAAAATACCCGGAGGGGTTCCCGAGTGGCCAAAGGGAGCAGACTGTAAATCTGCCGGCTCCGCCTTCGATGGTTCGAATCCGTCCCCCTCCACCATATTCTCTCGTAAGAGAAACCTTGATTGATACGTTGGGAAAACATCATTCAAGCCTATTTTTAGAATAGGAAAACACCCGGAGGGGTTCCCGAGTGGCCAAAGGGAGCAGACTGTAAATCTGCCGGCTCCGC
>NZ_CAWPIM010000069.1:0-147456 GCF_963888245.1 Vibrio sp. B4-6
TTCAAGCCTATTTTTAGAATAGGAAAACACCCGGAGGGGTTCCCGAGTGGCCAAAGGGAGCAGACTGTAAATCTGCCGGCTCCGCCTTCGATGGTTCGAATCCGTCCCCCTCCACCATATTTTCTCGTAAGAGAAACCTTGATTGATACGTTGGGAAAACATCATTCAAGCCTATTTTTAGAATAGGAAAACACCCGGAGGGGTTCCCGAGTGGCCAAAGGGAGCAGACTGTAAATCTGCCGGCTCCGCCTTCGATGGTTCGAATCCGTCCCCCTCCACCATATTTTCTCGATTGAGAACGATAAAAAGCCAGCTTTCAAGCTGGCTTTTCCGTTTCTTTACATCATAGCTCTATAAACTGACGTCACTAAGTAGTCTAGTTAACCCTCAATATACTGAAGTAGAGCGGTAACACAGCTTTGTGCATCACTGCAATTGATACTCTCTGGCAGTTCAGTCTGCAATAAAAACCCTTGTTCCAAAGAGTGGCAAGATGAACTTTCACTTAAACAAATCGGAACTCCTTGAGCAGAAAGGGCATTCAATAACAGCAAAGCCGTTTGTATATTTCCCCCAGCATTGGCTGCAAAATGCAGCTCAAACTCAGCTGCGCTATTGAGTGAGGCCAGCGCATGCTCTAATTGAGTGTCCAATTCGGTTAAAGAAACCGAATCTAAATCACTAAAGCTCAGCATGCCTTGGTTCCTATCAGCATACTGCCAAGCAACGACATCAACCTGCTGCATATAGGCTCGCTGCATGCTTTGCGCGGCCGCCTGAATGATCACCTGCATTTGGTCACTGTTGCTTCTTCCACCACTGTCTTTGACTGATAATTCAAAAACATACGTGCCAGCAATCGTAGGATAAAACGCCGTTGCTTTCAGAGAATCTGCATTGATCAAGGTAAGCGATTGAGGCCCAGAAACTTGACGCCAAGACTTCGTTTTAATTTCATATATTGATAACTCAGATTTCGCCGTTCCGCTCAACGTAATACTATTTACTGGCAGTATTAGCATCTGATCAGCACCAGCATTAACCGTAGGCTTAGTCAGCTTATCCGCATCTTTCAAATCATCGGCTTTACATCCCACGATAAGTGCGAGCACACTCAGGATCACGAACAACTGGTTTAACTTAAACATAATATTTTCCTGTGGTTAAGCATTAGAAGAGGTAACTGGTACTGATGGAAAGAAAGGCGACTTCACTACCGTCCAAATACAATGCAGCATCTTGTTGCGCGTAATCCATCATCACATTCGATTGCGTATTGGTTTGGCTGAGCTGGTCATTTAAGCGGACCCCATCGCTGAAGGCTGAGATCCATTCCATCGGTTTAGTGGCACTGGTGGATGAGAAAAATACGCCGCTTAAAAACAGCGCTAATAGTTTGGTATTCATGCTTACTCCTTGTGAGCGGTCTGATTCACCGACCCATTCAAGGTAGCATTCTCAATACAAATAAATCGTCAGCAGTTTATTGACCATTTGTATCCAGTTTGGTCACATTAGGTAAAGAAATCTGTTTCGGCCATTGCAGTTCAAAACATGCGCCCCCTAATGCTGAACCATTTACTTTTACTCTAACCTTGCCTTGATGCCAACGAGTGATCTGTTTGACAATCGCCAGCCCAAGACCATGGCCTTTTTCACTATTACGCTCTTGATTATTCACTTGAGTAAAGGGCTCAAAAATACGTTCAATATCATCTGGCGCAATACCGGGGCCATCGTCTTCGACCACCAAAAAAAGTTGCCCATCAGATTCGTTCAACGAGAGATGGATCTCTTGCTGCGCAAATCGCGCGGCATTACTCAGCAAGTTTTTAACGGCCCGCAATAAAGCTCGATTATCGACAAATATCGTTTGCTGTCGCAACGAATCCAACACGCTGACACGCAATGTGAGTTGCGGGTTTTCAAGCTGGAAATGCTCCGCTTCTGCAACCAAATTGTCGGCAAAGTGGCAATAAGAAAAATGGCGAATATCTGTGATACGGTTATAGCGCGACAAAACAAGTGTCTGGTTAATCAAATGATCGAGATCTTCAATACTGGAGTGAATTACTTGGCGGTATTTTTCTTTCTGGCTTAAGGCAATGTCTTCATCCTCAAGCATTTCAAATGCAAAGCGTAAACGGTAGAGCGGTGTTCGTAAATCATGCGCCACGGCGTTGGTTAAGGTTCTTTGGCTGGCAATCAGCTTTTCGATGTTATTTGCCATATTATTAAAAGAATGACTGAGCTGAGAGACCACGGAAAGCCGAGATGTCGTCGCTCTACGAGATAATACTCCTTGGCCAAATTCATTCGCCGTTTTTACCAGACGTTTCAGATCTCGCCATAAAGGATAAATCCACATAACTAAGGCCACAGAAATGGCTAAAAAAAAGAAACCGCCGATAGCCGTGGTGAGCTTTAATTGGGTTTGGTAGGAAATATTGTCCTCGACGCGTAACCACGTATTCTCATCCACCGCAGCCAATAAGATCATGCTGCCTTGTTGATTGATATAACTGGTCATCTGCTCTTCATCAGCCAACAATTTACTTCGCTCGATGGGTGACAAATCTTGCTCTTGCAATAGACTCAACTCTAAAGGTATTCGGCTATTTTGCTCAGCAATACTGGTTTGCCATTGAGTACGGGGTTGGCTACGGAGATCTTCTACCGCGAGGTATAATGTGCCTCTGGACTGGTTAAGCGCAGCGAGTTCTCTCGGTTCATTGATCGCGAAATAGAGCACTTTGTCACTGTTCAACACTCTTTGCAAAAGTGCCATAGGATCACCATCTTGAAAAATGATCTCGCCTTTTTGCAACGCTTGATAAACTTCTGGGGAGGCGTGGTAACTGTCTAATGCCTCTAATCGAAGTGGGTAACTGAAATGCTTAGCATAGCCGTCAATAATCGTTGTCCACTCAGCTTGAGGTGCTTGACGTAATTTTTCAGATAGAAACGTAAAGTTACTCTGATAGACAGGCTTATAAAATTCTTCAGAGATACTGCGGCTAAGATATGGGATCGGATTAAATTGCGTGGGAATACTGAGTAATAAGATCGGCAGAAACACAGCTACCCAGAGTACCCAAAAAGATCGAATCATGACCACTTCCCTTCCGATACAGCGCAGAGCTGATATCCTTTACCTCGAACCGTTTTTATCAACTTAGGTTCATTAGGATCATCTCCGAGCGCACGCCGCAAGCGTGATATACGACGATCAATTGAGCGATCTAAACCATCATATTCAAAACCACGCACATGCTGAGCGATATCATCTCTCGTGACAATGGTGCCGACATGTTGGGCGAGTAGATACAAAAGCTCAAACTCGCTGGTCGTGAGTTTTATGGGCTGCTGCTCAAGTAATACCGCTCGATGCTGTAAATTCATCCACAAGTTACCTATGCACAATTCGTATTTGTCACTTTGACTTCCTCTTGCTTGCCTCCGAAGTAAAGCTCGAATACGTGACAGCAACAAACGGGGCTTAACCTGCTTAACAACATAGTCATCGGCACCCAATTCCAGCCCCATCACCTGATCAATATCGTCGTCCAACGCCGTTTGCATTAAGATCATACCGTGGTATTGATCTCGGATAGCGCGGCAGACATCCATACCACTTTGCCCTGGTAGCATAATATCCAGAATGACTAAATCAGGTTGCTCATCCAAAATCCGATCAACGGCTTGAATCCCATCCGCAACCGTTGAGACACAAAACTCATAGTGGTTGAGAAAGTCTTTGATCAGTTCCGAGAGTTCTAAATCATCTTCAACGAGAACCACTCGATAAGAGGGGGAGAGAGTACTGTTCATTGTGTTTCACATCCGTTTGCTAAGAACGCAAACTATAGCGGATTGTGTTTCATCTTTGTGTGACTAATTGTGACCAAGCAACAAAGTTGTGGTGTTGTTAAAACATTAAACAAATCATCAACAGCCGAGCCTACTGCGTTGAATCAATAAGAGTACGAAGAAAGTACCATTGGGCCTTGACTCATAAACAGAGTCGATAAAAAAGCCCCGAAAATTCGGGGCTGAAAAATGACTGAACCTATAGGGGTAGGACTCAATCAGGATACTAAATCGAACAAAATTACGCGTGTTTCATACGGACGAAGCACTTGATGCTCCAAAACTTTGAGTGGTTTTATATCTGTATAGTTGCCTAACAGGTATTTTGCTTTCTTAATCGGTAACTCTTTTGGCAGCACGCATTCGGTGTCAACGCCATAATAGTTATTGATACAGATCAGCACCTGTTTCGCGTTGCGTCGCTGGTAGGCAAAAATCTCTTTATGATCGGGTAGTAAATCGGTGTAATCACCATCGGTAATTACACCGATTTTTTTGCGCAGCGCTATCAACTCTTGGTAGAAATAGAACACCGATTGCTCATCAGCTAACGCACATTGCGCATTCAATTCTTGATAGTTTTCGGCAATGTCTAGCCAAGGCTGACCTTGGCTAAAACCGGCAAAGCGCTCTGCATTCCACTGCATTGGCGTGCGAGAATTGTCACGGGATTTTTGTGCAAGAATGGCCATCATGGCTTCATGACTTACCCCTTGCTGGTTCACCATGATGCCGTAAATGTTAGTACTTTCCACATCTCGGTACTGTTCAATAGCGGTGTAGCCGGGATTGGTCATGCCAATTTCTTCACCTTGATAAACATAAGGCGTGCCTTGCATCATATGAATCGATGCGGCCAACATTTTTGCCGACTCAACGCGATAACGTTGATCATCCCCTAAACGGCTCACGATACGAGGTTGATCATGGTTACACCAAAAAAGTGCTCCCCACCCTTTACCATTTAAACCCGTTTGCCAATGGTTGAAAATCTGCTTCAATTGCAAGAAATCAAATGGTGCTTTCGTCCATTTTTCACCGTTCGGATAATCCACTTTTAAATGGTGGAAGTTAAACACCATCGACAGCTCTTTGCCGTCCAAGCGTGAATATTGTTGGCAATGTTCAAGCGTTGTTGAGGACATTTCCCCCACGGTGACACTGCCGTACTGTTGGAAAACCGCTTGGCTGATCTCTTGTAAAAATTCATGCACGCGCGGGCCATCGGTATAAAAACGGCGTCCATCACCTTGGTGATCATCACTGAAATCCTGCGCTTTTGAGATTAAATTGATCACATCGAGACGAAAACCATCCACCCCTTTTTCGGCCCAAAAACGAATCACTTGCTTCACTTCCTCACGAACTTGAGGATTTTCCCAATTTAGATCCGCCTGCTCTTTGGCAAATAGGTGCAGATAATATTGCCCTGTTGCGTCATCTAACGCCCATGCACTACCACCAAACTTTGACTGCCAATTATTTGGAGCCTGACCATTAATCGGGTCTTGCCAAATATAATAGTCACGATACGGACTTGATTTATCAACCAACGCCGACTGAAACCAAGCGTGCTCGGTTGAGGTGTGGTTAACCACAATATCCATAATAATGCGGATACCTCTTTGATGAGCTTGAGCCAGCAGTTCATCAAAATCTTGCATGCTACCGAATTGAGGATTGACACTGTAATAATCCGAAATGTCATAACCGTTATCAACCATCGGAGATGAATAAATGGGTGTCAGCCAAATGGCATCAATTCCCAAGCGGTGCAAGTAATCCAGTTTAGAGATGATCCCTTTGATATCTCCCGTTCCTTTATTGCCGCTATCACAAAAACTTTTGGGATAAATCTGATAGATGGTCGCAGTTTTCCACCACTGACTATCACTCTTGGTTATAACCATATTGACAACTCACTTACCAAAATGAAAATGAGTGGTGAAAACTCACCACTCGAATGAAAGGTTATGCACTTGCTGGCTCTAGCTCGCCTTTAGCTTGAGCTCGTTTGTATAAAAACAGAGTAAGCAGAATTGGGACGGCCATCGCCACCAGCATCGCGATGCCGTAAATACCCCAGTATTGTGGTTGAATCGAAAGAATACCTGGTAAACCACCCACACCGATGCCATTCGCCATCACCCCTGCACTACCACAAATTGCGGCTGCAATAGCACTACCAATCATGGCGCTTAGCATTGGGAACTTGTACTTTAAGTTGACACCATACATCGCTGGCTCTGTTACACCCAAATAAGCCGAAATAGCCGCAGGAACAGAGATGTCTCGCTCACCGTGTTTTTTACTGATAAAGATGATACCGACGACCGCAGACGCTTGAGCAATATTTGACAGTGCAATCAGTGGCCAAATTGGCGTACCACCCATTTCTTGCATCAATTGCAGATCCACCGCGTTAGTGGTGTGGTGAATCCCGGTAATGACCAGTGGCGCATACAAGAAACCGAACACCATTGAACCGATAACCGCAAAATCGCCAGTCATTGCAGCTTTAGCCGCAAACGCGACGCCATCGCCCAATACGCGACCAAATGGACCAATTAAAGCGTGGGCCAAAATAACGGACAATATGATAGAGATAAACGGCACAACAACGAGGTAAAGATAAGAAGGGATGATGCGCTTTAAGTTTGTCTCAATAAACGCCAGAGCAACACCCGCCAACATTGCAGGAATCACCTGAGCTTGATAGCCGACTTTCTCTATCACAAACAAGCCAAAATCCCACACTTCGGGCATCTGCTTACCGATCAGATAAGCATTCATTAATTGAGGCGAAACCAGAGTCACACCCAAAGTAATACCCAGTATCGGTGTTCCACCTAACTTTTTCACCGTTGACCAACAAACACCAACCGGTAGGAAGAAGAAAATAGCCTCGCCAATTAACCATAAGAAAGAATGAACCGTGGCCCAAAATTGGCTAATTTCAACCAAAGTTTTTCCATCGAACATGCGAATGTCGCCAATGACATTACGAAAACCGAGGATTAAACCGCCGGTGATGATCGCTGGCAGCAAAGGAACAAAGATTTCCGCAAGATGCGAAATGCCACGTTCTAAAAAGTTCATGTTTTGGCGAGCGGCTTTCTTCGCTTCATCTTTAGAAACGGCTTCTTTGCCTGAAAGCCCGATTAAGATGGCGTAAACTTCGTCCACCTCAGTACCAATCACAACTTGAAACTGCCCAGCATTGGTAAAACACCCTTTAACCATGCTCAGCTGTTCTAGTCCTTTTTTATCCGCCTTGTCGGTATCATTTAAAACAAAGCGTAAACGAGTCAAACAGTGACTCACACTGGCGATGTTTTCTTTACCACCTACCAGCTCGATAAGACGTATCACGTCTTGCTTCGCTATCTTGGCCATACTTTTGCCCACCCTATATTGGAATACTGTCTGTTTTTCTTTTTAATGGGAACATTCCCATCTACAAGTGCAATATTGACATAAATAATAAAAGGTAAAAATGGGAACAATCCCATTAATTGAATAAGATCACAGACTAATTGTAATTCACTTTAAGAAATAAGGAGTTAGCTTGTTAGCGGTTGTTGAGTGATGTGTGCAGGGTTCATTTCATTATTAAGCTGTAAAATCAATAAATTAGCTGCTTTTTCTCCCGCTTGAGCATAGCCAGGATCAATACTATAAATATTAGGGAAAAGAAAAGAGAGCAGCTCATTACCACCCACACCAGTGACGGCGATATCATCTCGGCCCAATTCTTGGAGACGTTTAATCACGCCAAGTGCCAGAGTGTCACTGGCGCACACGATAGCTTGAGTCTGATCATTCAGCACTTCATCAACCAGTTGGTAAGCACTTTCATGATGCAAACGCCCAGTGCGATAATTGGGAGTGCATCCACTTTGTTTGCACCAATCTAAGTACGAATCTAAACGTAATTTACCTGTCGTTTTATCGCTAGGATCGACCCCAATGTAGGAAATATGAACTCGATTTTTCGCAGTCAAATGAGCAAGCGCGCCTTGAATAACACCATAATTGTCATAGTTAATCGATGAGACTTTATCGGCATCCATCGCAATCACAACCGCTCGCGATGCCCATAGGTTGAGTTGTGTGATATCGAGATCGGTAAAACCAAATACAATTACACCATCCACATTACGCTTATGTAAAACCTCAAGGTGCTCGTTCGTTTTAGTGCGATCAAACTGGCTTTCCATAATCACCACATCGTACCCATTTTGATACAACACCTGTAGCATTCGCCCCACGGCGCGGTTTTCAGACGGTGACTCAAGGCGTGAGATAATCACGCCAATCACTTTCTCACTGCCACCACGCATTAACTGAGCCGATTTCAGTGGCACATACCCAGAATCTTGGATAACGCGTTCCACTTTTGCTCGTGTTTCAGGCTTCACTTTTGGGTCGTTCGTCAATACACGAGAAACCGTCGATTTACCAACACCAGACAGTTTTGCAATATCCAAGATAGTCAGTTTTCTGCTCATGCGAACCTATAGCGTAAATAAAAATGGAAGATAGCATGCGCTTATCTTAAATGAATTATTGAGTGGTACAGCCTTGATAAGTCGTTGATCCCACTTCGAGCAAAGCCTCATCGCCTTTCGTATGTAAAAGCACGGTTTGAGGCTGAGTTTGCTCGCTATCGTCGATCACATACTTTGCGCCAGAGGCGGCTGGAATTTGTATTAATGTATATTCGCGATCGGCAATACGGAGAACGGCTGACTGTTGCTCAATATACGCAACATCAAAATGCTCACCAGAACGGCATTGATAATGCTGGAACAGGTTCTCACTTTCAACGCGCGAATCGTTCGCGTAGTGTGGTGAGCATGCCGCTAAAAAACCAACACTGAATCCAACAAAAAGAAATGATTTATTCATATTGCCTTCCACAAAGGGGGAATTTTTACTGTGCAAGAAAAGCAGGGACATCGCGAATACTATCAAGTACCACGGTGGCGAGTAATTCACCTTGCTCAGTAACGGGTTTACCGGTACGCACCAACACACGAGTACCAACACCTGCGGCTTGTGCAGCCATCATATCTTCAGCTTTATCGCCTATCATCACGGATTTTTCCATATCGATATCAAGAAAATCCCGTGCGGAGATAAACATACCAGGCTTGGGTTTGCGGCAATCACACTCTTCTTTATACTTACCTTCACCGTGCTCTGCATGGTGCGGGCAGTAATAAATACCATCAAACTCGACACCGTGATCGGCAAAATTCCAGTCCATCCATTGCGTTAAAGATAAAAAGCGCTCTTCACTAAATTTCCCACGAGCGATACCTGATTGGTTGGTCACCAAAACCAGCAAATACCCCATGTCTTGAAACTTCTTAGTGGCTTCAAATACACCATCAATAAACTCAAAATCATGCTCATCATGAACATAGCCATGATCAACGTTGATCACGCCATCGCGATCTAAAAACACTGCAGGTTTAGCCAAAATAACTCTCTCATATCACGCCAGATATGATGATTATTACACGCTTTATTTTTTTCATCACTACCTAATTCACTAAAGCGTTTAGACGTCTAGACGTAAAAATATCTATTGACTTAAATCAAGTTAAGCCATAGCATCGTCCAACAAGTGAGAGAGAGTTCAACATTTTATTCTGTTATCCCTGCACAGGTTTTCCGATGATTCAAATTAATCAAGTAAATAAAGTTTTCTATCAAGGCAATAAGGAAATTCATGCTTTGAAAGAGATTAATCTTCACATTAAGCAAGGCACTATTTTTGGTGTAATTGGCTCGTCAGGTGCAGGGAAAAGTACACTGATTCGCTGTGTCAACATGCTAGAAGCTCCAACAACAGGTTCGGTTGTGGTTGATGGCGTTGATTTAACTCAACTGAGCAAATCAGAACTCAGCCAAGCTCGTCGCAACATTGGCATGATCTTTCAACACTTCAATTTGCTTTCATCACGTACGGTATTTGACAACGTTGCTCTGCCACTTGAGCTGGCTGGTGTCGAAAAAAATAGCATTGAAAAGAAAGTGTCAGAGCTGTTGCAACTGGTCGGCCTGACGGATAAGCGCGAAACTTATCCTGCAAATCTGAGTGGTGGTCAAAAGCAACGTGTTGCAATAGCGCGAGCACTCGCCTCTGATCCAAAAGTATTGCTGTGTGACGAAGCAACCAGTGCGCTTGATCCTGCGACAACTCAATCGATTTTAGAGCTATTGAAAGAGATCAACCGCACACTCAATATCACCATTTTGCTAATTACTCACGAAATGGATGTGGTAAAAAGTATTTGCCACGAAGTGGCCATTATTGGCGACGGTGAACTGGTTGAAAAAGGCACAGTTGGCGAGATTTTTGCTCACCCTAAAACCGCCTTGGCTCATCAATTTATTCGCTCAACGCTCGATTTATCAATTCCGGAAGATTACCAAGCTCGCCTGCAAGCCACTCGCGTAAAAGGTAGCTACCCGCTGGTGCGATTAGAGTTTACAGGCGCAACGGTTGATGCTCCCTTGATGACACAAATTGCCCGTAAATTTAATATTGATGTCAGTATATTAAGTTCTGACCTTGATTACGCTGGTGGCGTTAAATTCGGCATGATGGTCGCTGAACTGTTTGGTAATGAGTCGGACGATACGGCCGCTCTTGAATTTCTTCGCGAAAACAACGTAAAAGTAGAGGTACTTGGTTATGTCCTTTAACACCATCACCGCTTGGTTAAACCTGAATGGCGATCTTCTACTGATGGCAACCTGGCAAACACTCTACATGGTCGCTGTCGCGGGCATCGTCGGTTTCGTGGTTGGTATTCCACTGGGGGTTATTTTACATACCACCAAAAAAGGCGGCCTTCTCGAAAACACTCAGCTGAACCGCATTCTTGGTGCCATCGTCAACATTGGTCGCTCTGTGCCATTTTTGGTGCTTATGGTGGCCATTATTCCGGTGACAAAACTGCTTGTCGGTACGTTTATTGGTACCACAGCGGCTATTGTTCCGCTGACGATTGGCGCAATTCCATTTGTCGCTCGTTTAATTGAAAGTGCATTGCTGGAAGTGCCCACTGGTTTGGTCGAAGCTGCGCAGTCAATGGGGGCTACGCCGATCCAAATTATTCGTAAAGTGTTGCTTCCTGAAGCGCTACCAACGATTGTCAACTCAGTCACCATCACTATGGTCACTCTAGTAAGTTACTCTGCCATGGCCGGAACCGTTGGCGGCGGTGGCTTGGGCGATGTTGCTATTCGTTACGGCTTTCATCGCTACGACTTAGGCATCATGACGGTCACCGTGGTGATGTTGATTGTCTTAGTACAAATTATTCAATCGATTGGCGATAAGTTTGTCCGCCGTGTCGACCACCGTTAAATCACAATAAAGTTAAAACACAGATTCGTTTTATAACAAGGAGTTAATCATGAAATTTAGCCTTAAAGCTCTACTTACCCTCGCCGTTAGCGCTTCAGCACTCGTGCTGGCAGGCTGTGGTGAAAAAGCGGTCGACAACAATAAAATCAAAGTGGGTGTCATTGCCGGTGCTGAAGCACAAGTTGCTGAAGTTGCAGCAAAAATTGCAAAAGAAAAATACAACCTAGATGTAGAACTCGTGACGTTTACCGACTATGTTACCCCTAATGCGGCACTGGATGATGGTTCGATTGATATCAATGCATTCCAACACAAGCCATACCTTGATCAACAGATCGCTGACCGCGGTTACAAATTAGCGATTGCAGGTAACACCTTTGTTTACCCGATTGCTGGCTATTCAAAACAAGTGAAATCGGTTGATGAGATTCAAGATGGCTCTCGTATTGCGGTACCTAACGATCCAACCAACCTTGGTCGCTCTTTACTGCTGCTAGAACAGCAAGGCCTTATTACTCTACGTGACGGTGCAGGCCTGCTGGCAACGGTACGTGATGTGGTCGCCAACCCAAAAAACATCACTATTGTTGAGTTAGATGCCGCGCAACTGCCTCGTTCACTTGACGACGTCACGCTCTCTATCATCAACACGACCTACGCCAGCTCAATCAATCTAACGCCTGAAAAAGATGGTGTGTTCGTTGAAGATAAAGAGTCACCTTATGTCAATATCATTGTTTCTCGTGCAGAAAATCTGAATGCTGAAAACGTGACTAACTTTGTTAAAGCCTACCAAACAGAAGAAGTGTACCAAGCCGCTTCGAAAATTTTTGACGGTGGCGCAGTAAAAGGCTGGTAATTAATAAAGCTATTACCTGTGCAAAAAGCCTATAAAAATAGAAAAGCCGATACGCGATGTATCGGCTTTTTCGTATCAACAACACGCACCTGTTTACTTAATATGATCCCAAGACATATTGGACACAATACGGCACGGGTCGCACTTAAAATGGAAAATGTCGTGCAGCGGTTCATCGAGTAGCCACTCTCCCCCACATGTCGGGCATTTTCTGGCTTGTTCGTCCGCTAGGCTCTGGCCGCCAACTCGATACAGATAGTAATAAGTAGGGATGTGAGTCAAAAACTCAATTCGTCCTCGTAAATCCCATCCTCGAATAAACAGCACACTGTCCACATCGCAAATCTCGTGCAGTGCAGCGTGTTCTGCTCGGCAACCACCCGCCATCTGAAGTTCATCACACGCCTGCCACTCCGTTTGCCATTTGATCACTGCTTTATGATCGCCATTTAAGGTCGCAGAATTACGATATAAAGGGATCGGCAGTAATGTGTCACCACTGCGCAGCGGAGAACAAGTGTGTACATAAGTGGTGTAAAGTATCTGCCAGCTAGGCAAAACATCATCAGCGGCTTGCTCGGAATTAAGATCGCGCCCCAACAAACGGGCTTTCGGAGCCAGCAAGCTAGCCTCCGTCAAGCGATTCAGGCACACCCTAACAAAATCAGAATGATACTTAGGGTGCAAGCTTTCTTGCTCTGGGCAAACCACCCGCACAAAGAACTCGCCCTCTCCCATCACGATGGGGAATTCACGCCCAAGCACTTGACCGTTATAGCGTAAAGCATCCATTAGGCCATTAATCGCTTTATCTACCGCCGAGATAGTCGTGTTATCAAAACACTCAAACTGCAATTCAACCACGTACATCGTTACACCACAGGTTCTAAATTAGCGAAAAACTCGGCCACACTTTCGGCCAGCACGTCGCGTTTATCGGTACCTAAACGTTCTAAAATCACATGTCCAGAAAGGTTACAGATCGAAATTACATCCATCTCCGCATCGGTTGCACCAATAAACACGGTTGGTTTGAGTTTTAGTCGGCGCTGAGTCACCAAATGACCGAGGATATTTTCCTGCAAACGAACAAAATCATCCTCACTCCACACTTGCAATAGAGCGAGCTCGTTGCCTTGCCACTTAGCTGGCATGTCCGCACAAAACTGTACGCCATAAAAGGCTTTAATATCAGAATGTAGAGTCAATTCAATCGCTGCTTCTACGTTAGAAAAATCAGCTGCAACAGATCTGACGACGGGCTTCCACAGCACACTGTCTTGGTCGTTCATCACTGCGCAAGGGGAATCCAACTCAGCCAACTCATCATTACGAGGAGACTCGCCATGCTTTGTTTGGTAAGCGTCAAGATAACGTTGAGTAAATGAAAGTAAGGCTTGCTCGGCAGTTTGTGCCATGAAGTGCTCCAAAATTGATGAGTCGCTGCCTTGTGTGATGACAGCAACCCTAGGATTGCGTAAAATTCTGCTTATTCTAATCGAATTGACGTGAAAGTATGAGCAAATATTCCGATGCCAAAGCGCTGGCAGGGTTAACCCTTGGCAAAAAAACCGACTACGCCAAACAATACGATCCAAGCTTACTGCAACCTGTCCCTCGTAGCTTAAACCGTGATGATCTGCATTTGGGGGATAGCTTACCGTTTAAAGGCTGTGACATTTGGACTTTGTACGAGCTCTCTTGGCTCAATGAAAAAGGGTTACCACAAGTGGCAATTGGCGAAGTTTCTATCCCTGCGACAAGTGCCAGCTTGATTGAATCTAAATCCTTTAAGCTCTACCTCAATAGCTATAACCAAAGCAAAGTAGCCAGTTGGGATGAAGTAACGCAGCGCTTAACCAACGATTTATCGGCCTGTGCCGGCGCGCCAGTTAGTGTCACTCTCAACCCGGTGACCGATTACACTGGCCAAGCGATTGTAACTATGCAGGGTGAATGCATTGATGGACAAGATATTGAGATTGAAAGTTACCAATTTGATGCCAGCTTACTAAAAAGTGCCGAGCGTGGTGAGCAAGTCAATGAAACACTGCACAGCCATTTACTGAAATCGAACTGTTTAATCACCAATCAACCCGACTGGGGCAGCGTCGAAATTCATTATCAAGGTCAACAAATTGATCGAGAAGCACTGTTACGTTATCTCGTCTCATTTCGTGAACATAATGAGTTCCACGAACAGTGTGTAGAGCGCATCTTCACCGACATTATGCAATACTGCCAACCGACACAGTTAACGGTATACGCTCGATACACTCGCCGCGGCGGTTTGGATATCAACCCATTTCGCTCAACCGAACAAGAACGGCCAACACATAACCAACGTATGGCCCGTCAATAAGGATTAGCATTAGGATGATCAACGTGCGCTGGACACTTTTGCTCAGTTTAACTCTGGCTCTGTTTTCACTGGCTTCACAAGCCACTATCTACTCGTCGCCAATGTTAAATGAAGCCAATGGGTTAATTGATATCTCACCGAATCAAGCCAAAACCCTAGCCACTGAGTATCTGACTCAGCGCAAGTTGGCCGAAAAATCAGAAAAATCATCATCAGTGATGGCGCGCGATGAAAGCGACAGTCGGATTCGAACACCGGGCAGCAGCGTTGATGCGTTAAAGATTTTAGCCAAAGCAGAGTTCCAGTTGCACAATATGGATGCCGCACTGGCCGCGTTAAAACTTGCTGAAGAGCTCACGCAACACTATCAATTGCCTTATTTAGCCACGGATGTACAAATACTCAAAACTCGTCTAATTTGGCTCAATAATAATGATGCAAGCGCCGCTCGGCAGGCGCTACGCGCGATCAGCATTCAATATGATGCCATCAAAAATGCGGATCAAGTGGCAAAAGGTCTCGATTATAAAATTACCCTGCTCAAAGCAGAAATTGCCTCAAAAGCCAATGATATCGAATTGGCCAATAAGCTTTTTGCTGACCTAAAGCCTTACATTGATTCGATCTCCTCACCGAAAACAGTGATTGAATATCAGATTGTTATTGGTCAACATTTTCTCACTCATGGCTTTTACAATCGCGCTTTATCTGAGTTGCTAGTTGCCTATTGGGGCGCGATTGAAAACAACTCAAGCGCCCTACTCGCTAAAACTAATACCTTACTGGCTCAGCTTTTTTTTGAAAGAAAAGTGCTCGATAAGGCTTTAGAGCATTTGTCTCAAGCCGCCGATTTTTATGACGGCTATAACAAGTCGCCAGCCTTGGCTGATGTATTGCAACGTATGGGCGATGTCTATTACCAGCAAGGTAAATACAATCTAGCGCTCGTTCACTACTTCAACGTGATCGATCACGAAACGAGCCGCAATGATCTGGAAAAAGTCATTGAAGTGCGTATTAGTTTGGCGGCGACCTACCTTAGTCTCTATAACTACCCATTAACTGACCAGTATCTCACTCGCGCTGAAGACTTGCTTGAGCTGAAAGATTATCCTCGTTTAAAGGCACAGGCTTACTTACTGCATTCAGGATTGGCCTTTCACCAAAAACAAGCCGATGTGGTCATCAGCAACGCTCAACACGCCTTAAGCGTTGCTAAAACGATGCAAGATGAAGAGATTGAAGAGCATGCCTATCGGTTACTGGCCTTGGGTTATGAGCAAAACGGTCAGTACGCACAGGCCTTAGAGAACATAAAACGCAGCAATGCACTATCGCAAATACGCCAAGAAAAACTCAACCAAATCAGTGAAGATGCTTTTCGTCAGCAAAAAGAGTTTGTAGAACAAACCTTACATCTGGTCGGGCAAGAAAAAGCGCTGCTCAAAACTCAAGAAGAGTATAATAAGTTCAAAAAGATCGCCTTTATTCTGTTTATCATCTCCATTATTTTATTTTTACTGCTACTGCGTAGAGGCTACCTTATCCAGTTGCAAAATGAAGAAATCGATGAACTCAACAGCACGCTCTTTACCCATTCTCGCTCTCGCTTGCGTAACTTGCGCATGCTCAATGCTAAGCTTCCTTCAGCGATGCAAAAAAGCAGCCGTCATTTTGAGCCGTGGTATATTGGTGAACTCATCCACGAGCCACTGAGTGATCGCCTCCGCTTTGTGATGATTGATATTCCCTTTCTGCGCAACATGTACTTAGAACATGGCTATTCAGCTGGCTTAGAATTGGAGCATCAATTTGGTCAGTTTTTAAAATCGAAAATCAAAGAACCGAATCGGATTTATCACTTTTCAGATTCCAATCTGCTCTATATCGAACCGAATGCCGATCGCAATACACTGCCTGAAATCGCATTCGATCAAATTCAGCAATGGATAGATGAATTTCAACCTGAACGTCGCTTAAACCGTACAATACGGATGGGCATCGCCGACTACCCGTTTTTGCCAAGAGCTTATATGGCGATTAATGATAAAGAGCTGCTCGATATTCTGCTGATGGCAACTAACACAGCTCGTGAGCTAAGTATGAGAGAAGGAGCAAGCCATTGGGTCTACTTAAAAGCGATTGATAACGCTCCAGCCGCTAGTTTTGCCTCCAACAATATTCGCAAATCATGCAAGCACGCCATCAATCAAGGGTTGATAAAAGTACATTCTTCTTATAAGAATGAGGAGAGCATCAAAAAACTCCTAAAAGATGGGTAATTACTCGGCATTCAATGTGTTAAAGCAGTGACGTGGGCAATTAATTTGTTATTATCGATAAATCAATTAATAGGATCCTAACGATCCTCGCAGTTTAGTTTAGTTGTACATGGGCGCTCTCGAACAGGATATTCAAACACAGTTACAGCAGCTGAAAACTCAGTTGGAACAGGTTCGTTTGACACACAGGGACACTTCGTTCAAATTTAAACGAGAACATACTGTCCTAAAACGGATCGTCACATCATTAAGCTTGGCGTGTCAGGGCAATGATCATCAGCTAAATATTAATTTATCGGATCTTCGTGAAGCTCTAGAGCAACAAAAAGACGTAAGCACGCTCATACCTCGCTTAGCCGTATTGGAGCGCATGTTGAAGCAACAAACTTTGGTTATGGAAAAAGAAAACTCTCATTTGGACTCTCAAATCAAACATTGTGGGGAAACATTACTTCGCGTTGCTGGCCTACCCGCCAAACTTAAGCGTGATTTGCGTGATCTGCTCAGTTTTTCAGAAGCTCAGCCTAAAGCTGAACAAGCGATTCAACTGCTTGGGATTTATGAA
This sequence comes from Vibrio sp. B4-6, assembly GCF_963888245.1. Classification (NCBI taxonomy): domain Bacteria; kingdom Pseudomonadati; phylum Pseudomonadota; class Gammaproteobacteria; order Vibrionales; family Vibrionaceae; genus Vibrio; species Vibrio sp. B4-6. The sequence continues at coordinate 17,326 of NZ_CAWPIM010000069.1, forward strand.
CGTGCAATCAAAATAATAACAGCGAACCCGAATACGGCCATCAGCGATCTGCATGTCGCGGATAGAGAGCTATTAACCAAGCTATCCGATGAACTGCAACACCTGATCACTGAATTGGATTTTGAAGGTGAATCAGGGGAACTACTGGTAGATATTCGTGCCAAGCTGTTGATTGGTGTATCGACATCAACGCTCTTAGAGTTGACGTTAGAGATTCTAAAACTGGTGATTGATGGCACCAACAGTGAGCGCAAAACATCTGAGAAATTTTTAGAACAGGTCAACTCATCACTCACAAAACACATTAAAAGTAGCACTCACAACGCAGACCAAAGCCAGAGTTACTTTGAACATCGCCAAGAGATGAATGCTGAACTCGCCGCTTTGATTACCCAAAGCCAAACCCTAATCAAAGATTCTGTGGCGATTGACGATCTTAAGCTCTCCGTTTCACCTATATTATGCGAAATGGCGTCACTTTCTGAACGCTTAAGTCATGCAGAGCAACGCGAGCAGGCACTGATTGAACGCTTAAATTATGGCAAAAATCAAATGGAAGCTCTGTTTGAGCTCACCCAAGATTATCGCCGTCGATTGGAAGATCAGTCTCAGCGCTTGCTGCTTGATCCACTGACAAAAGTCTATAATCGCACGGCCTTTAATGACCACCTTGAGCTGGAATATCGGCGCTGGATAAGAGCTCAACATACTTTCCGAATCGTAATCTTTGATATTGATAAGTTCAAAACTATCAACGATAGCTTTGGCTATACGGCAGGTGATAAAGCCCTTAAAATTATTGCCCGCACCATATCCAAAGAAGCATCCGATACAGATACCGTGGCACGTTTCTCTGGTGAAGAATTTATTATTTTACTTCCCGATCAAGAAGATAATCACTGTTTCAAGGTGGTAAAAAACATTCAACGTCATGTATCGAGGCTCCCTTTCAAGTTCAGAGACAAGAGTATTACGATTACACTTTCAGCCGCGAGTACCTGTTTTAAAGACTCCGATACGCCAGAGGAAGTACTTGAACGTTTACGCCGCTCGTTACTAGAAGCCAAGAGTTTCGGCCCTAACCAAGTGGTTTGGAAATAAACACAAGTCCAGATCGGATGTAGACAAAAGAAACCCATTCAAATCGCGGCCTTAACTGGTCGCTATTTGAACAAAACCAAACTAAAGCGTGCTTAACATCACACTCTGCTTGCATAAACATTTCCTAACAATCGAGAAAAGAACTAGATTGATACTGTAATTTCAATCAGTTATGTCGTCCTATCGCACATCCGTCACTAAACGAACCATGACCTATACTCCATACTAAGCGGGTATATATAAAAACCAACTTTAGTCGTAGCGTGGACATTTTCCTTACTTCTCAACTAAGGAGGCCAGTATGATTACTCATATCAGCCCTACAGGCAGCATGGATCTGCTTTCTCAACTTGAAGTTGAGCGTCTAAAAAAGACCGCGTCGAGCGATCTATATCAACTGTATCGCAACTGCACTTTGGCGGTACTTAACTCTGGTAGCCATACGGATAACTCAAAAGAACTTCTTGAAAAATATAAATCTTTTGATGTCACTGTCATGCGCCGTGAACGCGGTATCAAGCTAGAGCTGACGAATCCACCAGAACATGCCTTTGTTGATGGGCAGATCATTAAAGGAATTCAAGAACATCTGTTTTCGGTCCTGCGCGATATCGTTTATGTCAACATGCATCTGGCGGATAATCAGCGCCTAAATCTTACCAATGCCATTCACATCACCAACTTAGTGTTTGGTATTTTGCGTAATGCCAGTGCCTTGGTTCCCGGTCTTGAACCTAACTTAGTGGTTTGTTGGGGTGGACACTCTATCAACCCTACTGAGTACCAATATACGCGGGAAGTGGGCCATGAACTGGGCTTGCGTGAACTGAACATTTGTACAGGCTGCGGACCAGGCGCTATGGAAGGGCCAATGAAAGGAGCCGCTATTGGACACGCTAAACAGCGCTATACCGCACAACGCTATCTTGGCTTAACCGAACCGTCGATCATTGCCGCCGAGCCACCAAATCCGATTGTGAACGAATTGGTGATTATGCCGGATATTGAAAAACGCCTAGAAGCTTTTGTGCGAATGGCGCACGGCATCATTATTTTCCCCGGTGGAGCAGGAACAGCGGAAGAACTGCTGTACATTTTGGGTATCATGATGCACCCAGATAACGCAAGCCAACCAATGCCAATTGTACTGACTGGTCCAAAAGAGAGCGAAGCCTACTTCCGTTCAATCGACACATTCATTGCCGAAACATTAGGTGAAAAAGCACGCCAACATTATCAAATCGTCATTGATGATCCAGAAAAAGCGGCGCGTATCATGAGCCAAGCGATGCCGCTGGTTCGTCAGCATCGTAAAGATAGTGGTGATGCTTATAGTTTCAACTGGTCCCTCAAAATCGAGCCTGAGTTCCAACTGCCTTTTGAACCGACTCACGACAGTATGGCCAACTTGGATTTACACCTAAACCAAAAACCAGAAGTACTCGCTGCTAACTTGCGTCGCGCCTTCTCTGGCATTGTCGCTGGTAATGTGAAAGCGGAAGGCATTCGAGAAATTGAACGTCACGGCCCATTCATCATCGATGGCGATGCCCAATTAATGAAAAAAATGGATTTATTACTAAAAGACTTCGTTGCACAACACCGAATGAAGCTACCCGGTGGAAGTGCTTATGAACCTTGCTATAAAATTGCAACCAATAATCACAATCATTAAAGGCTAAGCTGACTTATGCCATGATGAGTGGCAATCTTAAGTGAGATCATTACAATAAGGGCTTATTAAGCCCTTATTTTTTGGTCGTTATGTCTTTACACCTTGTCATCATTGATGCTTTGAATTTGATCCGTCGGGTGCACTCCGCACAACCCGATCCTAACGATATGGCAAGAACCATAGAGACAACCTCGCGCACCTTGCACCGTATCATCAATGAAGCTCAACCGACCCACATCATCGCCGTGTTTGATCATCACTTACAAGACCGGGGCTGGAGAGCACAACTTCTACCGACTTATAAGCAGAACCGGAAGCCGATGCCAGAAGCACTGCAACTTGGCTTAGACGCCATTCAGCAAGCATGGTGGGAATTAGGGATTGATTCACTGCTCTCGGAAGGTGATGAAGCCGATGATTTGGTGGCCACCTTAGCCACGAAAGTGGCAAGCCACGGTGAAAAAGTAACGATCATTTCAACCGATAAAGGCTACTGCCAACTGCTCTCTCCCACTTTACAAATTCGTGACTACTTTCAACATCGTTGGTTAGATCAACCCTTTATTGAACAGGAATTTGGCGTAAAGCCGAGCCAATTAACCGATTTTTGGGGATTAACGGGCATCAGTTCAAGCCAAGTTCCCGGCATTGCCGGCATTGGTCCAAAAGCAGCAAAAGAGATATTAACACAATTTCCCGACATAGAAGCGGCCTACGCCAGTGCTGATTTGGCCAAGAAATACCGTAAAAAATTTGATGAGCAGATCGATATGGCGCGAGTCTGCAAACACATTGCCACACTAAAGACCGATATAGAGCTCGGTTTTAACTTGCAAGACATTCGCTTTTCAGCGCAAGTATCCCATCCAGAATAGCAAAACGCTCCTAGAAAGGAGCGTTAAATTAACCTATTGGAGCATTAGTGCGGAGAGATGTTCGACAAGCATTGGACATGCACTGTGATCTCTTCACGATCATGATACAAATGCTTTGCCTGCATGCGGAACTTTACATCATTTTTAATCAGAAAAACTTTTAGGTTTTCAATGTCTTGTAAAACTTCATCATAGCGCCCTTTCATTGGCAGCTTTAAGTTGAAGATGGCTTCTTTCGCCCAACCCTTGAGGATCCACTGCCCCATTAAATGCGCAACACGAGCTGGCTTTTCAATCATGTCACACACAATCCAAGTCACGTTCTTGCGTGGCGGCTCAAATTTAAAACCATCCTCGGCATGGTGTTTCACCTGTCCTGTGTCCATCAAACTTTCAGCCATTAGACCGTTGTCGATAGCATGAACAAACATCGAACGCTTCACCAGTTGGTAAGTCCAGCCCCCCGGGCATGCGCCCAAGTCTACCGCCCACATTCCCGGAGCCAAACGTTCATCCCACTCTTCACGAGGAATAAACACATGGAAAGCCTCTTCCAACTTCAGTGTGGAACGACTTGGCGCATCGGCTGGGAATTTCAAACGAGGAATACCCATGAAAAAAGGCGAGTTATTGTTGGTGTACGAATACCCAACGAAGCAGTGTCCGGGTTGAATAAAGCAGACATGTAGCACAGGTCTCTTCGCCGACTCTTTGTTAGACAGAATCCCCTTGCCACGTAACGCTTGACGCAATGGCACGGTAAACTTACGACAAAATTTGAGCAACTCTTTCGCTTCATTGGTATCTGGCGTTTCAATGCGAATGTCACCACAACGCGGAAAACCCTCAAGTTCGGCGAGTTCAGATAAGATAGGCGAAATACGATCATCTTTAGGTAAATCGCTAAATTCCGTCGCTACCGCAAACATCTGACGAGCAAAAATAAGCGATTGGAAATCGATCTCTTTAATCAGCTTATCAGCATCACCGGCCTGATAGCACTCAAACAAAACGTAACCCGTATTGTTTTTCAAACGAGGAAAACCAAAAACCTCTAGCTTAGTCGCTTTATCTTGGATCTCTCCGGCACACTCTTTTTCAAAGCCTGCACGACAATAGAGCATTACGTGTTTCACTGGTCCACCTCTTGAATATTAAGTGCTGCATAGCCAAACACTCCCCACCCTAGCATAAAGAACACGCCACCAAATGGCGTGATCGGGCCAAACCACTTGATGCCCGTGAGTGCTAAAGCGTAAAGACTGCCGCTAAAACAAAGGACGCCGATGATAAAGCAAATTGCCGCAATGAAAAAATATTTTTGTGCTTTCGATCCCAAACGACAACGCAGCAAAATACCACACGCTAATATGGCTAAAGCGTGAATCGATTGGTACTGCACTCCCGTTTCAAACACCGAAAGCAAGTAAGGGGTTAAATACGCTTTTAGGCCGTGCGCCGCAAAAGCTCCTAGAGCGACACCAACGCCCGCCATAAAAGCCGCGATAGTGAGCAATAACTTACTCTTCATCTAGCAATACCTCTTGTTCCCTTCTGGCTTTTTTGAGCATCCAATCACGGAAAGTAGCGATGCGCCCCATATCGGCCTGCTTCTCGTGACAGACCACATAGAAAGCATTTTTAGTCATCAGCACTTCGTCAAAAGGCGCAATCAAGCGACCCGCTTCCAGCTCTGGCTGAGCTAACACGTTATTCCCTAGTGCGATACCTTGCCCATGCGCCGCCGCTTGCAGCACCATGGTCGAATGGCTAAAGATGGGGCCGTGGTTGACATTCACCCCTTCAAGATCGTTCTCTTTGGCAAACTGTTTCCAATCTTTACGTGAAGTATCGTGTAGCAGAGTATGGCGTGTTAGATCGTCCAGTGTTTCTAAAGGCTTAGGGCCTAACAGCAGTGAAGGAGAACAAAGCGGGATCAAAAACTCTTGATACAACTTATCCGCGCGTAAACCAGGCCAGTTACCTCGTCCATAATAAATCGCCACATCCACATCATCGGTTAACGAACCTTCATCCATATCAACCGCTTTGATACGCACATCAATATCCGGCTCTTGCTGGTTAAAATCGGCCAGACGTGGCACGAGCCACTGAATCGCAAAACTCGGCGGTAAACTAATGGTTAATGCCCCTTTCTCACTGCGCTCTAGTACCTTATCGGTGGCTTCAGAGAGTGCGGTAAAGATATCTTTAATGTCGAGAAAGTAACTTTGCCCTTCTTCTGTCAATAGCAGAGAACGATTACGACGGCGAAATAGCTTTAACCCTAAAAATTCCTCTAACGCTTTGATTTGATGACTGACTGCGGCTTGTGTCACAAATAGCTCTTCCGCAGCGCGAGTAAAACTCAGCTGGCGAGCTGCCGCTTCAAACACTTTCAGCGAGTTTAATGGTGGCAATCTTCTGGACATAGGTACACTCAAAAATTAGATTAGTTTTTTTAATCTGAAACATTATAAATTGTCCATTGCCGAGCGGCTAGAGAAATTCTATATTTCACCCCGCAACAAGGCCTGAACGGCTTGATTCAGTTATGAATCAATTGGCTTTTGTTGCGATGTTGTGTTTGCAAACTCGTATTTCGAGTGAGGTAGAATTCTACCATCCTGTTTTGTGCAGTTATCCCCTGCACCAAAACATATACTTCCTGTATTTATTGTTTGACCTGTCTGTCAAATTCTTTAGCACCGCCTTTGGGCGGTGTTTTTTTTATGCCTGTGATTAAGTCGGAGCCATAAAAAAACCGCTCACGAAAACGTGGGCGGTCGATTCTGTATCGAGATAACGATTAAGGTCGATATACCTTGATGTTGTTAAAGCCTTGCTCTTTCAAATACAGAGCTTGAAGCCGGCTCATCACACCGCGCGCACAATATAAGAGATATGTTTTCGATTGATCCAAATCGCCAAACTGAGTCGATAACTTGTAGAAAGGCAAATGTTTTACTTCCACACCTTCAATCAGCAGTGGCTTGTCATCTTCTTCATCTGGGCTACGAATATCAAGTACCACCGCATCTTTTCCGATAGCGGTCACTTGTTCAACTTCAGGTGCTTGCTCTTGGCTCTCTTTCTCAATATCACGGATATCCATTTGACGAGCGTTGTAAACTACGTGCTCTAGGATTGAGAAATCAAACTTCGCTTCTTCGGCTTCTAATTTCGCTTTCACCGCTTTAACTGTTGGGCTTTTTGAAATAACCCCACAGTATTCTGGCATCGTTTTGGCAAAATCTTCTGTTCCAATCTCGCGCGCCACTTTAATAATCTCTTCTTTGTCCCAGTTGATGAGAGGACGTAAAATTAAAGTATCTGTCACACCATCAATATGACGAAGATTAGTTAGAGTTTGGCTCGAAACTTGACCCAACGCTTCTCCGGTCACTAAAGCTTCAATATTTAACTTATGAGCTATCATGCCTGCGGCGCGCATAAACATACGTTTTAGCACCACACCCATTTGACCATCGTCTACTTTTTCTAAGATTTCAGCCACCACTGGCTCGAAATCGACCGAGATAAAACGCACTTTGGCTGAAGAACCGTATTTATTCCACAAATAATGGGCCACTTGCTTTACACCAATTTCATGCGCTGGACCGCCTAAATTGAAGAAGCAATAATGCACTTTTGAGCCACGTTTGATGTGTAAATAGCTTGATACACCCGAGTCAAAACCACCAGAAATCAAACTCAATAAATCTTCTTGAGTGCCAAGAGGGAAACCACCTAAACCTTTATAACGGGCAATCACTTGATTGAGCAATTCATCGGCTATTTCAATATTGATGGTAACGTCTGGGTTTTTAAGTTGAACTTTTGCACTCTCAACTGCTTGGTTTAAACCACCACCAACATAACGCTCAACATCGATTGAGGTAAAATCATGCTTTCCTCGACGCTTGGCACGCACAACAAAAGTTTTTCCTTCGATGTTATTACGGCTGAGTGCTAACACTTGCTCGTAAATGTCATGCATATCCTTAAACTCAGATTGCTGCACTTCGAGCACTTGCTGGATGCCAGGAGTATGAGTCAGAATTTCAAGGACTTCTTGATAGTATTGGTCACTTTGCGCAGCCACTTCAATGTGATCGCGACGGTTAAATACCGCGACTGACTCTGTTCTTCGTTTGATGATATTACGAATATTGGACTCTAAAATTTTTGTGAAGCGCTTGCGTACTGAGTCACTTTTAACAAAAATTTCCGGATGGGGCTTAACAATAAATTTCATAGTTCTATTCGCAATCTGATTGGGCAACGTGGTGAATCAATGGGTCGCATTCTACTTGCTACTGATACACCGCTAAGGGCGCAGGATTATACACGAGGTGATAACCATAAAAAAGACGAGCCTTAGCGCTCGTCTATGTGTTTTTACATAATCCAACGTAACTTACTGAACGGATGGAACTTCATCACTGTACAGCGGTTCACCTTGCATGATACTGATTTCTACTCGGCGGTTGCGTGAACGTTCACTTTCCGTATCGTTAGAGCCGACTGGATCGGTATCGGCCATACCACGCACCCTGAGTCGTTGATGAGAAAACCCGCGAACCTTTTCCATCTCTTGCGCCACAGAAACCGCTCGTTGAGCCGAAAGATCCCAGTTTGAGCGATACAATTCAGAATCGACACTTTGATTGTCGGTATGGCCAGAAATACGCACAATGCCCGGCACATCTTTAACCAGATCGGCAATTTGACGAACCAATGGACGAAACTTAGGTTGTAGAAATGCAGAACCTTCGGGAAACGCACCTTTTTCACGAATACGGATCACCAATTGCTGACCTAAGTTTTCAACTTCAATAGCGCCTTGTTCGATTTCTCTTGCTAACGCTTTTTTGATGTCCTGTTCAACAATTTCCATCTCCTGCGACATAGATTCTGCTTGCTGTTGTTGCATTTCCGATTCGGTGTTTTGATTATTCTGTGTTGAGGTTTCTGGGGATTGCCCCCCCGTCAATTGCCCTTCATCACGCTGCATACCACCAGAACGGTCAGAATCACCTTCTTGGAAATTTAATGTCTGCTGGGTGATATCAATGGTTTGTTGCATGATGACATCAATTGGTGTCGGTTCAGGACGGCCTGGGCGAAACTCTTGTGCAATGATGCTTGTCCCTTTAGGAATGTCTTTCACTTCCAAACGATTTTGCACACCAAAAGCAAACTTCATCGAGCCTGCTATCTGTTTAAACTTCAGAACGTCCATCTCGGAAAAAGAGAGCAGCAGTACGAAGAAACACATCAACAGCGACATTAAATCGGCAAAGGTTCCCATCCACAACGGCAAGCCGGGAGGTGGGCATTTACAGCCTTCTTCATCATCCATTACAGGCTCCGTTATTCACTATCAACATCTAAAACACGCTTGCCTTCATTGAGGTAGTTTTTCAGATAACTATCAATGACCCGTGGGTTTTGTCCATCCTGAATAGCCAGAACGCCATCCATGATTAAACGACGGTTAAGCTTTTCTTGGTCTCGGCGCAAAGCAAGTTTGTCTGCAATCGGGAAAAAAATCATGTTCGAGAGAACAGCGCCGTACAAGGTAGTTAATAAGGCAACGGCCATGGCAGGGCCAATTGATTTAGGGTCATCCATGTTAGACAACATGGCAACCAAGCCCACCAAAGTACCGATCATGCCCATCGCTGGCGCTACGTCACCAAAGGCACGAAATACACCAGACCCTTGAGAATGGCGCTCATCGGTCAATACAATGTCTTTTTGCAACGCAGAACGCACCACGTCAGCATCATGGCCATCCACCAGCAAATCGATCCCTTTTTGCATGAAGCTATTAGTAATTTCCATCTCTTCTAACGCAAGAAAGCCGCCTTTACGTGCTGCATCCGCCATTTCCACGATTTTTGCGATCAAATCTTCAGGCTCATCAGCTTTAAACATAAAAGCCTTACCTGCGACTTTGGCTGCACCAAAAAATTGTCCCATCGTGAATTTCATCAAAACAACAAAGGTTGAGCCCCCCACTACGATCAAGATAGATGTGACGTCGAAGAACATCATTAGGCTTCCGCCTAAAATCATCGCCATGATAACGAAAGCGAGGCCTCCGATCAGGCCTATCAGCGTTGCTAAATCCACAAAGCACTCCTCATGCTGCTTACCTGCGATAATGAGTTTAAACTCGTTATCGGCAATAGATTCAAATCTTTAAGTAAATTATTGGATCATACCGAAATTCTCTCTATTCAGTTTATACCTAAACTGAGCAAAGATGCACTGTTGCCAGCACACTGATATGGCCAAGATTCTGAGTCACCGTCACTATTTCAGTAAATATCGGTCTGGTTGCTAAGTATCGTATTATTATTTTTATTATTTGTGATAGTGACAGTTCCAAAAGAGGGACTTTTCAGACAAAAATCGTTGGTTAAATTTGACCATCACTACGCCCTAAGGTAACTTTCGTGCATATTTACCAAGATAAAAAGATTATGGCGAGCAAGAAACCTGAAAATATGTCCTTCGAAGCGACAATCGAAGAACTTGATAGCTTAGTGGAACAGCTAGAAAATGGCGATTTAGCCTTAGATGATGCGCTAAAAAAATTCGAGCGCGGAATATCCCTTGCTCGTGCTGGACAAAGTAAGTTAAGTGAAGCGGAGCAGCGAGTCAGTATTTTGCTCAGTGCGAGCGATGACGCGCCACTCTCTGACTTTACTGAACTACCTGAGTAATAGGCATGTATTACTGATACATACTTATTACTGACTCATATTTATCGATCTCATCGCTCGCTATGTGACATGAACCTGTCAATTAAGTCACAGGGAAACGGTCGATCGTAACCTAGTAGATACCACAACTTAGTAGAAAGAGTGCCCTATGATTGAGGCTCTGAGCTCCTATCAGCAAAGAAATATTGACCAATTAAACCTTTGGTTAGGCCGTTTACCGCACCAAAAACAACCGTTGATTGACGCGATGCGCTACGGTTTGTTACTTGGCGGTAAAAGAGCTCGACCTTATTTGGTGTATATCACAGGGCAAATGCTTGGTTGTACGCCAGATGAACTCGATACCCCAGCCTGCGCAATAGAATGTATTCATGCTTACTCATTGATCCACGATGACCTTCCCGCGATGGACGACGATGAATTGCGTCGCGGTAAAGCCACTTGTCACATCGAATTTGACGAAGCCATCGCGATTTTAGCGGGCGATGCCCTGCAAACACTGGCCTTTACTATTTTGGCAGAAGGTCAACTCGCCGAACATGCGCAAGTCAACCGCATTAAGATGGTTCAAATGTTGGCTCAAGCTTCCGGTGCTCAAGGTATGTGTATAGGGCAAGCGTTGGATCTGCAAGCGGAAAATCGTCTGGTTTCAGTGCAGGAATTAGAAGAGATCCATCGCAATAAAACAGGAGCCTTGATGCGTTGTGCAATCCGTTTAGGTGCGCTTGCGGCTGGTGAAACAGGGCTTGCGGTACTACCACAATTGGATCGCTATGCCGATGCCGTTGGTCTCGCATTCCAAGTTCAAGATGATATTTTGGATATCGTTAGCGATACCGAGACATTAGGTAAACCTCAAGGCTCGGATCAACAACTCAATAAAAGTACCTACCCAGCGCTGCTAGGGTTACAAGGTGCTATTGATAAAGCACAAAGTCTGTTACAGGAAGCTCTTCAAGCCTTGGAAGCAATACCCTACAATACAGAATCACTCGAAGAGTTCGCCCGATACGTCGTCGAGCGCAAGAACTAAACTATAAGCGCGCAAAATTATGACTCTTGATATTTCAAAATACCCAACACTGGCTTTAGCAAATACACCCGATGAACTGCGCAGTCTGCCAAAAGAGGTTCTGCCAACGTTGTGTGATGAATTAAGAAACTACCTTCTTAATTCCGTCAGTCAGTCGAGTGGCCACCTTGCGTCAGGCTTAGGCACGGTTGAATTAACGGTTGCCCTACACTACGTCTATAACACCCCTTTCGATCAGCTGATTTGGGATGTAGGCCACCAAGCTTATCCGCACAAAATATTAACTGGTCGCCGCGAGAAAATGTCGACCATTCGTCAAAAAGACGGTCTTCACCCTTTTCCTTGGCGTGAAGAAAGTGAATATGACACGCTCTCTGTCGGCCACTCGTCCACCTCAATCAGTGCCGCCTTAGGGATGGCGATCAGTGCAGGTAAAGAAGGGAAAAATCGCAAAGTAGTGGGCGTAATTGGTGATGGTGCTATCACCGCAGGCATGGCCTTTGAAGCAATGAACCATGCTGGCGACGTTCATCCGGATATGTTAGTCGTGCTCAACGACAACGAAATGTCGATCTCTGAAAACGTGGGCGCACTGAATAACCATTTAGCGCAACTGCTTTCCGGTAGCCTTTATACCTCGATCCGTGAAGGGGGCAAAAAAGTGCTCTCTGGCATACCGCCTATTAAAGAGCTGGTACGCCGCACAGAAGAGCACTTGAAAGGCATGGTCGTACCCGGCACCTTGTTTGAAGAGCTTGGATTTAACTATATCGGCCCAGTCGATGGCCATGATGTGATTGAACTTATCAAGACATTACGCAACATGCGCGAGCTCAAAGGCCCACAGTTTTTGCACATCATGACCAAAAAAGGCAAAGGCTATGAACCCGCCGAAAAAGATCCGATTGGTTACCATGCCGTTCCTAAATTTGCCCCGAGCCACAATAGCCTGCCGAAAAACAGCAACGCCAAACCCACATTTTCTAAAATCTTTGGTGATTTCTTATGCGATATGGCCGCGCAAGATCCCAAATTAATGGCAATTACACCCGCGATGCGTGAAGGCTCTGGCATGGTTCGCTTTTCAAAAGAGTACCCACAACAATATTTTGATGTGGCGATTGCTGAGCAACATGCCGTCACACTTGCAACTGGTATGGCGATTGCGGGAGATCATCCGATAGTGGCGATCTACTCAACCTTTTTACAAAGGGGTTATGATCAACTGATCCACGATGTTGCCATCATGAATTTATCGGTTATGTTCGCCATTGACCGAGCGGGTTTAGTCGGAGCTGATGGCCAAACTCACCAAGGTGCATTTGATTTAAGCTTCATGCGCTGCATTCCCAACATGGTGATCATGGCACCCGCCGATGAAAATGAGTGCCGACAAATGCTCTATACCGGCCATAAACACACAGGGCCAAGCGCAGTGCGTTATCCTCGTGGCAATGGCATGGGAGTCGAAATCCAAACCCAATTTAGTGCGTTAGAGATTGGCAAAGGACGCATTATGCGCCAATGTGACACGGCTATCGCGAATGAAAAAATCGCGATCCTCAACTTTGGCACTTTCCTACCAAACGCGCTTGAAGCAGCCGATAAGCTAAATGCAACAGTAGCTGACATGCGATTTGTTAAGCCCCTTGATGAAACACTCATTCGCCAACTGGCTGCGCAACATGATGTGCTAGTGACCTTGGAAGAGAATGCGATTGCAGGTGGTGCGGGTGCGGGTGTCATTGAATTGATGATGAAAGAGAAAATCCTAAAACCAGTACTCAATTTAGGTTTGCCTGATCAATTCATCGCTCAAGGTACACAAGAAGAGCTGCATGCAGAATTAGGTTTAGATGCCAAAGGCATCGAGCGTTCCATTCAAGAATATTTAGCAAAGTAGCGAGCGTTTTATAAGCTGTCGGTTTTATGAACTGAAGGTTTTTATGAACCGAATAGCTCGATAAGCTACACCACTTTCAGTTACATCCCAATACTCAAAACCCTCGCATCGCGAGGGTTTTGTTTTTATATCGGCTGGCTCCACTCAAACTGAGTAAACAGCCTTTGCCATACCTCATCAAAACCAGCTTTAAGCACTAATGCTTGGCCAGTAAACGGATGAGTAAAACGTAATTCAGAGGCATGGAGCATCAGACGCTGCGCGTCATAATGATCGCGAAATAGGCGGTTGTGCTTGCCATCACCATGAGTGGTATCACCAATAATCGGATGACTCAAATGGTGCATATGACGACGCAGCTGATGTTTACGGCCTGTTTGCGGTTTCATTTCCACCAAACAGTAGCGGCTGGTTGGGAAACGCCCGGTTGAATACGGCACTTCTACTGTCGCTAATGGTTGATAAGCGGTGATCGCCTCTTGGGCTTCTTTATCTTGTTTGGCAAACTTATCGGCAATTTTATCTAGCTCGATTTTGAGTGGGTAATCAAGCACATCCCCTTGTTCAATCCAACCACGCACAATCGCATGGTACGTTTTTTCCATTTGATGGTTGGCAAACATCGGCATCATTTGCGCCGCCACTTCACTGGAGAGCGCAAACACAAGCACGCCAGAAGTTGGCCTATCTAATCGATGTAGGGGAAACACATGCTGGCCAATTTGATCGCGCAGCGTTTGCATCACAAATTGCGTTTCGTGTTTATCTAGCCATGAGCGATGCACCAGCATTCCTGCAGGTTTATTCACGGCGACCAAATCATCGTCCTGATACAGAATCTCTAACATGGTTGGCTTACCTCATCAATCAAACGTAGCAGCGCAATCACCTCAGCCAATTCCGCTTGATGTTGCCATGCCTCTTCAAAATAGGGAGTGAGCGAGAACCCTTGAGGAAGCTCTGTTTGCTGCTCAATTGCCAATAACATTTTGGGGATGAAAATCCACTGCAGCCACTGCTCCGGAGTGAGGGTATCGATGGAGAAAGGCTCTGTGCTCATCAATGCGCTTTCGCTTGGCGGCTGGGATTGCCAGCGCTGAGAATTGCGTAACTGAGTTTCTAGTTGCTTCAACAGGTGGGTAAGTTCTGTGCTTACTGTCATTATTCACCAAGTTAATTTGCTAAGTGACCTTGAAAATGAGCTATAGAGTACCATTTATTGTTCAAAGAGAGTTATTGATCAAAAATAGTTATTCAAGAACACAAGTTAAGGTCACTTTATCCATGGATACCATTCATACGCTTAGCCAATTGCTCACCAATAGTGGTAGCCAATATCGGATCTTTGATTTAGGAAGGCGCATCTGCCCGATTGAAAATACACACTTTTCTCAAGTAGAAAAAGGTCAGCAACCGTATCCCTATCCATTGCAGCGTCATGCTCATCTTGCCATCGCCTATTGGAACCAAACCCAGCAACCTTGGATCTGGTTTCTTAAATTCTCTTTGGATGAACGTGGCCTACTCAAACAAGCTGAGATAGGTAACTTCATCAAGTTTGTACTTGAAGCGATGGGATCACGTTTGCATCAAGACCTCAGCGATGAGCAGCAGCAAAAGCTTGCCAATAACCCTTATACCTTTAAACCGAGCGACGACAAAATGGCGGTATTCCACAGCCAAATACGCGCCCAGTTGAACCTACCATCAAGCCAATATTATGAGCATGCGCAACACTATTTTAGTGGGGATTTAGGCTGGGAAAACTGGCAGACGGTCGGCTTACAAGGCATTACTGATATTTGTGCTCGTTTAAGCAAAGAACAAAATAGCGTGTTATTAAGGAAAGCATTAAACCACCTCCCCGCTCAGCCTTTGTATGCCCTGCTGGGTGCACTCGAACATAGTGCACAGTTGAATGATAAGTTGGCGCTGCGTTTGCAAGAGATGGCAATGTTGCACATCGAAAGCCACGAACCTGATCTGTTCTTACTCTCTGCTTTAATACGAGCCTTATCAGGTGCGGATAATGCACTCACCGCGACCTTGGTTGAACGTATTCTGCAAAGCCCACGCTTGAGCCATCAAGAGATATTAATTGCCATTGCAGGGCGCTCGTGGCATGTATTGTCTAACCCATCACTTGCCGAAACGTTTTTATTACGCTTGGCGCAAACAGGCAATCAAGCCCTCTTTAACCAGCTCTTTGCTGATTTAGTGATGCTGCCAGAACTGCGAATGGTACTGCTGCCACTGCTGCATTCTAGCCCTTCGATCGAATTAGCCGATGCCTTAATTCGCTTACAACAAACAACTAAAGCTCAATAACTGGAATGTTTATGCTAGGCGATCTATTGGCTATTTTATTACTCAGCTTGGGCTGCTTTCTTTTCTGGCAACAGCGTCGCCAAGCCGAATTGGCAAAAGCGGCGATCAGTCGAAAATGCGAACAACTCGACTTACAGCTGATCAGCGTTGCTTTTGGACGCCACAAATTCAAAACGCCAGAAGGACTCTGTCGTTGGCATACCGTTTATTGGTTTGAGTTTTCTGCACTAGGTGACGACTGCTACCAAGGTGAATTACAAATGATAGGCTTTAGGCCATCTGCTTTTCATTTGCCGCCTCATCGTATGTAAACTCAAATTCCCAATAAGGGCCAAAAACATCTTCTTTCTCACCCAACAGCTCAAAGCCGAGTTTTTTGAGTACCGCAATAGAGGCATGGTGGCCAATATTAGCAGTGGCTGTAATTTTTTGTCGTTGCAATTGGTAGGCTGCTTTAGGTAAAAAAGCCTTCAATGCCTCAGTTGCAATGCCTTTGCCCCAATACAATTTATCAAAAAGAAAACCGAGTTCTGCTCGCTCTTCGTCAAGTTCAATGAACAAATGCCCCATGTATTCGCGGTTATAATTATCTAACACCGCCATTGCGTACAAATGAGGATCATGAAGCACTCGTTGAAAAAGCTGTTTTGCTGAAGCGACCGTTTTAGGGCCATTCATCTGTGCCCGATTTTTGGCGCAACAATTGAGCATCAAAAAATCAGACTCTAACGAATCGGTGTAAGGGAGAAGAAGCGTTCTTCTTGTTACGGTTGTCACGTACAATCCTTGTTAGCCGCAAAATAATACCGAAAGACTCAACTAGGCTTAGGGCAATACGCCTTAGCCCAAATAAAATCTGGTACTCTATTTTTGCAAAGAAGCCGAAAATTAAACCAACCGAACGATGAGGTAATTGATCTAGATTGTTTTTTTGTTGTTATTATTTTGCTGCACTTATCATATGAACTTTTTTTGAAGCAACAACACGCTAAAGCCAGAATGCAAGTAATAAGAAAAGCCTCAACACGCATGTGTCGAGGCTTAAAGTCTTACTCGCAGCAGTCCAGCTACTAAATTGTGTGCTCCATGCATCATCCATAATAGTGGCCAATTCTTCGGCTCATCCTGCATCGCCATCCTAGCGGTGTCCAAACTTTCCATGGTACTAACACTCCGGTCAATACTCATCACTTGTTCCTTGAGCGGTGTCCATAACATCATCCTGATGTTGTCCTGCCTTATCCACAAGGTGTCCATCGCCAATCCATGCAGCTCGCATCCTGCCAACTGTTGTATCCTTACGCTGTCCTAGCATCCTGCGTGGTTATTCTTCGTGAACAACCTTGTCTTCTTCCTGAAGAGACCAAACCTTGGTGCTTTGTAATTCCTTGTCAGAATCCTTCCGACAGGGTTCAATTTACTCGTTTGGCTTTAAGAAACAATCACCTAAAAATATCATTTTAAAAAAAACAACCTAAAGAAATAGATATATTAATTAAAAACAAATAGTTATAAAAAAATCACCACCAAACACTGCGTTAAACACTGTGATTTCTTACAAACAATGTGCGAGATCTCTTACAACACTTCGCCACTTTTGCTCTTGGTAAATAAAAGGTAAGATCACAGCCACTCACAAAAAGGATAACCTATGCTCACAAAAGATGTCACTCAAGAACTAGAAAACATCTTGACTCTCTTACAACAACAGGGAAAGGAACCGAGTGTGGCCTTAGTAAAGTCACGTCTTAGCACCTCAGTGCCAATGCCAGCCTTGATTGCAACCATCAAAAGTTGGAAAAATGCACACCGAGTTCCCAAAGTAGAAGTGAGCTTTAGTACGGAAAATAGCGCGAACAAGATAGCCGAACTTGAAACGCAACTAGCCGCTTTGTCAGCCCGAGTAGCAGCCCTAGAGGCACAACTAACCGAGAAGTAATTGAATGATGAAAATTTGGGTGGACGCCGATGCATGTCCGAAAGTAATTCGTGAAACCATTGTCCGCGCAGCCGAAAGGACGGGCGTTGAATGTACTTTTGTGGCCAATCATGTCGTTCCGATTCCGCAACGATCCAACATTCGTTCACTGCAAGTCCCCAGTGGTTTTGATGTTGCCGATAACGAAATCGTCAAACGGGTAGAAGTGGGCGATTTGGTAATTACTTCCGATATTCCGCTGGCCGATGAAGTGATAACCAAAGGTGGCTTGGCGCTCAATTCTCGTGGTGAGCTGTATACCAAAGAGACCATCAAGGCACGCCTCAATATTCGAGATTTTATGGACACAATGCGATCAAGCGGTATCCAAACTGGCGGACCAAGTGCGCTTTCTCAAACAGAACGGCGCGAATTTGCCAACCATTTGGATCGCATTTTGGCTAAAGCGAACAAATAACCACGTTTTGACGGTTGGACAATCACTAGCCTGTCCAACCGTTCCTCTTCATTAGCGCTGAACCGCCTTAAATCTTGGATTAGTTTTACAAATTACATATAAACGACCGCGTCTTTTGACGATTTGACAATCTGGATGACGTGATTTTGCGCTTTTTAATGAACTTAATACTTTCATAGTTTACTCCTTACCAAACTGAGCAAAGCGACGATTGAAATTCGCCACTCGTCCTTCTTTTTGAACAACTCGCTGCTTACCGGTGTAATAGGGATGCGATTCAGACGACACATCTAAGGTGAAATAAGGATAGGTGTTGCCATCTTCCCACTCGATCGTCCGATCAGTTTTTAGCGTTGAACCCACAATAAAATACTTATCCACACTGGTGTCGTGGAAAACCACTTTTTGGTATGGCGGATGAATTCCGTCTTTCATCAATTTCCCCTCACTTAAATTGTTATGTTATAACATGACAATTAATAATCATTACCAAGAAGAAAAGCAAGCTTAAATATGATATTTTTCTCAACCAACGTGAAAAAAGACGGATACGGATATGCACACCATTGCTCCGATTGGCACTATTGAAACGCCTTATAAAGAAAAATTTGCCGTTCCTCGCCAACCTCGCTTAGTGGCGAGCGCAAGCGCGAGAGTCAAGCTCATCGGTCACGCTAATTGCTTAGAGTCGGTGCGAGGCATCGAACAATTTAGCCATGTCTGGTTACTTTTTCTGTTTGACCAAAACCTCGATGCCGGTTGGAAACCGACGGTGCGCCCACCGCGCTTAGGCGGAAATGAGCGGATCGGCGTATTTGCTTCACGGGCCACGTTTCGACCTAACGGCATCGGTATGTCTGCCGTTGAATTGAAAGGCGTCACTCAACAAGGTGATCAGGTTTATTTGGAACTAGGCAGCGTAGATTTAGTCGATAACACACCGATCATTGACATCAAACCCTATATTCCCTATTCCGATTCGATAGCCACAGCCAGCGGTGGCTATGCCGAGAGCGAGCCCCACAAGATCGCAGTGACCTTTAGCCAAGCGGCGTTAACGGTACTGAATGCGCGGGCAGATCACGACATGGTTAAAGCCGTCATTGAGCAAGTACTGGCTCAAGATCCTCGCCCAGCCTATAAAAAACATAAAATCGATCATAAAGAATATGCGGTAAATCTGTTCGATCTGAACGTAAAATTCACTATCGCAAACAACTTAGTCTCAGTAACCGCAATAGAACGCTTTTGACAAAGCCGATTGGCTGATATTATTAGCGGCTTAATTCTAGCCTCTCATTGGAGAGCGCTTTTAACTATCATGAAACGGATACCATAGAATGCGTACCAGTAAATATCTTCTTTCTACTTTGAAGGAGACTCCAAACGACGCAGAAGTCGTGAGCCATCAGCTCATGTTACGTGCAGGTATGATCCGTAAGCTGGCTTCAGGTCTTTATACCTGGCTGCCTACTGGTCTACGTGTGCTGCGTAAAGTCGAAAACATCGTTCGTCAAGAGCTCGACAATGCCGGTGCAATCGAAACCTTGATGCCCGTTGTGCAACCGTTTGAACTGTGGGAAGAGACAGGCCGCTCTGAGAAAATGGGCCCTGAGCTACTTCGCTTTACTGACCGCCATACTCGTCCGTTTGTGCTTAGTCCAACAGCAGAAGAAGTGATCACCAGCTTGGTACGCAACGAAGTCAGCTCTTACAAGCAATTGCCGCTGAACCTGTACCAGATTCAAACCAAATTCCGTGATGAGAGACGTCCTCGTTTTGGTGTGATGCGTGCTCGTGAATTCTGCATGATGGATGCCTATAGCTTTGATATTGATAAAGCAGGCTTAGAGAAATCTTACCAAGCAATGCACGAAGCTTACTGTAAAGCCTTCGATCGCATGGGGCTTGATTACCGCCCAGTATTAGCCGACACCGGCGCTATCGGTGGTAACGGCTCGCATGAGTTCCATGTATTGGCTGAAAGTGGTGAAGACATCATCGCCTTCTCAACTGAATCGGATTACGCCGCCAACATCGAAAAAGCGGAAGCCATTGCGCCAGCCGTTGAGCGCGCCGCGCCAACTCAAGAGATGACGCAGGTTGATACGCCAAACGCCAAAACCATCGCTGAATTGGTTGAGCAGCATGGCCTACCGATTGAGAAAACAGTTAAAACACTGTTTGTAAAAGCCTCTGATGAGATCGATGCCTCTATCGTGGCACTGATCATCCGTGGTGATCATGAACTCAATGAAATCAAAGCCGAGAAACTCGCTGAAGTTGCCGCTCCGCTAGAAATGGCTAGCGAAGAAGAGATTCGCGCGCTGATTGGCGCAGGCCCAGGCTCTCTTGGCCCTGTTGGTCTTGAATTGCCGTTTATCGTTGATCACAGCGTAGCCGTCATGAGCGATTTTGGCGCAGGAGCCAACATCGATGGCAAACACTACTTTGGCATCAACTGGGGTCGTGACGTTGAGCTAGCGAAAGTGGAAGATCTTCGTAACGTCGTTGAAGGCGACCCAAGCCCATGTGGCAAAGGGACACTAATGCTCAAACGCGGTATCGAAGTGGGTCATATTTTCCAATTGGGTACCAACTATTCTGAGAAAATGAACTGTGGCGTTCTTGATTCCAATGGTAAAAACACCATTTTAGAGATGGGTTGTTACGGCATTGGTGTATCACGCGTTGTAGCATCAGCCATCGAACAAAACAACGATAAATACGGCATCATCTGGCCTGACGCGATCGCACCTTTCCAAGTGGCGATCGTTCCCATGAACATGCACAAATCAGAGCGTGTCCAACAAGCTGCTGAAAAACTGTATGCGGAACTGACCTCAGCTGGTATTGAAGTGCTATTTGATGATCGTAAAGAGCGCCCGGGCGTAATGTTCTCAGATATGGAACTGATCGGTGTGCCACATACCATCATTATTGGCGATCGCAGTATGGATGAGGGCAACTTCGAATATAAACATCGCCGCAGTGGTGAGAAGTCGGCCGTCGCTATGAATGAAATAGTCTCCTTTATTAATGCTCAAATAGCCTAATAAAGTGTGCTATTGAAAAGGTTGCCTAAATGGCAACCTTTTTTATTTTGTCACCAGCCACACAAACTTTTTTAAGCATATTAATCTTCGATTCATCTACGGTGATCTATTCTTTAATCCATTATTAATGGAGGTGACCTATGGATCTAAAAAGTTTGCTTAACCAAGCATTGAATTCAGACATCGTAAAACAAGGTTCAAGCCAACTCGGCGCTATCACACAAGATTCAAGTAAACTCAAAACCTTAGGAGCTGGTGCACTCGGTGGTGGCCTAATCGGTTTGTTGATGGGCTCGAAGAAAGCAAAAAAAATAGGCACTAAAGTGATAGGGATTGGTGGAGCAGCGGCGCTCGGCGCACTAGCCTATAAAGCGTATAATGACTGGCAAGCAAAACAAACGACCACTCAACCGCAGTCTAGCTTTGACCCTAATGATGCTAGCCACAGCACGCTGATCCTAAAAGCGATGATTGCCGCCGCAAAAGCTGATGGCCATGTGGATGAACAAGAAATGGCGAAAATTGAGCAAGCCATCTCTGAAATGGGCGCAGATAACCAATTGCAGCAGCTGGTAAAAAATGAGCTGCATAAACCGCTCGATCCCGCGGCTATTGCACAGTTAGCCACAACGCCCGCACAAGCGAGTGAGCTTTATCTGGCCTCTTTACTTATCGCCGATGAACAAAATTTCATGGAAAAAGCGTATCTGAACGAGCTCGCTAAGCAACTACAGCTAGCCGACGATCTGGTCATGGCGCTAGAGCAGCAAGTGAACGCTTAAAGTTTCATCACATGCAATCAGAGCTTGCGCAAACGCAAGTTCTGATTTTGTCTTTGCCAAACGTAATGTGTATATTGAGAGCCATTATCATTAGTTAGGATTTAATCTATGCAAGTTTACGGTTGTTGTGAATTAGTGCGCGAGCTTTATGCGCAGATAGGCAGTGGTGATCAAGCTTATATTCCTCAAGCAATCTCCTGCGCCATCAAAACCTTGAATGATGTCGCAGCAGACGAATCGCTGCCAAAAGCGGTTCGAGAGCAAGCAGCCTTTGCGGCAGCTAACTTGCTGATTTCTGATTTCGAGGATAAGTGATGAATTTAGCCAATTTTGCCACAATGGATCCAATCATGCTGATGAGCATCATCAATATGAAGCTACGTGATGATTTTAATGGCGATCTTGATAAGCTGGCGGATGACTTTGATATCGATCGGGCGGCATTAGAAGCTCGCTTAGCCAGTGCAGGCTTTGAGTTTTTACCGCAAATCGGTCAATTTCGTTAAGGCATAAAAAACCCGCTAATTTAAAGCGGGTTTTCGTTCAAATAACAGTTCTTAAAGCACAGCACTCAGATTTTTTGTACTAAGCTTTTTTCTCTTTTCTTGCCAGAGCCTTACGCTCATTGCGTTTCGCTTGGTTCTCAATAAAGCCACTGAGCTCTTTTTCCGCCCAAGCTTGTGCTTGTGCTTCGCTTTCAAAACCCATTTCGCGCTTTGAAACAACACTTCTGCGAGAGGTCACTTGACGTACGATTTCCGCCGCCCAACCATTGCGCTTTTCAGTCACTTTGATGGTAAATTTTTTACTTTCTGACATTTTCGTTTTCCTAAGGGAATAATAAGGGATTACTCATCAACGTTTGTCGCGCGCCATTATATTATATGGCGGCGGATGTTGAACACCATCCCTTGGTAAGCGCGGCATTAGAGCACAAATCACAATTTTTTTCTGCATTTTTTACAAAAAATTCATCCTCAAAGTAAACAAAAAAGCCGCTGAGTTGCAGCGGCTGGAATAACAAGACTAAGTCGTTTCTCTCACTGGCGACAAGGTGAGTTACCCTAAGTTCTTACGTGCATTTTGGAACATACGCATCCATGGACTGTTTTCACCCCAAGAATCAGGATGCCAAGAGTTCGCTACCGTGCGGAACACGCGCTCTGGGTGCGGCATCATGATCGTCACACGGCCATCTTGAGTCGTTAAGCCTGTAATGGCATTTGGTGAACCATTTGGGTTGTTCGGATATTGCTGCGTGGCATGGCCGTTGTTATCCACAAAACGCAGCGCAACGGTGCCTGATTGTTCAATCGCCGTTAAATGTGCCGTATCACGAACTTCAACGCGCCCTTCGCCGTGCGAAACCGCAATCGGCATGCGCGAGCCAGCCATCTCATTAAAAAACAGTGAATCAGATTGCTGCACTTCCACTAAGCTAAAGCGCGCTTCAAAACGCTCTGATTCATTGCGCACAAAACGCGGCCATAAATCAGCGCCGGGGATTAACTCTTTCAAATTCGACAGCATTTGACAGCCGTTACACACTCCTAGCGAGAAAGTATCTTCACGTTGGAAGAAACGTTGGAACCGTTCACGAGCTTGTACATTAAACAGCACTGATTTCGCCCAACCTTCGCCCGCGCCCAATACGTCACCATAAGAGAACCCACCACATGCGACGAGGCCTTGGTACTCTTCAAGCACTGTTTGACCCGTTAAGATGTCGCTCATGTGTATATCGGTTGTTTCAAAGCCTGCGCGATCAAACGCTGCCGCCATTTCAACGTGTGAGTTAACCCCTTGCTCGCGCAAAATAGCCATTTTTGGCTTCACGCCTTTAGCAATATACGGTGCTGCAACATCTTGTTGCACGTCAAAGCTCAAACTGACGTTAAGGCCTTTATCACTGTTATCTTGTTTTGCTGCAAACTCTTGGTCCGCGCACTGCGGGTTATCGCGCAGCGCTTGCATCTTATGCGTGGTTTCAGCCCAAATGGTGCGAAGTTCGGTGCGGTTACGCACAACAATAGGTTGTTCACCAGCGGTAATGGCTAGCTCATCAGAAGCGTCAACACGACCGATAACGTGTGAACACGCTTGTAAACCATGCGCCGTTAGCGTCGAGATCACCGTATCTAAATCGTGGTGACGAACTTGAATGACTGCGCCCAGCTCTTCATTAAATAACGCGGCCAATGCATCATCACCTAGCGCGGCGATATCGGCTTTCACGCCACAATGACCAGCAAAGGCCATTTCAGCTAGAGTAACGAATAAACCACCGTCACCTTTATCGTGATAGGCAATAATCTGCTGATTCGCGACCAAGGTTTGGATCGCTTCATAGAAGGCTTTAAGCTGCGCCGCATTATCTACGTCTGCGGGTTTATCACCCAACTGTTTGTAGACTTGTGCTAACGCCGTTGCGCCCAAGCGATTCTTACCATTACCTAAATCAATCAAAACCAGTGAGGTTTCGCCCTTATCGGTTCTTAACTGAGGGGTGATGGTGTTACGTACATCTTCAACACGAGCAAATGCCGTGATCACCAATGATAGCGGAGAGGTCACTTCTTTTTGTTCGCCATTCTCATCCCATTTGGTCTTCATCGACATCGAATCTTTACCCACAGGGATAGTCAGGCCGAGCGCAGGACAAAGCTCTTCACCGACCGCTTTTACTGCCTCATACAAACCAGCATCTTCACCAGGGTGACCCGCTGGTGACATCCAGTTCGCCGACAACTTAATGTGTTTGATATCACCGATATGGGTAGCGGCAATGTTGGTGATCGCTTCGCCCACGGCTAAGCGTGCCGATGCCCCAAAATCCAGCAAGGCAACTGGCGTGCGCTCCCCCATCGACATCGCTTCGCCATGGTAAGTATCATAACTTGCCGCGGTAACCGCGCAGTTTGCTACTGGCACTTGCCATGGACCAACCATTTGGTCACGAGCAACCAAGCCAGTGACGGTTCGGTCACCAATGGTGATGAGGAAGGTTTTTTCTGCAACCGCAGGGAGACGCAGTATTCGATCAATCGCTTCGTTCAATTCGATATCACGGCGATCAAGTGCTGGATTATTAACTTTCAGCGTCTTCACATCACGATACATTTTAGGTGTTTTGCCAAGCAATACGTCCATCGGCATATCAATTGGCGTATTGTCGAAATGTGAATCTTCCAATTTCAGTTCACGCTCTTCAGTGGCAATGCCCACAACAGCATAAGGCGCGCGCTCACGTTGGCAAATGGCATCAAAGCGCGCCATGTTTTCTGGCGCTACAGCCAGCACGTAACGCTCTTGTGATTCATTACACCAAATTTCAAGCGGGCTCATTCCCGGCTCATCGTTAGGCACATCACGCAGTTGGAAAATACCGCCACGTTCGCCATCATCAACAAGCTCAGGCAATGCGTTTGAGATACCACCAGCGCCCACATCATGGATAAAGGCGATCGGATTCGCCTCACCGAGTTGCCAGCAGCGATCAATCACCTCTTGGCAGCGGCGTTCCATCTCTGGGTTTTCACGCTGTACCGACGCAAAATCAAGATCTTCCGCAGATTGGCCAGATGCCATCGAAGAAGCGGCGCCCCCACCAAGGCCAATGTTCATTGCCGGACCACCGAGCACAATTAAGCTCGCACCAACAGGGATCTCTTTTTTCTGCACATGCTCGTCGCGGATATTCCCCATCCCACCAGCAATCATGATTGGTTTGTGATAACCACGCACTTCTTCACCAGCGTGAGAATTGACTTTCTCTTCGTAAGTACGGAAGTAACCTAACAAGTTGGGACGACCAAATTCGTTGTTAAAAGCCGCGCCACCGAGCGGGCCTTCCAGCATAATATCAAGTGCCGTGACAATGCGCCCCGGTTTACCAAAATCCGTTTCCCAAGGCTGCACAAAATTAGGAATACGCAAGTTTGAAGTAGTAAAACCGACTAACCCGGCTTTAGGTTTTCCACCAATCCCCGTTGCACCTTCGTCACGAATTTCACCACCGGAACCCGTTGAAGCGCCCGGCCAAGGAGCAATCGCCGTCGGGTGGTTGTGTGTTTCCACCTTCATTAAAATATGCGCTTTTTCATGGTGATAACCATATTGGCGTGTCTCTGGATCAGGGAAAAAACGCCCAACGTCTGAACCCACCATGACGGCGGCATTATCTTTATAGGCAGACAGCACGTGATCAGGAGTCACTTCATAAGTGTTTTTGATCATCTTAAACAGCGATTTATCTTGCTTAACGCCATCAATAGTCCAATCGGCATTGAAGATTTTATGGCGACAATGCTCAGAGTTTGCTTGAGCAAACATCATTAATTCGATATCGGTTGGATTACGCTCAAGCTTAGTGACGAAGCTTTCGAACAAATAATCAATTTCATCGTCAGCCAATGCAAGCCCAAGGGTAACGTTTGCTTTTTCAAGCGCTGAGCGGCCGCCATTCAGCAAGTCGACGTACGCTACGGGAGCAGGTTCAGCGACTTTAAACAGTGAAGTTGCTGATTCGAAATCGGTAAACACGACTTCCATCATTCGGTCGTACAGCAGGGAATAAAGCGTAACAAGTTGCGGTTGAGAAAGTTCGCGATCTAATTCGATGTAGTAAGCCGTGCCTCGCTCTAAGCGCTTCACCTCATTCAAACCACAGTTATGCGCAATATCCGTCGCTTTGGAAGACCAAGGCGAGATGGTTCCAGGGCGAGGAGTGACCAGTAAAAGAAGACCTTGTGGCTCATGTTCTTGAATCGTTGGGCCATAAGTGAGTAGTTTCTCTAATTTTTCAAGGGATTGAGCGTCTAAATCCGCAGAGAGATCAGCAAAATGCATGAACTCCGCGTAAATACCCGATACAGGCAGTTGCTGTTCACGACAAAGTTCAACGAGTTTGTTAACACGAAACTCAGAAAGCGCTGGGGAGCCACGCAAAATTCTCATGTGCTTAGGTCTCTTATACAGTGGGTTGAGGTGTAATTGGAATGAATTCAAAATCATTAAAATACAATAAGTTAATAAAAGAAAACTGAATACATACCAATTTCACCTCGTAATTTCGAACGCATTATAAAGGAATTCTTTTTGTGACGTAACACCAAAAGCAACCGTTTGCGTCATTTTTTTTGTCAAATTTGAAATACAGCCACATTAGCGTGGTCGCCGACACTTTTTCATCCGTTTTTGATCTGAAACTTTGCCAATATGGCCGCCTTTGATATAAAGGCAGTAATTGATGTAAGAGATCGCTCATAAATGCCAAAGTATTATCTGATTCAGCTTCATCGCTCATTGTCCATTTTCCTACTCACTCTTTTTGTCGTCGGTTGCCAAATCGATTCAGATCCTAAAAGCGAGCTTGACCATATTCGTGAACGTGGCGTATTGCGAGTGGGTACGTTGAACAATCAACTCTCCTACTACATTGGCCCAGATGGCCCTGCAGGGCTGGACTACGAACTAGCACGCGAATTTGCCAATCAGCTTGGGGTTAAACTAGAGATGAAACCCGCTTATCGGTTGTCTAGTCTCTTTCCTGCACTGAAAAATGGGGAAATCGACGTTGTTGCAGCAGGGTTAAGTCAATCGAATCAACGCTTGAATGAGTACAGAACAGGGCCCGCTTATTACTATGTCAGCCAACAAGTCGTCTATAAGAAAGGCAACTGGCGTCCAAGAAATTTAAAACAATTACTGGAAAAACAACCGGAACTGATTGCTGGGCATGAAGGTGACAGCGTTTTTTCTATCGTGAATGAATCCCACTTTGAAAATACGCTCAGCGACATTAAACAGATCTACCCAGAGTTTCAGTATAATGTGAATAATAACGCCGACGTTAACGACCTTTTAAAACAGGTTTCGAATGGCGAACTGCTATTTACCATGGCTGATTCGGTCGAAGTCTCGCTGTCCCAGCGAATCTACCCTGACTTAGCCGTCGCCTTTGAATTAACTGAAGATCAGCCCATCGCTTGGTATATGCGTCGTTCTGAAGATGAAAGCTTATACGCCTTGATGATTGAGTTTTTTGGCAACCTTAAACAATCTGGTCAATTAGCGGCCTTAGAAGAGAAATATATTGGTCACGTGGGCACGTTTGATTATGTCGATACGCGCGCCTTTATTAGAGCACTCGATGTCCGCTTACCAAAATGGGCCCCTCTTTTCCAACAATATTCTGACGAGTTTGATTGGCGATTGATTGCCGCCTTAGCTTATCAAGAGTCTCACTGGAATCCGTTAGCTAAATCCCCCACCGGGGTCCGCGGTATGATGATGTTGACTCTCCCTACGGCAAGAAGTGTTGGTGTCGCCAATCGACTCGATCCGGAACAATCGATTCGTGGTGGTGTCGAATACCTGCGTCGGATGGTACAGCGTATACCAGACTCCATCCCAGAACATGAGAAAATTTGGTTTGCTCTCGCCTCCTATAACGTCGGCTATGGGCATATGATGGATGCAAGACGCTTAACCAAGCAACAAGGTGCGAACCCTGATTCATGGACTGAAGTCAAAGAACGCCTCCCTCAACTGAGACAAAAGAAATACTTCAGCCAGACTCGATATGGCTACGCGCGAGGTGACGAAGCCAAGGCCTACGTTGAAAATATTCGTCGCTATTATCAAAGTATTATTGGCCATGTTGATCAACAAAAGCAGATAGACAATAGTTCAGGTACTGATGATTTGGTTGTGATCAGTATTGAGGAGGAGGAGGCCGCGTTAGAAGCTATGGAATCGGCCGATGAGGCGCAGGATAATCAGTATCTCGACCCCGTAGCTCAATAAGCATAGCAATAGCTAAATCTTCCACGTTGAACGAAAATTGCACACTTGATTTCCAAGTGTGCAGCCCATACATCAAAACGTGAAAAAGATCGTTTCCTAAGTTTCATATTACGGTAACAATCCTGCACTATAAAGGCAGATTAAGATTGTCATAAGGCACCCTAAACCATTAGGGATCATTGTCAAAACTCAGCAGTAGGAGGTTGTTTATGCTTAAACGTAAAAAGCTATCAAAACACCTTAATAAAACGGTGGCAGCGAACCGTCGTAAACGTATGTTATCCAATAATAAAAAGAAAATTATCTGGCGTAACCGTGCATTTATGCAATTAATCTCTGCTTAACCTTCAGCGGCAAACATCTACTCAAAGTGGATGTTTGCTAAAGCCCATCACTCTGTTGCTTATTCCGCTGTTTTTCCGCCTGTATCTCTGCGCGTCTTCGTCTAAAAAAAGATTGCAGTTGCTCCCGACACTCCTCTTCTAACAATCCTTTATCGACCGTCGCGTAATGATAGGAGGCTTGGCTTTCAAATAAATTCAGCACCGTACCGGCCGCCCCAGCTTTGAGATCTGGAGCGCCAAAGACAATTCTTTTGACTCGGCTATGCAGCAGTGCGCCTGCGCACATTGGACAGGGCTCTAAAGTGACGTATAAGGTAGTATCAAGCAAACGATAATTTTGTAACTGTTGACCTGCTTGACGCAGAGCCTGAATTTCAGCGTGCGCTGTCGCATCATGTTGACTAATAGAGGCATTCCAACCTTCAGCAATTATTTCGCCATCTTTAACAAGCACAGCGCCCACAGGCACTTCACCTGCTTGTTCTGCAAGATTGGCAAGCGCGATAGCTCGGCGCATAAACTTTTGATCTTGAACGGTAAACTGTGTATTCATATATCCTATTTTCTCTTTCACTAGCCTTTGCCGTTAGCGGACGATAGCCGTTCTGCCAGAAAATCCACCAGCAGCCTAACTTTTGAGGACAAATGGCGATTTTGTGGGTATAAGGCCCATACACCTTCACGATCATCTCGGTACTGATGCAACACTTCTTGCAACTCACCCGAGAGCAAATACGGCTCTACATAATAGTCGGGCAATTGTACGATTCCAATCCCTTGCAACGCAGCATTCAATAACGCCACACCGCTGTTGCATTTAATTTTTCCTTTAACACCTATTTCACGAGAGCGTTGCTGATCCTTAAATCGCCAATAGTTCATAGTGCCTTGTAAACATTGGTGATGAACCAACTCTGACAATGAATAGGGGGTGCCATATTCCACCAAATAGTCAGGGCTAGCGCAGACAAACAGTTGTCGGTTGGATAACTTTTTGCCAATAAAACTCGAATCATCTAACTGCCCTAATCGTACAGCGACATCAATTCCTTCCGCAATCAGATCCAATTTTTGGTTAGTGAGTATCAGTTCCAACTCCAATTGAGGATGTAACTGCAAAAACTCATGCAGCAAAGGCGCGACTTTCTGCTCACCATAAGTCACCGGAGCGGTCACTTTCAGTAAACCTGACGGCGTTTGCTGCATCTGCGTGACAGCAAGATCAGCCTGCGCTAAGCCTTCAACCAATTGCCGACACTGATGATAATAGAGTTGACCCGCTTCGGTCAGGGAGACTCGCCGCGTGGTACGTTGCAACAACTTTACCGCCAAGCGCTCTTCTAATAGCGCAATACGTCGGCTGACATTCGCTACTGATGTCGATAGTTTGTGCGCTGCTGCGGTAAAACTTCCAGTTTCAGCCACCGCAACAAATTCATGAATGCCTTCCCAACTCGCCATCTTAATTATTACTGATAAGTAAAAGTGAT
The DNA here is from genome assembly GCF_963888245.1 of Vibrio sp. B4-6. Classification (NCBI taxonomy): domain Bacteria; kingdom Pseudomonadati; phylum Pseudomonadota; class Gammaproteobacteria; order Vibrionales; family Vibrionaceae; genus Vibrio; species Vibrio sp. B4-6. The sequence goes on from NZ_CAWPIM010000069.1 coordinate 47,853, forward strand.
TCTTATTTTAGACCGATTATCAAATTTCAAGAAGGGAATATACTGTCACTCTCCCCAACTGACTTGAAACTTCAAGTAATGTGCAAAGGAAAATCTTATGTCATCACATCAATTCATTAAATCTCGCGCGGCGATTGCGTGGGGGCCAAATCAACCACTAAAAGTCGAGGAGGTTGACGTTATGTTGCCCCAAAAAGGCGAAGTGTTGGTGCGTATTATTGCGAGCGGCGTTTGCCATACCGATGCCTTTACGCTATCTGGTGAAGACCCTGAAGGGATTTTTCCGGTTATCCTCGGCCACGAAGGTGGCGGTATCGTTGAGAGGATTGGTGAAGGGGTAACCAGCGTCGAGGTAGGAGATCATGTCATTCCCTTGTACACCGCAGAGTGTGGTGAATGCAAATTCTGTAAATCAGGTAAAACTAACCTGTGCCAAGCAGTACGTGAAACGCAAGGAAAAGGATTAATGCCGGATGGCACTACACGTTTCTATAAAGACGGCCAACCCATTTTCCATTATATGGGTTGCTCCACCTTTTCTGAGTATACCGTGTTGCCAGAAATTTCCTTGGCTAAGGTCAATAAAGCGGCGCCATTAGAAGAGGTCTGCTTGCTCGGTTGTGGTGTCACAACGGGCATGGGCGCGGTGCTCAATACGGCCAAAGTTAAACAAGGTGATACTGTGGCCATCTTTGGCCTAGGCGGCATCGGGCTTTCCGCCATTATTGGCGCAAGAATGGCCGGTGCCAGCCGTATTATTGGCATTGATATCAATGAGAGTAAGTTTGAGCTTGCTACTCAGCTTGGTGCAACGGACTGCCTGAACCCGAAAACTCTGACTAAGCCAATCCAAGAAGTGATTATTGAGATGACTAATGGCGGTGTTGATTTTTCTTTTGAGTGCATCGGTAACGTCAATGTGATGCGCCAAGCATTGGAATGCTGTCATAAAGGCTGGGGAGAATCAGTCATTATTGGTGTGGCTGGCGCGGGCCAAGAAATATCAACTCGCCCTTTCCAATTAGTGACGGGCCGGGTATGGCGAGGTAGTGCATTTGGCGGCGTAAAAGGCCGCTCGGAACTGCCACACATTGTCGAGCGCTATCTGGCAGGCGAATTTGGTTTGCAAGAGTTTATTACCCATACCATGGATTTAGAGGATATCAACCAAGCCTTTGATTTAATGCATAAAGGCGAAAGTATTCGTTCTGTGATTCATTTTGACCAATAAGCCTTAATAGTCAGCCCTTTTCTCTTAAAGGGCTGGGTGGGGAAACTTGCTATGCACATTGAAAACATTAGCCAAACCAAAGTATTTGAAGGCTGGCATAAACAGTACACGCATTCATCACAAGTACTAGGGTGCAGTATGCGTTTTGCTATTTATCTTCCACCTCAAGCGGCCTATCAATCGGTTCCGGTGTTGTATTGGTTATCCGGCTTAACATGCAGCGATGAAAACTTCATGCAAAAAGCTGGCGCATTTCAAAGCGCGGCTAAGCTCGGTATCGCGATTGTTGCCGCCGATACCAGCCCAAGAGGTGAAGGTGTTCCTGACGACCCGCAAGGAGCGTATGATTTTGGCCTTGGCGCAGGATTTTACCTCAACGCAACTCAAGCGCCTTGGGATAAGTACTACCAAATGTACAGCTACATTGTGCAAGAACTTCCAGCCTTAATAGAGCAATATTTTCCCGTAAACCAACAGCGAGCGATTGCAGGACACAGTATGGGTGGCCATGGTGCATTAACCATCGGATTGAAAAACCCTCAACGCTATCGCTCGATTTCAGCCTTTAGCCCGATAAGCAACCCAATACACTGCCCTTGGGGGCAAAAAGCATTTCGCCACTACCTTGGTAGTAACCTGCAAGATTGGAAACAATACGATGCGGTTGAATTGCTCACCACTCACTCATCATCCTTACCCATTTTGGTTGACCAAGGAGAGGAAGATCCGTTTTTACACGAACAGCTTAAACCTGAACGCTTACTCGCCGCTGCACAAGCGAGCAATAGCCCACTCTCGTTAAGAATGCATAAAGGTTATGATCACAGTTATTTTTTCATTCAAAGTTTCATTGATGATCACTTAACATTTCACGCGCAACATCTGTACAAATAAGATTGAAAAAGCCCGCGATACACTCGCGGGCTTTTAATTCAGACTCGATAAATAACGTTAACGCTACAAGCTGTATGTGTAAGGCGCTTGCACCCCTAGCGGAATACCAAAAGCCCAGTAAGCGAGCAGGAACAGCGTCCAACCAATCAGCATCGCAATGGAGAAAGGCATCATCATTGAAGCCAAGGTGCCAATGCCCGTCGATTTTACATAACGTTGGCAATACACCACGACTAATGGGAAGAAGACCATCAGTGGAGAGATAATGTTAGAAACCGAATCGCCCACGCGGTAAGCCGCTTGCGATAGCTCGGGAGAAATCCCTACCGCCATCAGCATAGGTACCAGAATTGGACCAATCAATGCCCATTTTGCCGAGGCCGAACCTACCAGCAAATTAACGCTAGCCGTGAGTAAAATCATCCCCACAATCGTTGCTTGGCCGGGTAAGTCCATCGCTTTTAGGCCTTCGGCGCCATACAGTGCCAACATAGTACCAATATTAGATTGACCAAACGCTGATAAGAACTGAGCACAGAAGAACGACATCACTATGTATGCGCCCATCGTAGCCATGGTGCCAGACATCGCTTTTATCACGTCATTACTGTTTTTAAAGGTGCCAGCCACTCGGCCATACACAATTCCCGGAATAATAAACAAGATAAAAATCAAAGGAACGATCGACTTCATCACTGGCGCAGAAAAGGCCGTTAGCTCACCATCAGGCGAACGCAGTGCTGAGTTTTCTGGGATCAAAGCCGCTACTAGTAATGCAATACCTACCACCATTGCCCAGCCAGCAAAACGAAATGCTCTCGATTCAGTTGCGCTGAATGTTCCTAGATCAGGCGCTATTTCCGCATCTTCATCGACAGGCATATTCGCTAGACGAGGTTCAATAATTTTCTCAGTCACATACCAACCAATCGCAACGATGATCACCGAAGATAAACCCGTGAAGAAAATGTTCGCCAGCGGATTCACTATGTATTGAGGATCCAAAATTTGTGCGGCGGTTTGTGTAAAACCAGCGAGCAAAGGATCAATACCAGAAGGGATAAAGTTCGCTGAAAAGCCACCAGAAACACCAGCAAATGCGGCTGCAATACCGGCCAGTGGATGACGCCCTGCCGCATGGAAAATAATCCCACCCAGAGGAATAACCAATACATAACCAGCATCAGCAGCCGTATGCGACACTATCGCCACCAAAATCAGCATCGGTGTTAGTAGTTTCGCTGGCGTGAAATTTAGCATTTTCTTAAGGCCTGTAGTGATAAACCCTGAAGAATCAGCCACTCCCACACCGAGCATGGCAACCAGCACGATACCTAGCGGCGCAAAGCTGGTGAATGTGGTCACCATATTGGCTAGAAAACTCGCGAGCGCTTTACCTGTCAGTAAGTTATTCACTTGCAGTGCTTCACCCGTTCGAGGGTTGGTCAAATCAAATGTCACATTCGATAACAGTGCCGATGAAACCCAAACAATAATCAGTGCCCAGAAGAACAAAATCGCAGGGTCAGGAATTTTATTTCCTGCATGTTCAATAAAATTTAAAAAGCGATCCATACCGCTCGGCTTCGGAAATGGTGCTTGTTTTACGACTTGGTTACTCATTCGTAACTCCATATGTGATGTTGCTGCTGTAGGCCTATATCAATTTATTTAGCCGACCTATTAATCGTCGGTTATTCTATAAAAAAGCCTCAACCAAAGCACAAGCTTCTACAGTTTTTTACAAAAATGGGGACATATTTTGCAAAAATAGCATTCCGCCACAACAATCCAAACACATTCTTATGCTCTTTTTTCCTACAAATCAGTAACCAATTTGCAAAATCAAATATTTCATTTTTGTATAAGCATCGAGACGCTAATCAAACTCACTGAACTGCGAAATCATGGTTTTCAGCTCAACCGACTGCTTATTTCCCTGACGATCATGCCAATAGGACTCAATATAAATGGTTTTCAGTGAGCCCGATAAAGAGACCGTTGGTACTGACCAACTGAGTGTATAAAAGGGATGTGAGTTATCTTGTCCGTTAACAATATCACTATCAAAATTCGCTGGCGTGAGAGTAGAAATCGCGGCAGAAGCGCCACGGCTACGAAACCATTCCAACTTTTGTTCGGCCAAATGTAGTGCTTCGATACTATGAACGGCAAAATCCGCCTTTTGCTCAACCAACACTTGCAATTTGACCAAACCCAGTGCCCCAACACCAATTAGAACAAACGATATCATCACTTCTATTAGGCTAAATCCTTGCTGCTTAGAGATCATTCCATGAACCTTTTTGCCATCTAGGTGGAACCGAAAAGGAAAAGCTGTTTTCAATATCACTGTTATATTGCAAACGTAGCGAGTTATAAAATAGTGCTATCTGACCTTGGGTATCAAAGGCCATTCCTCCGGTAAATTGAAAAGATCCCGACTGTAAGTAGGTAGCGTGCTTTGGCGTCAAGGTGGTAGCGCTGCCGTACAATGTTTTTATCGGTGCATCAAAATTAGCATTGAGATCCGCGATGAGTTCAGTATCAAATCCATTCCAATTTGCCGTATCAGCGGCAAATCCACTGTTAAAGTGAAAGAGCACCCCTTGAATGCTGCCACTCCCTCGAATCCCTAATACACCATTATGCACCAGCAAAAAAAGGTAAGTTCCAGGATGAGCATTTTGTATGGTTGACATTGTATCAATCGATGCTTGGTTCAGTTGACAACTGCCATCAATCCATACTTGATTGGGCTGACCAAGAACCAAAGCACCTTTAAATTTCGAAACACAATCAACATCACCACTGGTCATTGTGTAACTCAAGAACTTAAATTCAGTATCGTCGCGTGCTTTTTCCCATTCTCCCCGTTCGTAACCAAAGAGATCTTTAAATGGGTTTAGCGTTTCATCTCGGTAAATATCATTTTTGACATTGACTGCTTCATAAAGACCGCTACTATTTTTCCAAATACCGCTTTGTGAACTACTGTTCGTTTTATGCGTCGGCGCGCAATCGGCACTATTGTCAAAAACAGCGCTTGGTTTTTGAATAGCACTCCCAACACCATTATTTGTCACTCCCGCCGTAGCAATAACATATTTAGCAACGGCGATAGCCGCGCATTCATATTTCCCATCACTATTTTTGGGCCCGGGATCTGGTGGAGAAATAAGTGTAGAGCCAAACACTATTAAGTCTGAAGTAGAACGAATGGCTCCTGGACTTCTCCCACGTTGAAACAGAATGTTCTTTTTCAACGTCGTCATTTGATACTGGGACATAAGTGTACTGGCGTTAGTAGGGTCTGCAGAGAGGTACGTTAACTCTAAATCGACACACAAGGTATTGAGGTTATTGGGAATTGAACTATTTTTATTGTTCACAATATGGCTATAACCACACTCAAGCCCCCCTTCTGCTCGCCAATGCTGTTGCCTCGCTTGCACCTCATTTTGTGCTCGTTTGATCTGAAAAAAGAGCGAACGGTAGGAGCCTAATGCCACCACTAAAGCGAGCACCAACAAAAGCGTGGTGATCAATAACGTTACAGCGCCTTGCTGAGCTTGCTTCATTACTGCCAATTCCTTTGTTTTATTGCCACTCCAAATGATGTTGATACACGGCTATCCCCCACCAACTCTGCTGCCATAGAGATCGTCATGTAGGCTGAGCTCACACCATTCGCCGCTAATGATGCTCGCTGGACTTGAAAATGAGTCACATTAATCTGGTTAGTATCAAAAATAGCAGAGCAACCAGCCGTCGCTTGGGAAACGGTTTTGGCCCCTGAAATCACAGACGTCGGCCTGTCACAGACACCCAACGCGCCAGAAGTCATGACAAACCCAACATTTCTGATCTGTTTCGTTGCCCCCGTATCATCAAGGTAGGCATACGCGAGCGTTGATTGGTCGGCCGAAACAAAAACGATATCATCGCTATCCAGTAACGTGAGTGAGTTACCATGACCGCCATCATAACCTGCACGTTGAATATCTTGTTTGAGGTATTGCAGCGCGCCCGTCACTTGTTGCAGTAGCAGTAGCTCCTTGCCTCTTTCGGTCGCTACCTTCTGCCCAGTAATGAATACGGAGCCGATAATGGCTATCGCAATTAAGCCAAGCATGGATGCCACCATGAACTCAATTAACGTTGCCCCCATCTGCTTGGTTTCAGCGATATGAGCTTTATAGGTATGCTTTTTTGCTCTCGGTATGTTAGCTGCACTGCTTAAAACCAAAATAGTCTCCTCCATTACCACATAGGCGCATTCGTCCTGAAGGTCTATAGGTCGTGAATTTGAGTGCACCTTGGTGTGTTGAAAAGTCAAGGCTCCCATTTACAGCTCGGCCATTAATGGCTTCAAAATGGATCTGATTTGACGGGTAATTCACCCCCAATTCAATATTTCGATAAGGTTGCCCCGATAGCGATGAAATCACTTGCCCCCCGGGATAGGTTCCTGAATTAGTCAGCACGATTTGCCATTCACCTTGGCTATTAACCGAACCCGACATGACAATATGCGCCCATAGCGGCTGCTTTCTCATTACTGCTTCCGAACGGGCGCTCATCATCAAGCCATTAATCTCACCCGCTAAACGTTGCATCTTTTGCGTATCACTGACTTGTTTGAAATTGGGAGCCGCTATCGTGAGTAAAATAGACAAAACGGAAACCGTGATAAGCAGCTCAAGTAAAGTAAACCCGCGAGCCATTTCCCAAATTCCTATGTAATTAAAATATGAAACAAAATTCACCTTGCGCGAATGCTATCACCTAATAAAAATAGCGGCTAAATCAACAAGGAACTCCACGTGATGATTCGAAATTCTAAATGCAACAACCACAACCGGCGGTCGTTCGGGATGACATTGATCGAATTATTGATTGCGGTTGTGATTATTGGCGTACTGTCTGCAATCGCTTATCCAAGTTATACCAAGCACGTTTTAAAAGGGCACCGAACCACCGCACTCGCCGATATGGGGAGAATTCAACTGGAACTGGAGCATCACTACGATAAGGGTTATGACTGGAGTGGGATCATTTCAGGGGGAAATTGCGTCATCTGTGAAAGCGATGCTGAACGCTATCAGTTTTCAGTCGCCAGTTCCGCAACCAGTAGCTACACCATCACCGCGACGGCGCAGAGCACCAGAGGCCAAGACAAGGATGAATGTCTAACCAGCGATAAGGTCATGACATTGAAATCAACCAACGAATCCGCACCAAGCGCATGCTGGAAATAGAACACCACAAAGGTTCAGTTTGTGAGGGGAGGAGAAAGTCATCCTGTATCAGGAACGAATAAGGCCTGCATTGCAGGCCTTATTGGATAGATAATAATTCAACAGTGAATTAGCTGGTTAAATCATCGAAGAACTTTTTCACGCCATTAAAGAAACCTTCCGATTTAGGCTTATGCTTATTTGCCGCTTCACCACCGCAAGTTTCTTCAAATTCACGTAATAGTTCTTTTTGACGCGCGCTCAGTTTCACAGGTGTTTCAACCACGAGTTTGACAACCAAATCACCGATCGCCCCACCGCGTACGCCTTTCACACCTTTACCACGCATACGGAACATGCGCCCTGTTTGCGTCTCTTCTGGTACTTTCAAGTTTACACGACCATCGAGTGTTGGAACTTCAACTTCACCGCCAAGTGCCGCCATAGCAAAACTTACAGGGACTTCACAGTATAAGTTGTTGCCATCGCGTTCAAAAATGTGGTGCTCTTTGACGTGAACTTGTACGTACAAATCCCCCGCTGGAGCGCCCATTTCTCCCGCTTCACCTTCGCCAGATAAACGAATGCGATCGCCCGTATCCACACCGGCTGGAATTTTAACATTAAGCGTTTTGGTTTTTTGCTTACGCCCCTGTCCATGACACACGTTACATGGGTCTTTAATGATCTTACCTTTACCATGGCAAGTCGGACAGGTTTGCTGTACAGCAAAAAATCCTTGGCGCATCTGTACTTGGCCGTGACCATGACAGGTTCCACACGTTTGCGCAGACGAGCCTTTCTTCGCGCCAGTACCTTCACAAGAATCACAATGGACCAGTGTTGGCACTTCAATCTCTTTCGAACAACCACGAACGGCCTCTTCTAAAGACAGTTCCATGTTGTAACGCAAGTCAGCACCACGTTGTGCACGCGCTTGACCACCGCCCCGGCGACCACCACCGAAAATGTCACCAAAGACATCACCGAAGATATCGCCAAAATCAGCACTGCCGCCACCAAAGCCGCCACCGCCCATTCCGCCTTGTTCAAAAGCAGCATGACCGTACTGATCATAAGCCGCTTTCTTTTGCGAATCGGTTAAAATTTCATACGCTTCTTTTACTTCTTTAAACTTGTCCGAAGCGCTGTCATCCCCTTGGTTTCTATCAGGGTGAAACTTCATTGCTAGGCGCTTGTACGCCTTTTTAATATCGCGCTCAGAGGCATCTCGGCCTACGCCTAATACTTCGTAAAAATCACGTTTTGACATCTTCTTCGTCACCAATTTGTTACCGCAAACGACACGCTGCCGCTTGGTGTTTATATCGACCTAACTAATGGCTCTAGATTCTAGTGAATTCAAACTAAAAAGACACTGTTAGTTAGATGGACACCAATGAGTTTTCATTAATTACAGACATACGGGCGTAAGAGTTACCCCAAACGCCCGCATCATACCGTTGATTTCATTCTTCTCTTAGAGAAGTTAGGGTGGGTTAAACTCGCGAGCCACCCAACCCTAGCCCTCCCCGTTTAAAAGGAGGGAACTCAATCAATTACTTTTTGTCTTCTTTGACTTCTTCAAACTCAGCGTCAACGACATCGTCTTCTGCAGACTGTTGTTGGCCTTCACCCGCTTGTTGTGCTTGAGCTTTTTGCTGAGCGATCTCCATCAGTTTTTGAGCAGCAGCCATAAGCGCTTGAACTTTAGCGTCGATCGCTTCTTTGTCTTCACCTTTCTTCGCTTCTTCAAGCTCAGTAATGGCCGCTTCAATCTTCACTTTATCGTCAGCAGGAAGAGCATCACCCGCTTCTTCAATTTGCTTACGAGTACCGTGAATCATTTGGTCCGCTTGGTTACGTGCTGTCGCTAACTCTTCGAACTTTTTGTCCGCTTCTTTGTTTGCTTCAGCTTCTTGGACCATTTTCTCGATTTCAGCATCGCTCAAACCGCCAGACGCTTGGATAGTGATCTTCTGCTCTTTGCCTGTTTGTTTATCTTTCGCAGACACGTGCAAGATACCATCCGCATCCAAGTCAAACACAACTTCAATTTGTGGCATGCCACGTGGTGCAGCTTGAATACCTTCTAGGTTAAATTGACCTAGCGATTTGTTGTACATGGCTTGCTTACGCTCACCTTGTAGAACATGGATCGTTACTGCGTTTTGGTTGTCTTCAGCGGTAGAGAATACTTGATTCGCTTTAGTTGGAATCGTTGTGTTTTTCTCAACCAACTTAGTCATCACGCCACCCATTGTCTCGATACCTAGAGACAGAGGCGTTACGTCAAGTAGCAGTACGTCTTTTACTTCACCCGCAAGCACACCACCTTGAATGGCCGCACCAACAGCAACCGCTTCATCTGGGTTAACATCTTTACGCGCTTCTTTGCCAAAGAATTCAGCCACTTTCTTCTGAACCATAGGCATACGAGTCTGACCACCCACTAGGATAACGTCAGTGATGTCGCCGACAGACAAGTCTGCATCAGCCAGCGCCACTTTTAGTGGCTCAAGCGAACGCTGAACAAGGTCTTCCACTAGAGATTCTAGTTTCGCACGTGTCACTTTCACGTTCATGTGCTTAGGACCAGCAGCATCAGCGGTGATGTAAGGCAAGTTCACATCTGTTTGTTGCGCTGATGACAACTCAATTTTCGCTTTTTCTGCGGCTTCTTTTAGACGCTGCATCGCAAGTGGATCAGTTTTTAGGTTGATGCCTTGCTCTTTTTTGAACTCATCAACGAGATAGTTGATCATGCGGTTATCAAAGTCTTCACCACCAAGGTGTGTGTCACCGTTAGTTGCTAGAACTTCGAATGTTTTCTCGCCTTCAACTTCATCGATCTCGATGATTGAAATATCAAATGTACCACCACCAAGGTCGTATACCGCGATAACGCGATCGCCACCTTGTTTGTCCAAACCATAAGCAAGTGCAGCCGCTGTTGGTTCGTTGATGATACGTTTTACTTCAAGACCTGCAATACGACCTGCATCTTTCGTTGCTTGACGTTGTGCATCGTTAAAGTATGCAGGAACCGTAATAACGGCACCAGTAACTGGCTCACCAAGAAAATCTTCAGCTGTTTTCTTCATTTTCTTCAGAACTTCAGCTGAAACTTGAGGAGCGGCCATTTTTTGGCCTCTTGCTTCAACCCAAGCATCGCCATTATCAGCCTTCACGATTTTGTAAGGCATGATTTCAATATCACGTTGAACTTCTTCGTCTTCAAAACGACGACCGATCAAACGCTTAATTGCAAATAGCGTATTGGTTGGGTTTGTTACCGCTTGACGTTTTGCAGGCTGACCTACTAGCGTCTCACCATCTGTATATGCAATTACCGATGCAGTTGTACGTTCACCTTCAGCGTTTTCAATAACGCGAGGTTTGTCGCCATCTAAAACAGCAACACAAGAGTTAGTAGTACCTAAGTCAATACCAATGATTTTACCCATCAGGCTATCTCCAAATAAATTCTATTTTTGTTTTATGCTACCCCCTATGTGGGGGAGGGAGAACAGGGTTTCAACCCTTACTCACAAACTAAACAAGGATGTTCGTTTCTCGTATGCCCAATAAATAAGGTCACTCAGCACCTTTTCAAGGGCAAAATTGAAAAAAGTTATGATATTTCGACTAAACAGCGTAAATAACGACTTTTTCAATCCCGAAATCACTTAGTGAAGGTTTCTATCTCGACATTAATCGATTTCGACATAAAAAAGAGAGGCGACGCACACCTCTCTTTGGCACTGAATAAATTAACGCCAATAAAGCATTTGGCTTATTTCGCAACTCTTTACTTTGATACCATGACCATTGCAGGGCGAATCACTCGGCCATTCAACTCATAGCCCTTTTGCATCACAAACATCACAGTATTAGGTTCATGATCTGGGCTCTCTTGAATTGACATTGCTTGGTGCAATTCTGGGTTGAATGTTTCGCCTTCAGGATTAATCTCTTTCAGGCCAAACTTTTCAACTACGCCAATGAAAGTTTTGTGTGTCAGTTCCACACCTTCCACCAGCGGTTTCACAACTTCGTTCTCAGCGTCAGCAGCTTGAATCGTGCGCTCTAGGTTGTCTAACACTGGCAACAACTCTTCAGCAAAACGGCTCAACGCATATTTACGCGCTTTATCGATCTCTTGCTCTGAACGGCGGCGCATATTTTCAACTTCCGCTTTCGCTCTTAGCACCGAGTCTTTTTGCTCTTGAATTTTTGCTTCGCTCGACAGTAGCGCCGCTTCTAATTGCGCAATTTGGGACTCTTTCTCATCGACTTCAACTTGTTCGTTCCAATCGATATCCGCGTCAGTACCAACGACTTCAGCTTCTTGACCCACTACTTCTTGCTGTAGTTCTTCTTCTTTGATTTTGTTTTCTTCGTTGTTCATGATATCTCCAGAATCCAACTATTTTGCGCTTAACCTCCACAGTTCAAAAAGTTAAGCACACAAAAATTCGCACAAAGGCATAACTTGCCCTTATTATGGGGATGAACAATCCTGATTCAAGCCTAATTAGTTTGGAAAATTTATGAAAAAACCATTTGAAGTGATCGCTATCATTGGAAAACCAAGAGATCAACAAGCCATTCAAACACATAAAGAGCTTTACCAATGGCTAACTTCAATGGGATATCCGGTCTTTATTGATGATCGTCTCAGCGAAATATTGGAAGGTGTACCTGCGGAACATTTCGCTAGCCTGCTTGAAATCGGCAAAAAAGCAGACCTTGCGGTAGTGGTTGGGGGCGATGGCAATATGCTCGGTGCCGCACGCGTATTATCACGCTTCGACATTTCCGTGATTGGGGTGAATCGTGGCAATTTAGGATTTTTGACCGATCTCAACCCAGAAGATTTTCAACCAAGGCTACTTGCAGTACTCAATGGCGAATATTTAGAAGAACAACGCTTCTTACTGGAAACAGAAATTCATCGCCACGGGCAAGTCAAAAGCCATAATGCAGCGCTTAATGAAGCCGTATTACACCCCGGCAAAATTGCACATATGATTGAATTTGAAGTCTATATAGATAATAGCTTCGCTTTTTCTCAACGCTCCGATGGCCTTATCGTTTCTACCCCAACGGGCTCTACCGCTTATTCACTTTCTGGCGGCGGGCCGATTTTATCTCCCAGTTTAAACGCCATTACACTGGTCCCCATGTTCCCGCATACCCTTTCAAGCCGCCCCCTAGTTGTGGATGGCAACCGCCAGATAAAACTGCTGGTTTCGCCTGATAATCGCGGAACACAGGAAGTTAGCTGCGATGGACAAGTATCCCTACCGGTTTCCCCCGGTGATGAAGTGCATATTTACCAAAGCCCAAATATTCTAAAGCTCATTCATCCTAAAGATTACAGCTACTATCACGTGCTAAGAAAGAAACTGGGTTGGTCGAGTAAATTGTTTTAAACCAACCTCTTCACCTTCTATTGACTGTCGACCTCGATTAATAATATCGAGGTCTTTTTTACAGGGAATCATTAATATTTAATGGGTTTTAAAATTTCTATTTATTTTCCATCATAAATTTACTTATCCTATAGCTGATTATTTGTGAGCCATGATTTATTCCATATTCAAGTTAAGGACTTCGATCACAATTATTATTTCTATCAATTTACTTACTGATCAACTTGGTTAAGAATCGTTCCATCAGTCAACCAGCTATAACTCACCACGGATTTAGATATGAGTAAAAATCTAAAAATTCAAGATAAGTTATGGTCAAGCTCCCTAGCTTGGTACACGCACGACTATCAAATCTCAATTTTACCATCTTTTGCACACGCCTAGCCTGCTTGGTTGTTTCTGCATTCTTTCGAATCCATTAAACAATCAACATCAACACTAAATCTATTTATATCGTTTTTCGATGCTTGCATTCATCTTTATTAATTTAAAGTTGTTGCTTGGTTATTCTCAAATAGATTTATTTCACTCGAATTTTATCGCTAATTATTTGGCGCGATATTTTGCACTCTAAATATATAAAGGGTGCTGACTAATATCGCCTGACGAAATTTAAATTATTCAAAGGTATTATCATGGAAAACTTTAAACACTTACCAGAACCCTTCCGCATTCGTGTTGTTGAACCAGTAAAACGTACAACGCGTGAATATCGCGAAGAGGCCATCCTTAAAGCGGGTATGAACCCATTTCTTATCGATAGTGACGATGTATTTATTGACCTTCTCACTGATAGCGGCACAGGCTCTATTACTCAAAGAATGCAAGCAGCAATGCTAATGGGTGACGAGGCTTACAGTGGCAGCCGCAGCTACTATGCGCTGGCGAATGCGGTGAAAGATATCTTCGGTTATGAGTTAACTATCCCAACTCACCAAGGCCGTGGTGCAGAGCAAATCTATATTCCTGTTCTAATTAAAAAACGTGAGCAAGAAAAAGGCCTCGATCGTTCAAAAATGGTGGCGCTGTCTAACTACTTCTTCGACACCACTCAAGGTCACACTCAGGTTAACTGCTGTGTGGCGAAAAACGTCTATACCGAAGATGCGTTCGATACGTCTGTCAATGCAGATTTCAAAGGTAACTTTGATATCGCGAAACTGGAAATGGCAATTGAAGAAGCAGGGCCTGCGAACGTACCTTACATTGTCAGCACGATTACTTGTAACTCTGCCGGTGGTCAGCCTGTCTCTATCGCTAACTTAAAAGCGGTATACGAGATTGCTCAACGCTACGATATTCCTGTCATCATGGACTCTGCGCGTTTTGCTGAGAATGCTTACTTTATTCAGCAACGCGAACCGGGCTATCAAAATTGGACTATCGAAGAAATCACTCGTGAAACCTATAAATACGCAGATGGTTTAGCCATGTCTGCTAAGAAAGATGCAATGGTTCAAATGGGTGGTCTATTGTGTTTCAAAGATGAATCGATGATGGACACTTACACGGAATGCCGCACGCTTTGTGTGATTCAAGAAGGTTTCCCTACTTATGGTGGTCTTGAAGGTGGTGCAATGGAGCGTCTTGCTGTCGGTCTATACGATGGCATGCGCCAAGACTGGCTAGAGTACCGTATCGGCCAGGTTCAGTACCTTGTTGATGGCCTAGAAGCCATTGGGGTTGTGTGTCAGCAGGCTGGTGGCCACGCAGCATTCGTTGATGCAGGTAAACTATTACCTCATATCCCTTCGCATCAATTCCCGGCTCATGCTTTGGCCTGTGAACTCTACAAAGTAGCCGGTATTCGCGCGGTGGAAATCGGTTCGTTACTATTAGGCCGTGATCCTGCAACGGGTAAACAACACCCTTGTCCTGCTGAGTTGTTACGCCTAACCATTCCTCGTGCTACTTACACTCAAACGCACATGGACTTCGTTATCGAAGCATTTGGGAAAGTAAAGGAGAATGCCCACAACGTGAAGGGACTCGATTTCACCTACGAGCCACAAGTGCTACGCCACTTCACTGCCCGTCTAAAGGAAGTTGAATAATCACTAACTAAAGCGCGCCTAATTGGCGCGCTATTTCCTTCTAAATCGAGTAAAACAAAATCTATAAATTTAGCAGGCTTTTTTGTGAACCTCGTCAAACTATTTAATGAACATTTAATAATCAATTCAAAACTAATTAACCCCATTGAATGAAGTAAAATTCACTAGAAAGCCAGAGCTATCAAGCAACATAAATCACTTCCTGTCGCAGGCACTAAACTCAGCGCAGTTTCCAATACTCATAGTTTTCTGATAGGCATCTTTACTGTATAAAAAAACAGTTTATACTGTTCACTTATACAGTGTTATTTGATTATATAGGTACAGAAATGCTGGCTCATTTAAGTGTGAATAATTTTGCTATCGTTAAATCATTGCAGTTAGAGCTTTCCAAAGGAATGACTACCATTACTGGCGAAACCGGTGCGGGTAAATCCATTGCAATTGACGCGCTCAGTTTATGTCTTGGTGGCCGTGCGGAAGCAGGAATGGTCAGGCAGGGTGAAGAAAAAACCGAAGTCAGCGCCGCCTTTATTTTGGACAATAACCTCAACGCCACGCGCTGGTTGGAAGACAATGACTTGCTCGACCAAAAAGAGTGTATTTTACGCCGAATCATCACCAAAGATGGCCGCTCTCGTGCCTTCATCAATGGCAGCCCTGTGCCTCTTTCACAACTCAAAGCTCTAGGTCAATTACTGATCAACATTCACGGTCAACACGCCCATCATCAACTGATGAAAAGTGAGTATCAAATGAGCATGCTGGACCAATACGCAGGTCACGTGAATCTTGTCAAAGAGACACGCTTAGCCTACCAAATGTGGCGTCAAGCAGATAACCAGCTCAATCAACTCAAAGAAAATAGTCAACAAAACCAAGCTCAAGTTCAACTGCTGGAATATCAAATCAAAGAGCTCAATGAATTGGCGATTGGTGAAGAAGAGTTCACCGAACTCGAACAAGAGCACAGACGTTTAGCCAACAGTGGCGAGCTTGCTACCACTTGCCAGCAAGCCATTGAACTTATTTATGAGGGGCAAGAAGTCAATGCGCTAAGTTTGCTGCAGTCAGCCAACCACGCCTTGCTTGAACTGGCCGAGTTAGATGAAAAACTTGCCACCTTACCCAACATGGTGGCTGAAGCCATCATCCAACTCGAAGAAGCCAACAGTGAATTGCGAAACTATCTGGACAGTATCGATGTCGATCCTGAACGTATGGCTTATGTAGAAGAACGTTACTCTAAAGTGATGTCCATATCGCGCAAACACTACATCGCTCCTGAAACGCTTTACCACCACCACCAAGATCTGCTCAAACAAATAGCGCAACTTGACTGCTCTGAAGATAAATTACAAGAACTGGAAAGTAACGTTGCCAAACAGTATCAGCAGTTTGCAACCTGTGCCGACAAACTGCATAAGTCTCGTAGCCGTTACGCGAAAGAGCTGGATAAATTAATCACCAATAGCATGCACGAACTGAGCATGGAAAAAGCCAAGTTCTGCATCGAAGTTAATCATGAAACAACGCATCCATCACCACTGGGTTTTGACACCGTAACCTTCTTAGTCTCGACCAACCCGGGTCAACCGCTGCAGCCTATCGCTAAAGTCGCGTCAGGCGGAGAACTGTCACGGATATCTCTAGCAATCCAAGTGATCACCGCTCAAAAAGTAGACACTCCTAGCCTTATTTTTGATGAGGTCGATGTTGGTATCAGTGGCCCGACAGCAGCGGTAGTCGGAAAAATGCTAAGAACATTAGGTGAATCAACTCAAGTACTGTGTGTGACTCACTTACCACAAGTGGCAGGCTGCGGGCACCAACAACTGTTTGTCAGCAAGCAAGCCAAAGCAGGAAAGACAGAAACACAAATGAAACGATTAGATAATGAACAACGCGTCGCTGAGCTTGCTCGTCTTTTAGGGGGTAGCCAAATCACCGAATCTACCCTTGCTAATGCGAAAGAACTGCTGATCGCCGCCTAAGCTGACATTTTTCTTTTTAGGTTTGCAACCAAACTCAAAATTTGCAGTCTCAACTAGCTCGTAGCTCAGTCTATTTTTTACTTCTGCTGCGAGCTTGTTTATTATCAGTCCAGTTTTACGACCTATTGGCAAAGAATTTTGAATATGCAGTTAAAAAAGTGGTTAATCGCAGTCCCTTTAGCAATGACAATGCTGACTGGGTGCTCTTTATTAGAAAAACTCGTTTATCGTATTGATATTAACCAAGGCAACTACGTTGAACAGCAAGCCGTCGATCAACTCAAGTTCGGTATGAGCAAAGAACAGGTTAGGTTTGTCATGGGGTCGCCGATGCTTATTGAAAACGGTTATCCCGATACTTGGTATTACATTTATCACCACACGGAAGGCCACAAAGAATCGATACAGAAAAACCTGATTGCGACATTTAATACCGCAGGTGCTTTGATGGAAATCAGTGGCGACTACCCTGCTAGCGAACGGTTTTTTGAAGGCGTAAACTGAACGAAAACACGTTCAAACAAATGATACCCAGAGCGCACCTCACAATGAGTGACACTAACGGACAGGGCTCATAACGAGCCCTTTATCTTGCACCCAATACCGCAGCAAAGTTTACTGTTGCGCTTTTGCCTGCTCGGCTCTCTTGCGACGGATCTCTTTAGGATCGGCCAATAACGGACGATAAATTTCAATGCGTTCACGGTCTCTGACCGTCGAATCTAGCTTAACGTTACGACTAAAAATCCCGACCTTATTTTTTGATAAATCAATCTCTGGGTAGAGTTCAAGCACACCGGATTGTTGAATTATCGTTTCGACGGTTGAGTTTTTATCTACCACCAAATTCAGTACTCTTTGCTCATGAGGCAATGCATAGACTACCTCAACATGGATCATCTCAGATTCAATACTCATTACTGATACACCTGTTTCGCTCGTTTGGTAAATGCGTTAACCATATTACTAGTCAAGTCGTTGAATATCTTGCCAAAAGCCAATTCCACCATTTTGCTCGAAAATTCAAACTCCAGTTTAAGTTCAACCTTGCAGGCCTGTTCATCAAGTGCAGTAAAATACCAACCGCCTTTTAAAGCCTTAAAAGGACCATCGACCAAATTCATCAAAATAGCTTCACTGGCCACCAACACATTCGACGTTGTGAACGTCTTACTTATCCCTGCCTTTGAAACATCCACCGAAGCCACCATCGACAAATCGGAAGATTCAATAACGCGAGAACCAGAACAACCTGGCAAAAATTCAGGATAACGAGCAACGTCATTCACGAGATTAAACATTTGTTCTGCACTAAAAGACACTAAAGCAGAACGACTGACTTGCTTCATATTCTCTCCTCATCACCACCGAAAGAGTCTGGTGTGTAACAATTTTACTTTTATTCTTATCCTACGCAAATAAAAGGATTTCCTAAGCTCAAACCAAGCCGTATAATGCCACCACTATGGTAAAGAAAAAATCAAACTCAAAAGCAGGTAGCAATACCATTGCTGTAAATAAAAAAGCTCGCCACGAATACTTTATCGAAGATGAAGTAGAAGCAGGCATGGAGCTCCAAGGCTGGGAAGTCAAATCTCTTCGTCAAGGCAAAGCGAATATCGCAGAAAGCTACGTTTTCATGCGAGACGGAGAAGCCTTTGTTTCCGGAATGACAATAACGCCACTGCAGCAAGCATCCACTCACGTGGTTGCCAACCCAACTCGCGTGCGCAAGCTGTTAATCAGCCGCCGTGAACTGGACAACCTTTATGGACGCATCAACCGTGAAGGCATGACACTTATCGCACTATCACTGTATTGGTCTCGCTCTTGGGTGAAAATCAAAATTGGTGTAGCGAAAGGTAAAAAACTGCATGACAAACGTGATGATTTAAAAGAAAAAGATTGGGCAAGAGAGAAAGCACGCGTAATGAAGAGCTCATTGCGTTAATCTTGACCACTTAGACGCAGAAAGCTAGACAGACAAAGGTTTTCTGGTAGTATGCGTCAACACACTTGGGGCTGATTCTGGATTCGACGGGAATTTTGCAGTCTGAGGTGCATGCCGTGGGGCGGTTTGCCACGTTAAAAGCCGCAAAAAAATAGTCGCAAACGACGAAAACTACGCACTAGCAGCTTAATAACCTGCCAAGAGCCTTTCTGCCCTAGCTTCCGCTCGTAAGACGGGGAACAACAGAGAGTCAAAACCAAACAAGCTCGTGCCGCGTCTCCCGCCTGAGAGACAAAGCATTAAAACTAATTCAGGATAGCCATTAGATAGCGTGTCGGTTCGCAGTTTGATGGTGAAATTAAAGATCGAATAAGCATGTAGTACCAATGATGAATGATTTTCGGACGCGGGTTCAAATCCCGCCAGCTCCACCAATCATAGTTTAAAGACGTCTCCGGACGTCTTTTTTCTTTTCTAATCCCTTGTCATATCTAGCTTTAAGTGGTTCAGGGAGTCTCATCGAGATTCACTTACGTAACACTGCTACAGCTCACCTCAACCACTTTGTTCATTCAAGGTAACTGTTCATTTATTACGAACAACTTGCATCACTGTACAAACTATTAACGCCCTACTTCCTATCGCAGCTTTCATCGCTGAAATCATCCATTCTGCTCATCAAAACTTTTGACTTACAGATTACGAGTAACAATTTACTCACAACTTAAAAGAAAATGACTTTAAGAGTAAAACTTGACTCATTGATAAGTAGGGTGTTGTCGATGGAAGAACTAACCGTACAAGCTTTTATCAAAGGTGAATGGATAGATATTGGTATTATCTCGTTCCCTAAAAGTAGCCAACATAATTTCCGAGTAACTGAACTCAACTACCTCAGCGACTATGCGCTAGAACATCACGATAAAGATGACTTTCACGCTGTTTCACTCAACCACCCTGTCTCATTCTTTTTTAATGACATGGGTAAACCTGGATGGTTAAAGTTTCTAGACGATATTATGCCTAGCGGCGCTAGTAGACGGTACTGGGTTAAATACCTAGATATTGAAGACCTTAGTTCAGATGAACAAGACTATGTTTTGCTCAAGTTTGGCACGATGTCGCCTATTGGCAACTCAAACCATTTGGCTTAAAAGTCGGGCTGCTCCCTTCTTCTCCCGATGCGTTAAAATCGCTATTGATAGATGGTGAGGATGGGTAAAATGCTCAGTATCAGCGCTCTTGCTTTAGATTGAATTGCTATAACAAGCTAGTATTTTTAAATGATTTAGGAATACATGGACGCGGGTTCAGTTCCTTTTGAAGTAGGAAATTGATGATTTTGCCAGGTGGTTCTAAACAATCGCAACTCAATGACTATCGCTCAATAAATAGAAAGCGCACCAATCTCAACTTAGGACGCCACCCTGATGTTTCTCTTGTACAAATGCGGAGGTCAGTTTACACACCCGCAGTTATGCATTCGTTTGTTGCTGATGGGTAGCGACTGTCGTGAGTTTATCGGCGCGGAAAAGCTTGTAAGCCATAATGCCAATAACCAACGCTTTGATGATCATCATTTGTGGGTTACCGAAATAGGCAGCCATACCAACAAACCCCGATAAGAACATGAGCAAACGGAACCTTTTCAGGTCAGTCATATACAGTGCCAACAAAATTAACGCGAGATCGCCAAACTGCAAGGCTTCGGCAAGTGTGGGGTTATTGATAAAGCTGCTTACGGCCACATAAGCAATATAAAGAATACCGCTCGCCATCAAAGCCGCAACAGAATTGATCACCATTTTGCTGGTGTTAGTAAAATCTTTCACATATCGATAGGCGTTAATGGCACCAACCGACAGGTTAAGGATGACTTTAGGCCACCAGCCCATCAAAATTGACCAAGCAATGTCATTCGCAGCCGAAGCAAATGCAGCATAGCGAGTAAACTTCATCGAATTAAAAATAGTGAGTGATATATAGAATGCGACAGATGTCCATCCTAATACTTCGCGTAATATATCAAGCAAAATATGGTCTCTTTTTACATAGAATCATCATCCACAACAATGAAACTATCTGCTACTAATAAGGCCAGTAGTGGTTTATAAACCCACCACCTAGCCGTTGGGCGCAGGATAATATCACGGCATTCGGTATAAATCCTAGAAAAGACTCTTATCAATACACGCTTATTCTCGAAAATATGTTTCTCAATTTTGGAAACAAAACTGCAAACTCAACAAACGCATCACCACTCCCCTTTTGACACATTCAATCATCCCTGAATGAAAATTAACTGACGTACGCTAACTCATTCAGCGAGGAGAACGAACCGCAACCACTTTCGTCTCAATCAACTGGTAGCGAATCCCTGCTTGGTCAAACGACTGGCGCAGCGCCGTTAAATTCCGGTGATAGGTCACTTGCCGACCAGATGCCGTCTTCACTTTCATTACCATATTACTCATACACTTATCCTCTACACTTAACCGATTGGTTGCATCAAACTATGCTATTTTGAATATTTATAACCAAACAACTTGGAGTTGCAGGTAGCAAGGAAATCGTTATTGTGCGAACTCTTTGAGTGCTGCCATCGCCTTTTCTGCCTTCTCTTTTTGCACAAAAATATGGTCATGATAATAGCCCGCAATCACATTAGCGCTGATGTCATACGAAGCTAGCTTAGTTGCAAAAGCGGCCGTTAAACCCACCGCCTCTAAACTTGAATGAACCGTCAGCGTAATTAAGCTGAATACCGATTCAAAATCGAGCTGCGCCGCAACGGCTTTTTGCTGCTCAACGACCAAGGTCAGCCCTTCACGCTCTTGAAATGTCGCCACGGGTTCTAAATGCAAATAATCGGCTAATGCCCCTTGCACAGTACAAAACACATAACTTCCGCCCACCAACTCGGGTGACATGGATTGCAGTAAAACCTCTAAATCAGTAATCGCTGTCATATTTTTCTTTCTCATTCAAATTGAAGCCGAAGTGCAGAGTAAAGCCCTCTGTGGAATAAGTGAAATTAATAATATTAATGGTTAATTAGTCATTCTTATTGAATAGAACATCACTTGAGTTCTATGGCGACTTTAGGCTAACTGTCTGCGCACGAAAAACTTAAAACAACTCAGTTGATCACACTTGTACTGCAATCAATTGAGCCTTTGGTATTAGATAGTTAGAATAGCGTTCACTTTGAGGAGCGATTATGTCTATCGAGTTCTACAACCAAAATGCCCAACTGTTTTTTGCATCAACCAAAGAAGTAGATACCCATTCGCTGATGGAACACTTTACGCCCCATATTCCAAAAGGGGGCATCATCCTTGATGCTGGTTGTGGTTCTGGCAGAGATGCAAAAAGTTTCATTGAGCAGGGTTATAAAGTGGTGGCATTTGACGCCAGTGAAGAATTAGCAAGCTTAGCATCTCAACTGCTTCAAATTCCGGCCACCGTTTCAACCTTTGCTGATTTTCAAAGTGATCAATCTTTTGATGGTATTTGGGCTTGCGCATCGTTACTGCATGTTGGTGAATTGGATCTTCCAGATACCTTTACTCATTTAGCTTCTCAGCTAAAACCATTAGCCCCTTTATATTGTTCTTTTAAATATGGAACAGGGGAAGTGGAACGTGATGGCCGTCGATTTACCAACGGTGATGAACAACGTTTAGCACAGTGGATCGCTCATGCCCCATTGAATGTGGCAAAAATCTGGATAACCAATGATTTAAGAACGGATCGCCAAAACGAACAGTGGTTGAATGCTATTTTAATAAAAAGTGAAGAGCGATGAGCGCTCATAGAAACAAGGGTCTAGCCACTTTATATAGCGGTCCAAAATTAAGTGCGGGAGGGAAACAAGACCCGCTACTTCCTAAGTTAATCCAAGCCATTAACCACGCTAGTGAAATAGAGATCTCGGTTTCTTTCGTTCAACCTTCCGGATTGGATTTACTATTTGACCCTATTCTTGACGCTCTAAAAAGTGGAGCCTCACTCAAATTACTGACTTCGGACTATCTAGCAATAACCCACCCAGTCGCATTACGACGCCTTATGATATTGGCGGAACGTGGAGCGCAATGCCGTATTTTTACTTGTGAAAGTCAACATAGCTTTCATATGAAATCCTACATTTTTGTTAAAACAGAACAAGGGATCATCAGTGAAGGGTGTGCTTGGGTCGGTTCAAATAACATCAGTAAAACAGCATTACTACAAAGCTATGAGTGGGCTTTACGCCACGATTTTGAGCAACCAGCCACTTCACCCGCAGCGCAAGAATTTGAATATATTCGTGAGCAGTTTTCAGCTATTTTTTCTCATGAACAGAGTATGACTCTCTCCCATCACTGGATAGACGACTACTTACTGCGCTACAAAAAACTGTCAACGCAACGTTCATTAACACTGTTGGATGGAGCCGATGAAGCACCGGAGATACCTACCCCAAACTCAATGCAAGTGTTGGCTTTATCAGCGCTAAACCAGAGCCGTGAGCAAGGCTATGTACGTGGCTTGGTTGTCTTAGCGACTGGAATGGGAAAAACATGGTTAGCCGCTTTTGATGCCCAACAGATGCAAGCAAAACGCGTCTTGTTTGTTGCCCATCGAGAAGAGATTCTGACTCAAGCTGAAAGCACATTTAGTAAATTAATACCTAACGCTAAAACTGGCTTATACAACGGAGCTGAAAAAACAGAGGAAGCTGATTATCTTTTTGCTTCAGTCGCCACCTTAGGTAAAAAAGCGCAGTTAGCGCGCTTCAAAGCCGATGATTTTGACTATATTGTTGTCGATGAATTTCATCACGCGAGTGCGCGTAGTTACCGAGATTTACTCGCTTATTTCCAACCAGTGTTTCTTTTAGGCTTAACCGCAACACCCGAGCGCTCTGATCAAGCCGATATATTATCGCTTTGCGACAACAATTTAGTGTTTGAGCGTAACTTGGTGCATGGCATTGATGAGAAAATTTTAGTGCCATTTCATTACTACGGTATTTACGATCAATTCGTCGATTATCAAGAAATCCCTTGGCGCAATGGTAAATTTGACCCCACAGCTTTGGACAGTGCATTTGCAACCAAGCAGCGTGCCGAACATATTTATCAACATTGGTTTGGCAGAAAACAACAGCGCACATTAGCTTTCTGTATTTCTAAACGTCATGCCGATTACATGGCGAAATACTTTTCCAAACAAGGCATTCGCGCTATCGCCGTCTATAGTGACTCTCGAATACGTCGAAACGACGCCCTAAAACAGTTGAATGAAGGAAGTATCGACATTCTTTTTTCTGTCGACCTGTTCAATGAAGGAACCGATCTACCAGCGATTGATACCATTTTGATGATTCGTCCCACCGAATCAAAAATACTCTTTTTACAGCAATTAGGCCGCGGTTTGCGCCAATCTCCGAGTACAGGTAAACAGCAATTAATGGTGTTAGATTTTATCGGTAATCACTCTTCATTTTTAAATCGGCCCGCAACCCTACTCAATGTGGGTTCACTGAAAGAAATAGTCAAAACGACCAACCAAACCACTTCGTTAGCGGCCGGTTGCTATGTCAACTTTGATCCACAACTGCTGCAATTTTGGCAAACCTTAGCAAAACAGATACGTTCAACTGCGGCTGAAGATTACCAAGATCTCAAGCATCAACTCGCACACCGACCAAGTGCCGCCGAATTTTTCCACCATGGCTATGATCTCAGCAAAGTACGCCGCTCGATGAAAAGTTGGTTTAGGTTCGTGGCAGACCAAGAAAGTGACTTAGCACTGACTCAACGACTGACGAAATATGACGAGTTTTTGCTCAAAGCAGTCGAAATCACAGCGATGAGCAAATGCTTTAAAGCCGTTTTACTTGAAGCACTATTAGAGCTTGATGGTTTGAGAAAGCCCCCAACATTGAATGAGCTAGCGATTCAAAGTCATAAAGTGTTATCACGTAGACCTGATTTGATGCGACGAGATCTCACCGAACAAGCCAAGCAATTTAGCGCCACAGGATCCGAATGGCTAAATTACTGGAATCGAAACCCAGTCAAAGCGTTTACAAGCCCAGACTCTTCTGGCCATGCATGGTTTAAGGTGGATAATCATCGCTTTGTACCCACTTTTGCTGTAGACAATGCCGATTTGCCACAGCTTCATGATTTTATTCAAGAACTTGTCGATTTGCGCTTTGCCGAATACATACAGCGAGTCAGTAAGCAAGAAGCACACTCAAACTCGAAGCCAATCCAAACTTCGGCAAAGATCCTTCCGTTGCCAAACCAAGCAGGCGAAAAAGGTACCTATTTGCCCCTCTACCCCGATCTAAAAATTGCTTGCGGTCATTTCAAGCAAGGTAGTCATGATACTCAAGAGCAATATTTAGTCGCCGCTGGTTACGGTAAGCTTGATCCAACAAGACATTTCATTGCCCCCGCTTCAGGTAACTCAATGAATGGAGGTAAAAAACCGATTCAAGATGGTGATTTACTACTACTTGAATGGGTCACACCAAAGAGCGCAGGTTCAATTTCTAATCTGGTCATGGCGATTGAAACTCAAGATGAAACGGGTGATAACCACTACTTGCTACGCGTAGTACGCAAAATAGGACCAAACCATTATCAGCTTGAGGCACAAAACGCTGACTACGCTCCTATGCTCGCAACCGACAGCATGCGTACTTTTGCTCGGCTCAAAGCTATCCTCCGTTAATATTGCGTGCTTCCTGACGCTCGATTGGGAAAATAAACATAAAACCAAAATAACCACCAGTTGTTTTGTGACATGCAGCAAATAAAGAGACGATAAATTTGCGCTTAAAATAGCGATTCAAATCACCTTTTCAGCGCATTTACTCCCATAAATCCTCTTCACACATCACATAAAACCGCGCGAATGTTACTAGCCACGGTTTATTTCCATTTGGAAGTGGAAATAGGGCTTATCCACCCTTGATCCCTTTTACGCTATTTTCTTCTCCAAGCTAAACATTTGGAGAATCCCACGGTGCAAAACTCTCAACCCATTAGCATGGATGATGCACAGATTATAGAGCTTGGCTTGTCGCTCACCGAACGAGCCATTGCCTTGCTTAATTCACACGCTATCTACCCCGATTCGCTACAGAAAAAAATGCTCGAAACACACATCAAAGCGATGGTTTGGCGCTCGTTTAGCGGTGAATCGTTGCCTGAACTTGATATGGAGATGTTTGATGAAATCTCTCCTATTTGTTTCACCTTGGCCGAGCAAGTGTGTCGTTGGATGGAGAACCTCGCTTATGAAGAAGCGCATCTGCTTTCGGTCCATTTTGAAGTAGCTAAAGAAAACGAATTAAACCCAACAGCAGGAGAAACAACATGTCAGTAATCAAAGTCGTTATTGGTGATCGCATGGGCAAAGGTCAGAAAGTAGGAGCAGGTGCTCAAGCGGCAGGCGCTGAAGTGACCGTTATTCCAGGCATGGCCGCAGACATGAAGTTAGGTGATGTCATGCATCAGCAGCAAGCCGATTTAGGGATCTCTTTTTGCGGCAGCGGCGGCGCAGGTGCTATCACAGCACAAACAAAATATGGCTATCAATGCCGTTATGGTATGCGCTCTGTTGAGGAAGGGATAACCGCGATCAATGAAGGCTGTGTGGTTTTGGGTTTCGGCTTTATGGATAAAGAAGAGCTGGGCGAAAAACTGGTGAAGGCGTTTGTGGCTAAGCATGGCGTCAAAGCATGAAAGAGCAGTTAACCACTAAGGTAACCGTGAGTGGCAAGGGCGAAACAAAGCAGCAGGCTTTTGCCGCGGCTTTAAGCCAAGTACAACCCACGTTGCTTAAGAATAACGCAAAAGTTCTCCTCCGGATTGAGCCGTTAGACGTCAACGTTTTGCAAGCAGAAGAGAAAGTAACGCGAGAGAAATTCCTTTTCTTCTTTCTTGCAAGAGATCGACGCCAGTACAGCGTCAAGCTAGAGGTTACGGTCAGCCTGACCCACATCGATGTGGAACAGGTCGATTTCAAACGTTAACAGGTCACTATAAGGATCCCTGACATGTTTCTTATCATTCTCTTTAAGTCCATCATCATTGGTGGCTTAGTCGGTATCGGCGTTGGAGTAGGCGCGGCAAGGATGTTCCATGCTCCAACTATCCAAGGTATGGGTGCATTTCGTACTCTGGGAGAGTTGAACTCGTGTGAAGGCGACCCTGCCTCTCACTTCTCTTTTGGGCTTGGATTCTTCTTTAATGCTTGGGCCTCAACGGTTGCGGCAGGGGCATTCACTCAAGATGTTGACCACCGCATCATCCCGAACTGGGGCGCGGCGGCGCTGATGATAAAAAACCGCGACCTTGCCACTACCTTACATGATCCAAAACGAATGGGCATTGCTTGCGCCATTATCGGTGCGATTGTGGTTGCGTTTCTTAACTCAACGGCGGCGGCCGTTCCTGCGGCGCTGCAAGTCACGGCGGTAAAGGTATTAGTACCTGCGGCAAACTTACTGGTGAATACCGTCATGCCGGTTATTTTCTGGCTAGCGGCAATTGAAGCGGGTAAAAAATCGGGCTTTTGGGCCACTATCTTTGGTGGTTTAGCTCAGATGATTATGGGCAACGCCGTTCCTGGTTTGGTGCTGGGTATTTTGATTGGTAAAGGTGTTGAAGAGAGTGGTTGGAACAAAGTAACCCAGATCATGATGGCGGCGATTATTGCACTGTTTGCGTTAAGTGCTTTCTTCCGCGGGTTCGACATGAAATTTATCGAAGCTTTCCATATGCAAGTTCCTTTGTGGCTTGAAAATATCCATCTCATGATCAGTGGCAAATAAGGAGTTGACCATGGACGAAAAAATGAAACACAACTTTTGGTATGCCGACTGGTCTTTCCCGATTTTCGTGGGCTTGCTTTCAGCCGGGGTTTTTGCCGGAACGCACATGTACTACTTATACGGTGTCGGTGCTTTTAACGAAGTGGCGTTTGTTTCCATGCTGCGAGCAGGGATGGATACAGGCGCGTACGGTGCGGTGGCCGCTTTTGGTGCAAGCTTTCTGTTTGCACGCATCATTGAAGGTTCGCTCGTGGGCATTTTGGATATCGGTGGCGCAGTGCAAACCGGTGTGGGTTTAGGGATTCCAGCTTTACTACTGGGTGCTGGCATTGTTTATCCTCTTGAAAATTTCACCGCTTCGTTAATCACAGGCATGCTCGCTGGTTTGGCGATTGGTGGCTTAATTGTGCTGGCACGTAAATTTACCATCAACCAAAGCGATTCAACCTACGGGGCTGACGTAATGATGGGGGCCGGCAATAGCTCCGGCCGTTTTCTTGGACCATTGATCATTTTATCTGCGATGGCCGCTTCTATCCCAATTGGGATCGGCTCTCTAGGTGGTGCATTGATTTTCTATGTGTGGGGTAAACCGATTACGGGTGGTGCCATTCTCGGAGCGATGGCGTTAGGAGCTCTTTTTCCTATCGCACTGTAAAACAAGCTGGGGTTTAAATTCTACTGAGAATCGCTCTTCGCGCCGATGAGCGAAGAGCGTGAGATGCAAATTATGTATGACATCCTGATCAAAAATGCCCAACAAGCGGGTGGGTGTAGTATCGATATCGCCCTTCAGGGCAACAAAATAGCGGCGGTGGGCGATCTTGCTGGTTCATTGGCAAAACAGACCGTCGATTTAGATCATGACGTTTTTGTGAGTGCTGGTTGGATTGACGGCCACACTCACTGCTATCCGAACTCGCCTATTTATAACGACCACCCCGATAACGTTGGGGTGTCCGGTGGCGTGACGACTGTCATTGATGCGGGCAGCACAGGCACAAACGATGTGGATGATTTTGCGCAGCTTGCAGCGCAATGCACAACCCATGTGCACGCACTACTTAACATCTCGAAAATTGGCTTGTTGCGCCAAAATGAACTGGCCGATGCTAACGACATTGATCTGGATAGCGCAAAGCAAGCACTGCTTCGTCATCCCGAATTTATTGTCGGCTTAAAAGCACGCATGAGCGGTAGTGTTGTCGGCCACAATGGCTTAATGCCACTTCATGCAGCCAAAGCATTACAGCAGCAATGCGGCTGCGTTCCATTGATGGTGCACGTCGGTAATGCGCCGCCAGATTTGGATGAGATTGTCGCTCTACTGGGCAAAGGCGATATTCTCACTCACTGCTTTAATGGCAAGCCTAACCGCATTCTTGATTGTCATGGGGAAATAAAAAGCAGCGTTCAGCAGGCCAGAGCTCGAGGCCTGAAACTTGATATCGGCCACGGCAGTGCCAGTTTCAGTTTTGAGGTGGCTGAGCAGGCCATCGCACAAGGGATTTTGCCCGATACGATCAGTTCTGACATTTACTGTAAGAACCGGCTCAATGGCCCGGTTTACGGTCTTGCCCACCTGATGTCGATGTTTTTTACGCTCGGATTATCCCATGAGCAGATCATTGAGCGCGTGACGAGTCAAGCTGCGCAAGCACTTCGCCTAGCGAAAAAGGGGCTCTTAATTGCAGGCTATGATGCCGATTTAACGCTCTACACCATCAATAAAGCATCGGTTAACTACACCGATACTCATCACCAGCATCGAACTGGACAACAGAGATTTACGCCTCTTGCTGCCATTATTGACGGCAAGCTTGTATTGACTGAACAAGGACAACAGCATTATGTCTTCCATTCTTGAAAAATATCACTTGAAACAAGTGATCAACGCATCTGGCCGTATGACAGCTCTTGGTGTTTCTACTCCGCAACCCGAAGTGGAACAGACTGTCTGTTTTGGGATGAACAACTACTTTGAAATGAGCGATTTGGTGAACAAAACCGGCCAATATATTGCTCGTTTGCTGCAAGTTGAAAATGCAGTCGTGGTCTCATGTGCTTCAGCGGGGATTGCACAGAGTGTCGCGGCAGTCATTGTGCGTGGTAACCCTTATCTGCTTGAGCATCTGCATGCAAAAACGCACTCGATCGCAACGGATATTGTGATCCCCAAAGGGCATAACGTCAATTATGGTGCCCCGGTTGGCAGCATGGTAAATCTTGGCGGCGGTAACCTGATTGAGGCCGGTTGGGCTAATGAATGCAGCGCAGAACAATTAGCCGCGGCAATCACCCCCAATACCGCCGCCATTCTCTACATTAAATCGCACCATTGTGTGCAAAAAAGCATGTTAACCGTGCCACAAGCGGCCAAAGTGGCTCAAGACCACCAGCTTCCGCTGATTGTTGATGCAGCAGCAGAAGAGGATCTACAACTCTATTATCAGCAAGGGGCTGATCTGGTGATCTACAGTGGTGCGAAAGCGATTGAAGGCCCAACCAGCGGTTTAGTGATTGGGAAACATCAATATGTGGAATGGGTTAAGCAGCAATCTGCAGGGATTGGCCGTGCGATGAAAGTCGGTAAAGAAGGCATTTTAGGCCTAACGCATGCCATTGAGTTGTACTTAAGCCGCCAACCAGAAACCGGCCAACAAATGGTGGATAAAATGATGCCATTTATCGAGGGGTTAAACCGTATTGAAGGGATAAGCGCGCGCGTGGTTTGGGACAGTGCAGGCCGAGATATCGCACGTGCAGAAGTGAGTTTTGATGCCAAACAATTTGGTATCAGCGCTAATCAAGCCGTCACACGCCTCCAAAATGGTAACCCAGCAATTTACTGCCGCGCTTACAAATCCAATGAAGGTTCGGTGGAATTTGATGTCCGCAGTGTTTCATCTCATCAACTTGAACTTATCCTTAGCGCCATGAACCAACTGAATCAGGAGTCATTAGAATGTCTTTAAGCCCTAATTTTTACGCTGACCGTGTATGTCTCAATGTGCTGGCGGGCTCTCATCATAATGCGATTGAAGTCTACCAAGCCGCACAAGGCCATGTGTTGGTCGGTATGCTCTCGAAAGATTACCCAGATACTGCAAGCGCTGCAGCTGATATGAAAGCGTGCGCTGAAAAAATCGAGAATGCTTTATCGATTGGCCTTGGCGCAGGGGATCCCAAACAATCGGATATGGTGACGGCTTTAGCCGGAATACTGCAGCCTCAGCATGTTAATCAAGTCTTCACTGGTGTGGGGGCTACGCGTCAAGCGCTGGGTCAAAATCACACTATCGTGAATGGTTTGATTTCACCATCAGGCACTGTTGGCTTGGTTAAAATCTCAACTGGCCCGAAAAGTTCCGGCATGGAAGAAGCGGTTGTTCCCGTTGATACCGCGATTGCCATGTTGCAAGATATGGGCTGCAGCTCAGTCAAATTCTTCCCAATGCAGGGGCTAAAATGCAAAGCTGAGTACCAAGAAGTTGCCAACGCCTGTGCTCGTCATCACTTTTGGTTAGAGCCAACGGGTGGTATTGATCTAAACAACTTTGAAGAGATTTTACGCATCGCTCTCGATGCTGGGGTCGAAAAAGTCATTCCACACATTTATAGCTCAATCATCGATGAACAGACCGGACAGACTCGCCCCGAGGATGTGAAAACCCTGCTGGCCATGACTCAAAAACAACTGGCACATTCATAACACCGACGCCGGAGCATGTGCTCCGGCATAACAAAGCGTTGGCTATCTATTGCCTTTAGTGCATTTTACCTTTTAGATAGCGCTGTTCATGCTGGAATGGGAATCGATGATGTACAAGCTACCGCACCCTCGCCTAATTCATTTGTTGGATGCTGTATCCGCCTCGCCTTTAACTCAGGACGAACTTGCGCAACGGCTTAATGTTTCGACACGCACCATACGCACCGATGTCGCGCTGCTCAATAATGTGATGGTCAATCATGGCGCACATCTTCTCCACCAGCGCGGTTCCGGTTACCAACTCAATATCTACAACCCATCAACTTTCGAGCATTTTTTGTCGAGGGTGCAAAATGCAGAAACGATTCCAAGGACCAGTCAAGAGCGCATCATTCAGATTCAAGTACTGCTCTTGACGGCAGAACAAGGCGTAAAAATTGACGAATTGGCCGAGACATGGAATCTAAGCCGCACCGTTATTCAAAATGATATGGTTGATGTACGCAGCCAACTGGCCACGTTTGGTTTATCGATTGAAAGTAAACCTCGTTTGGGCATGCTGATCCAAGGCCCAGAAATGGCGATTCGCTCCCGTTTAACACAACTTATCTACATCGAACAAAAAGAGACAAAACAAGCTCTGGGCTTTATTAGTACGATTTTCCCTGAAAAATCTCAGCAAATTTTTGCAGCGCGCTTTCGTGAAGTGTTGACCAACCATACACTCTATATCAATGATATTGGGCTGCGTTGGTTAACCCTTTATGCTGCCGTCACACTGCACAGGCTCGCGTGTGGCAAAGAGCTTACCGAATTTTCTAAAAACGATGTTCATGAAACGACGCTACCAATTGCCAAAGCGTTATTTTCTGCGCTACCGATGCTGTTACCCGCCAATAACCATGAAATTGCCGCCTTGGCGATTCACATTCAAGCAAGAATTGCGACGAATCAAGCACTCCTTAGCCAAGGTGTACAGCATGAAGCCGATGCTCTAGTCACTCACATCTTTGATTATATCTATCAAAATTACCCTTACGATGTGCGTGACGATGCGCTATTACGCCGCGATCTTCACAACCACGTCTGCCATATGATCATTCGTGTCAAACATCATGTCGCCACAATTAACCCATTGGCCGAGCATATCAAACAGCACTACCCACTCGCTTACAGTATTACCTTATCGGCCATCGCAGACTGGATCAGAGAGACGGGTTACTGCATGACACAGCACGAAATAGGCTATCTTGTGATTCACATTGGTGTGGGGCTTGAACGTAATTACCATTTAGGTCACCGTACACCCAAAGCGCTCCTGTATTGCGACGCAGGTAATGCCGCGACACTTGGGCTAGAAGCGATCATCCGCCGCCAGTATCCGCAATTGGATATGAAAACGGTTTATTCCCCTGAACAGTTGATCACCGCTGATACCACGCAAGCGGACCTCATTATTACCACCATGCCCTTAGCCAATAGAGAGATTCAGAGCTTTGTGGTTGACCCCTTCCCTACCCAACATCAATTGGAAGAACTGGGCAAACAAGTGTTGGTTGATCGCACGCACTCTTATCTTTTGGATAAGTATTTTTCCAAGGCTCAATTTCTCTATCTTGATGACATCATTGAGCAATCACACCTCTTTGAGCAGGTTTGCTCGCATCTTGAATCAACGGAGTTGGTAGAGGAAGGATACCGAGCTTCACTGCAAGAGCGAGAGAGTTTGGTTTCAACCATGATGGGCGAATACATTGCTCTACCACACTCGATTGAACTATTTGCTAAACGTTCGATGGTTTACACCGTCGCTGCACCGCGTGGAATTGAATGGGGTAATGGTGAAAAAGCCTATCTGATCTTTTTCCTCGCCTTAAGTAAATGTGACTATGAAGAGGCGATGGGGCTGTATGATCTTTTCCAAGTGCTGATTAATAAAAAATTAGGTAAAAGTCTGTCGCAATGCGAAACCTTTAAGCACTTCAAAACACTGGCGCACTTGGAATTACAATAAAATATATCGCTGTGTGATGCTTCCTAGATGCCCTCTATTTTTTAGATACCGTCTGTTTTTAGGTTCCGTCTGTTTTTAGAAACACTCGTTTTTTAGGGACCAGTCTTTTATAAACAAGCCGTTTAGAGAGAAAACCAAGGCACAACAAGGCCCTCGCTAAGAGGGCCTTAATATCAAGATTACTGAGTGAAGAGGGTTTACAACACGTCGAAGCGATCGGCGTTCATGACTTTGGTCCAAGCAGCGACAAAGTCTTTGACGAACTTCTCTTTGTTATCGTCCTGCGCGTAAATCTCAGCGTATGAGCGCAAAATGGAGTTTGAGCCAAACACCAGATCAACACGAGTCGCTGTCCATTTTGTTTTACCGCTCTTACGCTCAACCATATCGTAAGAGTTACGGCCTGTTGGCTTCCAAGTGTAATTCATGTCGGTGAGGTTAACGAAGAAATCGTTAGTCAACGCCCCAACACGGTCTGTCAATACACCATGTTGACTGCCGCCATAGTTTGTACCGAGCACTCGCAATCCACCAATCAATACGGTCATTTCTGGGGCGGTCAGGCGCAATAGTTGCGCTTTATCTAACAGCATCTCTTCTGGGTTAACCACGTAATGTTTCTTTTGCCAGTTACGGAAACCATCCGCCAGTGGCTCAAGCACATCAAACGATTCCACATCCGTTTGTTCAAGCGTTGCATCACCACGTCCGGTAGTAAAAGGCACAGTAATATTAACGCCTGCCGCTTTGGCCGCTTGTTCAACACCGACGTTACCCGCCAAAACAATGGTATCGGCGATGCTAATACCCGCATCAGCAGCAATTTTATCCAGAACAGCCAACACTTTGCTGAGTCTTTCTGGCTCATTACCTTGCCAATCTTTTTGAGGAGCCAAGCGAATGCGCGCACCGTTAGCGCCACCACGTTTATCGGAACCACGGAAAGTACGAGCACTATCCCATGCGGTGCTGACCATCTCACTAATGCTTAAGCCGCTGGCCGCTATTTTTGCTTTTACTGCATCCACATCATAATCTTTACGACCTGCGGGGATGGGATCTTGCCAAATGAGATCTTCTGCCGGAACATCAGAGCCAAAGTAACGCGCTTTAGGCCCCATATCACGGTGAGTAAGCTTAAACCAAGCTCGCGCAAACACTTCAGAGAAATACGCTGGGTCTTTGTAGAAACGCTCTGAGATCTTGCGATATTCAGGATCCATCTTCAGCGCCATATCGGCATCGGTCATCATAGGGTTATAACGAATGCTTGGGTCTTCCACATCAACCGGTTTATCTTCCTCTTTGATGTTGATTGGCTCCCACTGCCACGCGCCAGCAGGGCTCTTCGTCAGTTGCCATTCGTAGGTAAACAACAGGTGGAAGAAGCCGTTATCCCACTGGGTTGGGTGCGTAGTCCATGCACCTTCAATACCACTGGTGACGGTATTACGGCCAATGCCGCGGCTGGTGTGGTTATTCCAACCCAAGCCTTGTTCGTGCAAGTCCGCCCCTTCAGGATCTGGCCCTAAGTTCGCAGCGCTACCATTACCATGCGCTTTACCCACCGTATGCCCACCCGCTGTCAGCGCCACGGTTTCTTCATCATTCATTGCCATGCGCTCAAAAGTGACGCGCATGTCATGTGCGGTTTTAAGCGGGTCTGGATTACCGTCAACGCCTTCAGGGTTTACATAAATCAGGCCCATCATCACGGCAGCAAGCGGGTTTTCTAGATCACGCACACCGGAATAGCGGCTATTTTCTCCGCCACTTGGCGCTAGCCACTCTTTTTCTGAGCCCCAATAAGTGTCTTTTTCTGGGTGCCAAATATCTTCACGACCAAAAGCGAAACCAAAGGTTTTAAGCCCCATGGATTCATAAGCCATATTACCCGCCAAGATCATCAGATCCGCCCAACTGATTTTGTTGCCGTATTTTTGTTTGATTGGCCACAATAAGCGACGAGCTTTATCTAAATTGGCGTTATCAGGCCACGAGTTAAGCGGAGCAAAACGCTGGTTGCCAGAGCCCGCACCACCGCGACCATCTGCAATTCGGTAAGTACCCGCGGAGTGCCATGCCATGCGGATCATCAAACCGCCGTAATGCCCCCAGTCGGCAGGCCACCACTCTTGGCTATCGGTCATTAGTGCTTTGAGATCTTTTTTCAAGGCATCAACATCCAATGTTTTTAGCGCATCGCGGTAATTAAAATCCGCCCCCATTGGGTTGGTTTTCACGTCGTGCTGGTGAAGAATGTCAAGATTCAGTGCTTTTGGCCACCAATCCATGTTCGATAGTTCAGCAGAGGTTACTCCGCCGTGCATGACAGGGCATTTACCGCCCGAATTCATACCTTTATTCTCCATTGCGTTCTCCTTGCTTCGCATTACTGCGGCTATTTAAGTGTGCTTGATTTATTCTAAAAACACTCAGCACGGTCGATATTGGCTGAACATTCACTGTATTAAATTCAAATGCAACAAAACTTAGAACAACATCATGTATATACAATAACAACGAGAGGTGATGAGCCTGCGGTCACGACTTGTTCGAAAAACCTTTTTCTTCAAAACCTTGCCACGATTATTGTTTCTGCTGCGTTCTGTACAGACTAGACAAGATGAGCATTAAACACTAATTCACTGTGGCTATTAATTTGATAGGCATCCTCTAACGCAATACGGCTAAGTTCACCCCTAAAGTCTCTCCTAACCACAGAACTTGTCCCTCAGAATGGTCATACCTATCGTCTCCAGAAACCGGATGGATTAACACGCTAAGACCTTCCCGATGTTCATCTAGCCACTCAATAAATCCGTGGCTATTGTCAGCAAGGTGTACTTCAAACATCGGCTTTAAGTGCGGGCCAACAAGCCTTGGTACTAAGCCAAACATGGCTTGTACATCATGTCGTTGTTGGGCAATTTTTTGTTGTACGCGCTGTGCTTTTGCTTGCTCTGCGAGATCAAAATAAACATGGGCATGAAACATAAAATAACTCCTCTTGATTTTTAAGCAGTGTACTACGCCAAAAGAGCATAGAAACCACAACAAATTTGCTGATGATTTTCAGCTAATTTGAATATACCGACGCTATTTAGCCTATCAGCACGGCCATATACCTTATTACTTATACTGATTAAAACGTTAAAGACTTATAAGATGACCGAAATAAAAGGTTAACAGAACAGTCATTCCATCCAATGAATAACCCTGCCCTTACTTATTTATTCACCAAACATATATTACAAATATAATGAGTCGTTACCATATGAAATTCTAATTGTCATAATCAGATAAGCTCATAGTATTGCTCTCCAATTTACGAGACTTTTTGCTCTTTCTCAGAAAATGGATATTAGAGAATTTTATGAAAAAACACTTTGAACTCATCGACAAACCCACTTTTTTTGGTGCGCTTGCTCTACTGTGTTCAGTAATCGTGCCGCTGTTGGTTTGGCCAACACAAGGGGAATACTGGATCAGCGTCGCCAAAACCTTTATGACCGATAAACTAGGGTTTCTCTATCTTGGACTTGGTTTAGCGGCTTTTTTCTTTATGATTTACATTATCTTCAGTGATATTGGCCAAATAAAACTTGGTGATGCTGACGAAAAACCTGAATTTGCAACGGGATCATGGGCCGCCATGCTATTTTGTGGGGGAATTGGAGCCAGTATTTTATACTGGGGCACCATCGAATGGGCATACTATTATCAAAATCCTCCCTTCCAATTGGAAGCGGGCAGTGAAGAAGCAATCCGCTGGGCTGCTACATATGGCATTTTCCACTGGGGTCCAATAGCGTGGTCCATATATCTTATACCTGCTCTGCCGATTGCCTATTTCTTCTACGTACGTAAGCAGCCAGTACTGAAAATATCTTCAGCATTAATGCCAGTAATTGGTGAAGCGAGAAGCTACGGAAAATTAGGTAAATTGATTGATGTTTTGTTCATTTTTGGTTTACTCGGTGGTGCAGCAACGACCCTTGGTTTAGCAGCTCCGCTGATTAATGAAGGCATTAGTTACTTATTTGGAATCCCCTCTACCACCACCAGCCAAATTGGGGTCTTACTACTGTGTACGGCATTATTTGCTTATTCGTCCTACAAAGGGATGGATGACGGAATTAAGGTTCTGAGTAACATCAACTTCTGGGGAGCATTAGCGCTGTTGGCCTTTATTTTAGTCGCAGGCCCAACGATCTTTATATTGGAAACGGGCCTCGACTCTATTGGTCGTATGCTGTCAAATTTCTTTATCATGGCTACATGGGCAGAACCATTTGGTGGATATGGCTCATTTTCAGATACTCATTTCCCACAAGATTGGACCATTTTTTATTGGGCATGGTGGTTAGTATTTGCACCTAGCATGGGCTTATTTGTTGCGCGAATTTCTCGTGGTCGCACTATTAAACAAATGGTCGCAGGTTCCATTTTCTTTGGCTCGATGGGCTGTGCACTCTATTTTATGGTTCTTGGTAACTATGGATTATCGTTGCAATTAACGGGGCAGCTGGACGTGGTATCGATTCTAAATCAACACGGCGCCACTAAAGCGATTTTTGCCATACTTGAACAACTGCCAATGAGTACCATAGTGATTGCCGTTTTCACTATTTTATGTATCATTTTTACGGCAACAACTTTTGACTCCATCTCATTTATTTTAGCTTCTGTGGTGCAAAATAATGTGACTGAAGATCCTCTACGCTGGAATCGTCTATTTTGGGCATTCGTACTATCCTTTATGCCTTCGGTTTTACTGTTTATGGGGGGGCTCTCAACCCTACAAACAGCAGCCATCGTCGGTGGTTTGCCATTACTCATCATTGCTGTAATGTTAATGATTTCAGGGATCAAAGCAGCAACTCTAGACTTAGCCCACCAAGAAGGCTACGAAGATCCAGTCATCAATATCGAAGATTTCCCTGATGTAGACCCTTGGTCAAGAGAGGGAATGGCATTAGCAAAATTCGAACGCTTAAAAGATGAAGCAATGACAGCGGCAGAACAAGAAAGAGAAAGCCTAGCTGCAATCTGGAAGTTGAAGAAAGTGATTCGGTTAGAAGCACTGGCACGTGGTGAGAATGGTTTAGAACTTGGGGAAGCTCCTGAAGATCAATTAACAGAGATACAAAGTCTAACAGAAGCAGCAATGGCTGCTCGTGAGCATAAACTACAAGCCTCAGAGGCAGCACAAGCAGCAAGAATTGAGTTTAATGAATTGCTCAAAGAGAAAGAACAATAAGCTGACTCTTCAGACACCATATTAACTTAACTGTATGAAATCGCCCTGCACTTCGGTTAAGGGCGATAAATTCTAACAAGTCACTTTTTCTAAACTTAGGTTTGTTGATTAAGCCAGCTAATAAACGCCGCAATACAATCATTTTTTCCGTTATGTATCAGATAATAGCCCGCATTTGCTTTGAGCGGTTTAAAGGGGGAAACCAAACGCTCTGTTTCTAATTCATTATCAATCAATGCCATTCTAGCCATCGCAACTCCAACTCCGGCTTCTGCGGCCGACATCGCCATATCAGTACGATTGAAAAAATGACCTTGTTGAGTCGCTATGTCTACCCCCATTTCTGACGCCCAATAAAGCCATTCGTAATCTCGCGACGCATTTGCCCACGGCATAGCATCATGCAGTAGCACAACACCATTCCAGCTTTCTTGCTGATAATGGCTATGCTGTAATTGTGGATGAGCTTGCAGGTAGGCTGCGCTCATCACTGGTAGCAGGTACTCTTCAAATAGCAGTTCCGCGTTCATTTTTTTGTAGGGCAATGGACCATAATCAATCGCTAAGTCGTAGTCTCGTCGGTCACTGTCTACCAGCGCTCCCTCAGCGAATATTTGAATTTGGATATCTGGATGTTTTCTATGGAAGTTTTCTAGACGAGGTACAAGCCATTTAAATGCAAATGATGGGGTTGACTTCAGTTTGATTTCGTTAATATTTCGACTTTGATTAAGATAGGCAATAGTACTTTCAATATCTTGAATATTCTGCTTCACCACTCTAGCAAGAGTTCGTCCTTCGTCAGTTAAGCGAATGCCACGAGAATGCCGTTCAAATAGTTTAAAACCGATCTTCTGCTCTAACAGGATAAGCTGCTGACTAATAGCTCCTGTCGTTAAATGTAAACTCTTTGCTGCTTCACTAAAACTGTTGTATTGCGCCACTTTCACAAATGTCGACAATATGGATAAGGTATTACCTTTCATCGCTTTTGCTTATAGATATTCTAAACACTGGTGATAATTTATATCGATTGTTAATAAAAGGTAAAGCAATAAAACTACGTGCAACAACTATCTTAGGAGCAAGTAATGGACGTGATCGTCTTAGGTAGCGGCGTCATCGGGCTAACCAGCGCATGGTATTTATCACAAGCGGGCCACCGAGTAACGGTGGTGGATCGCCAATCACAAGGTGCAAAAGAGACCAGTTTTGCTAACGCAGGGCAAATATCTTATGGCTACTCTTCCCCTTGGGCTGCACCCGGCATCCCACAAAAAGCATTAAAGTGGCTGTTTGAAGAGCATGCACCGTTGAAAATAAAACCATCTATCGACCCACAGCTGTTGGCGTGGATGGGTAAAATGTTATTGAACTGCCAACAGGATCGTTACAACATCAATAAAGCCAGAATGCTGGCGATTGCCAATTACAGCCGCGTTTGTTTGGCTGACCTGAATCAGCAACATAACCTGCAATATCAAGGCCGTCGGCTTGGAACGTTGCAAGTATTTCGCAGCGAAAAACAGCTACAAGCGATACAAAAGGACATCAAACTACTCGAGCAAAGTGGGATTCGTTATCAGCTTCTTGATGTCGATGGGTGCATTAAGCAAGAGCCGGGTCTTGCTCTTGTACGCGATAAATTGCGAGGTGGTTTGTACCTCCCCGACGATGAAACCGGGGACTGCTATCTGTTTTGCCAACAATTAACAGAGCTCGCGAAAAGCCGTGGGGTGCAATTTCTGTTTGATACACAAATAAAAACATTAACCACTGAAGGCAAAAAGATCACCGCTGTCCAAACCGATAAAGGTGAGCTAAAAGCAGACAAATATGTCGTCGCACTCGGCAGTCACTCTACCGCTTTACTGGCGACATTGGGTATCTCCATTCCTGTTTATCCGGTGAAAGGGTACTCACTAACGCTGCCGATTGTCGACGCTGAACTGTCCCCACGTTCAACGGTAATGGACGAAACATATAAAGTGGCCATCACTCGTTTTGAGGATCGAATTCGTGTCGCGGGCACGGCAGAGTTAGCCGGGTTTGATCCTGCCTTGCCTGATGCGCGCAAAGCAACCATTGCAAAAGTCGTGACCGATCTCTTTCCTCAAGGCGGTGATTTAGCACAAGCTGAATTTTGGACAGGCTTTAGACCAATGACGCCTGACGGGACCCCGATTATAGGCTCCACTCCATTTGAAAACCTCTACACCAATACAGGACATGGAACCTTAGGGTGGACGATGGCTTGCGGATCTGGACAGCTTCTTGCCGACATTGTCAGTGAGCAAACTTGTGCTTTACCAATTCATGAGTTGAATCTCTCTCGCTACCTCATCAACTAGTCACAATAGAAAATGCCTATTATTAGCTAAACCTTAGTGGAAAGTTATTATGCATAATGATTCATCCGAGAGGATTTAATTTCCAACCTTTCGGGTGACCAACCCATATGCGCTGAAATTTTAGCCAATTCTAATTAACCCACCTATTATTTAACATTTCATTAGCATTTTGTGTTCCTCATCACGCTAACGATTATTCACAGACAAATAAATTAACATCTAAGTTACAAAAAGATTAATATGTTGCCCACAAAGCAAACACAACACTCACCAAAACTACTAAAACAGGGAAATGCATATGCAGTCATTTGTTGATTTTCTGAATGGAATAATCTGGAGCCCGGCGCTAATTTATTTATGCCTTGGTGCGGGTTTATTCTACTCAATTGTGACCCGATTCGTTCAGGTCCGTCACTTTTTTGAAATGTGGCGACTTCTTCTTTCCGGAAAAAGCTCAACCAAAGGGATATCCTCTTTCCAAGCTTTGGCCGTTTCACTTTCGGGACGCGTCGGTACGGGTAATATTGCAGGCGTAGCCGCAGCAATTGGTTTTGGTGGCCCTGGTGCTATTTTCTGGATGTGGGTAGTGGCCTTTTTTGGTGCCGCGACTGCTTATGCTGAATCAACTCTGGCACAAATTTATAAAGAAGAAGATGAAGGTGAATTCCGTGGTGGCCCCGCTTATTACATCGAAAAAGCGATGGGACAAAAATGGTATGCATGGATCTTCGCCATTTCCACCATCTTTGCCTGTGGTGTGCTTTTACCTGGCGTGCAATCCAACAGCATTGGTAATGCCGTAGAAGCGGCTTTTGGGGCTGGCCCAATCATTGAAACCACTATCGGTAGCTTCACTTTTGCTAAGATTTTTACTGGTACCGTAGTGTCAATTATTTTAGCTTTCATCATCTTTGGTGGTGTTAAGCGTATCGCTAACTTCACACAGGTCGTGGTGCCATTTATGGCTTTGGCCTATGTCATTACTGCGTTTGTTATCATCCTGCTTAACATCAGTGAAGTACCACGTATTTTTGCCATGATCATTGGTGATGCGTTCACACCAATGGCAGGTATTGGTGCTGCGATTGGTTGGGGGGTAAAACGAGGTGTTTACTCAAACGAAGCAGGCCAAGGTACTGGACCGCACGCTGCGGCTGCCGCGAGTGTTGATCACCCTGCGCAGCAAGGTTTAGTGCAAGCCTTTTCTATCTACATTGATACTTTGCTGGTCTGTTCCGCAACCGCGTTCATGATTCTGATCACTGGTGCTTATAACGTACACGGCGGCGCAGAAGGTGCATTTTTAGTACAGAACATCGCGGCGGATATTAGTGCCAATGGCCCAGTATTTACCCAAATGGCGATTGAGAGCGCACTACCGGGCGTGGGTAAACCTTTTGTTGCGTTTGCTCTGTTCTTCTTCGCCTTTACCACGATTTTGGCATACTACTATATTGCTGAAACGAATATTGCTTACATTCGCCGCACCTTTAAAGTCGATGGCCTGATGTTCCTTCTTAAAGTAGTGATCATCGCAACGGTATTCTACGGCACAGTGAGAACCGCGAACCTTGCTTGGGCAATGGGTGATGTGGGCGTGGGTTTGATGGCGTGGCTAAACATAGTCGGGATTTTGATCATCTTCTTTATGGCTAAACCAGCTATTGCAGCACTCAAAGATTATGAAGAGCAACAAAAACAAGGTGTCGATGAGTATCTTTTCAACCCAGTAAAACTCGGCATTAAGAATGCGACATAT
Organism: Vibrio sp. B4-6; assembly: GCF_963888245.1. NCBI lineage: Bacteria > Pseudomonadati > Pseudomonadota > Gammaproteobacteria > Vibrionales > Vibrionaceae > Vibrio > Vibrio sp. B4-6. The sequence continues at coordinate 90,593 of NZ_CAWPIM010000069.1, forward strand.
TGGGAAGGAAAATATAAACGCAAAACGGGACAAGAACCAACTGTAGAAGAAAGCTCCGTGGGTGTTGAACAACCATCATCCTAACGGATTAGCTAAGCTCATCAGCAAAAAGCATTCAAGGTAAACGTAAAAAGGGTTAGCAAACGCTAACCCTTTTTCTTTTTCATCAACCCGTATTAGGCTGCGATTTCTTGTGTCGTCAACTTTTCGACAACAGCGTTTTGCGCTTTCTTTTCACCAATCGGTAAAATAACACGGCCATATTCATTATTCAGAACTTGAGCCATTGCAAAATAAATCGCACTTGCGCCACAGAAGATGCCTTCAAAGCCAGCAATCGTGCCGATAAGTTCGCTACCAGTGAAATCACGCGCAGCTAGTAAAGCAAATAGAATGGTCAGTGAGCCGAATACCACTTGTTTAGCACGTGGGTAGCACAATGAACCGATAAACATGAAACCAGTGAAAATGCCCCACAACGTTAAGTACCAACCCATAAAGTGAGCAGGGCTTGCTGGTAGTCCCATATATGGCATGACAATCAGGCCAACCAATGTGAGCCAAAATAGACCGTAAGAGGTAAACGCTGTGGTACCAAAAGTGTCACCACGTTTGAAACACATGATACCCACGATGACTTGACTTAAACCACCGTAGAAAATACCCATCGCCAAAATCATAGAGTCGATAGGGAAAAAGCCTGCGTTATGGATATTAAGCAGGATAGTCGTCATGCCAAAACCCATTAGGCCTAGCGGCGCTGGATTGGCCAATTTAGTAGACATTCGCGAGTACCTTAAAAAATGTTGATAAAAATTACGCGCGGATTTTAGTGGAGTAGCACACAAAATGGAAAGAACGTTAACGAAAACTAAGATTGTAAATTTAACCACTTGATTGTTCAAAAAGAGAGCAGAGCAACCGAATTCGATCGTGCTGCTCTCCTTTTGCTAAATGTCACTCTTTATTGACAGTTTATTTCATCCCAAAACCAGTTACTTTGCGTGGGTGATTCCCATACTCCGGGGTTGTTTTTAGCCATAAAACACTTTCCATTATGCGTAATTTTATCGCCATTTTTTGCAACAGTAACCCCTGCAACCCAGCTTGAAAAATCACTGCTTGGTGGCGTAGGCTCTGGCGTGACGGGCGGTTCTGGCTCATTGACCACTGGCGGTGGCTCAACAGGGTCAGGTGTTGTGGGCGCTGTTGGTTCACCCGTAATAAGCTTCCAAGGATCACCTTGAGTGGGTTCATTACCTTGTGACCACCACTTAGCTTCATAAGTAGCGCCTTTATAGCTCACCTTATCGCCCGTGTTATATACCTTTGTTGCTTCCCAGCCGACGATGCCATCCACTGGTGGCTCTGGTGGCGTACCGGGATCAATCGCATCCACAACACGCACTTGGGGCCAGCTAGAATGTGAACCATAAAAGTTAGTCACACATTTTTCGTAATCACCAGCAACAAGGGCTGAATACGCGGTTTGGAAACCAACCAGTTCACATTCAAACGAGTAGCCACCTGGGCGATCAGAGTAATATTTCCAATTACCATCCCAGTTGGTATACAACACATCCGTTGCACCGTTCAAATTTAAGCTACCGTAAGGCGTTTGCTGCCAACAGGTATTCTTTTCATCTGACTCAATCGGTATTTGATAATGATCCGCTAACCCTTCCCAGTAGCGAATGCGATTAACCGGTTGACCTTTATCTTTGTTCTGCTCACCGCACTCAATGCCACCATTGATAACGTTAATTGTGGTGCCAAAACCATAGCCAATACCGGCATCGCTTTCACGTTGCGAAGGTGTCCATGTACGGTCAATTACGTGCAACATTGCCGGTTTCGGTGCTTGAGGTGTTAAGAAAAACCAAATCGCTGAAGCTAAATTCAACCAAGAATCCGCTACCAACCCGGGGTTATTGAGTAGTACTTTGGCATCACCATCAAACATCACTTCAGAAAAAGCGCCATAGTTGAAATGGTAAGAGAGCTGCTTCGCACCTCGACCAAAATAACCTTGCCCAGCGGCGCACGGCCAACGAGCATTTTGCCAATCATTTTGGCCACAACCGGTTGTGTAGCCACTTTGCCCTTCAGACCAACCCATTTCACGCACATGAACCAATGCTTGCTGCCATTCTTCAAGCCTATTCGGATTATCAGATACGTTGTCTTTCGCAATGTGACCACCCGTTTCTTGTGAGAAATGAGCAAAAGCCGTCACGATGGATTTTTTACAAATTGCCTCAGAATCTCGGCCATCCGTATATTCGCCACAAAACGCGGGGAATTTGCCAATTGCCCGTAAGAAGCGCGTATAGGTGTATTCGGGAGCCGCCATTTGAGTTAAGAAATCCCACTCGTACTGTGGAAATACCCGTTCAACACGCTTGACGTTTTCAGGGTTAGAACTTAACCCCGGTACTATTGCTTCAACAATCGCATTCGAACGCGTTTCTAGTGCTTCCGACCAAATAGCATACATAGGATCCGCTGTTTTGGCTTTTTCTGCCGCTTGTAGCTCTACTTTAGAGACAATATAACCCGCGGAATTTTCAGGGTCAGGTAAGATATTTAACGCGTAACTGTTTGCGGCTAAGACACTGCTAATCAGCACGGCTAAATGCTTTGTTTTCAACATATCAATCCCTTATTTTTTGCTTAGTGGGTACGGTGAAAATAGTATGGATAGCCGAGCCATTGTTGACAGTGAAACTTATTAATTAAATGTCAAAATGCGAGTAGTTTCATCATGATGTAAACCAATTATCGTACGGCGACATCGCCCTTTGAAGGCAAGTCGATAAATATGAAAAAGCCTCAAAAAAGCTTGAGGCTTTTAGAGTTCAATCTATTTTTCATCAGGTTAAGTGAACAACCAATGCCTCAAATTTCTCAAGCATCATCGCACCGGCAATGGCTTAGCGCACATGAGTGTGGCCAGTAAAAAAGTGATGAACTGGGCCGCGACCTTGGCCAACATCCAGTTCATCGGCATAGCCAATGGCTTGCGATATGTACTGCTTAGCCAAATACACGGATTTGTGCAGGTTATTTCCTTGAGCAAGATAAGAAGCGATCGCAGAAGAGAGCGTGCAACCCGTCCCATGGGTATTTGGGGTTGGAAAACGCTTCGCACTGAGTAATTCTGACGAATATTTCATGATCAAAAGATCATTGCTGTTTTCAGCGTGTTCTAAATGCCCACCTTTTAGCAACACCGCCTTTGCACCCAACGCTCGTAAGTCAGCCACCATGTCGTTCATTTCTGCTTCAGACTGAGGAACCGGCTTGCCAGTAAGCACTGCTCCTTCAAATAAATTGGGGGTAATGATGTCAGCCAAAGGGATCAACGTTTCTTTTAATGTGCTGATTGCCGATTGCTCAAGTAATAAATCACCACTGGTCGCCACCATCACGGGGTCTATCACAAGGCTCTTGGGTTGGTATTGCTGCATTTTTTTGGCAACGATCTTGATGATACCGGCATCGGCTAGCATGCCAATTTTAACGGCCACGATCTTCAAGTCGCTAAAGACAGCATCTAACTGGTTTTCGATGTGATCAAGTGGAATCGGGAAAATGGCGGAAACGCCTTGAGTATTTTGTGAAGTAATGGCGGTAATAACTGAACACGCGAAACTGCCAGTTGCCGATATCGCTTTTATGTCGGCTTGAATGCCTGCCCCTCCACCGCTATCAGACCCTGCGATAGTGAGTACAACAGGTATGTTTAATAGCGTCGTTTCTTGTGTGTGTTTCTGTATTGGTTGTGCCATGGTCGCTCCTATGACAAGACATACAGGAACTGACTTTGACCGTGGTTTGGAAAGTTCGGTAATCGAATTTACAAAGGTTAGCCGTTGTTATTCGGCTCGTGACAAAGTGCTCATAGTTCCCTACGTCAGTATTAACTGAATCAGGTTCGACGGGTCTCGAATTTCGATCTCAGCCGATGCAGAATCTGCATCGGCTCCCCGACTATTTCGCAGTAATCATAACAGGGCACTCACCGAAGGAGTACGCTTTTCTGGAGGAATTATTCCCACTCAATAGTGGCTGGTGGCTTACCTGAAATATCGTAAACCACACGAGAAATACCATTCACTTCATTGATGATACGGTTAGAAACCTTACCCAAGAACTCATAAGGCAGGTGCGCCCAATGTGCTGTCATAAAGTCAATGGTTTCCACAGCGCGTAGCGATACAACCCAATCGTATTTACGTCCATCACCCATAACGCCTACCGAACGAACAGGTAAGAAAACCGTGAAAGCTTGTGACACTTTGTTATACAGATCAGCGGCATGCAGCTCTTCAATGAAAATAGCATCGGCGCGGCGCAGCAAATCACAGTACTCTTTCTTCACTTCGCCCAACACGCGTACGCCAAGGCCAGGGCCTGGGAACGGATGGCGGTAAAGCATGTTGTAAGGCAGACCAAGCTCTAGGCCAATCTTGCGCACTTCATCTTTGAAAAGCTCACGCAGTGGTTCAACCAATCCCATTTCCATATCATCAGGCAAACCGCCAACGTTATGGTGAGATTTAATCACGTGCGCTTTACCTGTTTTAGAGGCGGCCGATTCAATCACATCTGGGTAAATCGTGCCTTGCGCAAGCCATTTGGCATTTTTCAATTTCTTTGATTCTTCATCGAAGATATCAACAAACACATGGCCGATAATTTTGCGTTTCGCTTCCGGATCAGACTCACCTTGCAGTGCGTTGAGGAAACGATCTTCTGCATTGACATGAATGATGTTTAAGCCAAATTTGTTGCCAAACATATCCATGACTTGCTGAGCTTCATTCAGACGCAATAAGCCGTTATCAACGAACACACAGGTTAATTTATCGCCAATCGCTCGGTGAGCCAGCATCGCCACAACTGACGAATCTACACCACCCGATAGGCCAAGGATCACTTCATCGTCGCCGACTTGCTCTTTAATACGAGCAACCGCATCTTCGATGATAGACTCAGCCGTCCATAGACGCTCGCAACCACAAACGTTGAGAACGAAATTCTCAAGCATTTTTAGACCGTTTTTGGTGTGCGTGACTTCTGGGTGAAACTGCACGCCATAATATTTTTTCTCTTCATTCGCCATTGCCGCATAAGGGCAAGTTTCCGTTTGCGCTGTTTTGACAAAATCAGCCGGAATTTGCACCACTTTATCACCGTGGCTCATCCAAACATCTTGCGTTAGCTCAAGGTCGCTAAACAGGGCCGATTCACCCATTAACTGTACGGCTGCATAACCAAATTCACGTTCCTCAGAACTGGCCACTTTTCCGCCCAACTGTTCAGCCATGGTTTGCATGCCATAACAAACACCAAATACAGGCACACCAGAGTCAAACACATATTGTGGCGCACGCGGAGAGTTGGCTTCAGTCACGCTTTCAGGACCACCAGAAAGAATAATGCCATCTGGGTTGAATTCACGGATGTCCGCTTCTTCAACATCCCAGCTCCACAGCTCACAATAAACACCGATTTCGCGAACACGGCGGGCAACCAGTTGTGTGTACTGAGAGCCGAAATCTAAGATCAGAATACGTTGGTCATGGATATCTTTAGTCATTTAAGGTCAATCTCAATCATTAATGTAGTGGATGGGGAGCATCGCGCTCCCCATAAGCTTCAAGCTATTCGTGGTTCGTCATTAACCCAAGCGGTAGTTTGGCGCTTCTTTGGTAATTTGAACGTCGTGCACGTGTGACTCTTTCATACCTGCACCAGAGATACGAACAAACTCGGCTTTAGTGCGCAGATCTTCGATAGTGGCCGAGCCAGTTAAGCCCATGCTTGAGCGTAAACCACCCATTTGTTGATGAACGATCTCTTTTAGACGGCCTCGATAAGCGATACGACCTTCGATCCCTTCAGGTACAAGCTTGTCAGCCGCATTGTCAGATTGGAAATAACGATCAGAAGAACCTTGAGACATTGCACCCAGCGAACCCATACCGCGATAAGCTTTATATGAACGACCTTGGAACAAAATAACTTCGCCCGGAGCTTCTTCAGTACCTGCAAACATGGAGCCGACCATCACGCAAGATGCACCAGCAGCAATCGCTTTACAAATATCGCCAGAAAAACGAATACCGCCATCAGCAATCACAGGAATACCGTATTGATCAGCCACTTCAGCTGCATCAGAAATCGCCGTAATTTGAGGAACACCAACACCCGTTACAATACGCGTTGTACAGATTGAACCCGGGCCAATACCGACTTTGACCGCGCTTACGCCCGCGTCAATTAGAGCTTTCGCACCGGCACCCGTTGCAACATTACCGCCGATAATATCGAGATCAGGATAAGCGGCGCGCGTTTCACGAATACGGTTAAGTACACCTTCTGAATGGCCATGAGAAGAGTCAATCAGTAGAACATCCACTCCCGCTTCCACTAATGCTTTTACGCGCTCTTCATTGCCAGCACCGGCACCAACAGCCGCACCAACACGTAAACGCCCTTGTTCATCTTTACAAGCATTCGGTTTGCGTTCTGCTTTATGGAAATCTTTCGCGGTGATCATACCAGTCAGTTTGAATTCATCATTCACTACCAAGACTTTTTCAACACGCGCTTTGTGCATGCGCTCTTGTACATCCTGACGAGATGCGCCCTCTTTAACTGTGGCTAAGCGATCTTTTGGTGTCATGACTGCTTCAACTTTTTTTGTTAAATCAGTAACAAAGCGAATATCGCGGCCGGTGATGATACCGACAAGCTCATTGTGATCGCTCACCACAGGGAAACCGGCAAAACCATGTTTCTCTGTCAAAGCAATCACATCTTGAATGGTTGCATCAGGGCGAACTGTTACTGGCGCAGTGACTACACCCGCTTCAAAAATTTTGACAAGACGGACTTGTTCAGCCTGCTCTTCAATGGGCATATTTTTGTGGATAAAACCAATACCACCCTCTTGGGCAAGAGCGATCGCAAGGCGAGCCTCTGTCACTGTATCCATAGAAGCTGAGATCATCGGAATGTTCAGTGCGATATTTTGGGTCAGCTGAGTATGGAGATCGGCTGTGTTTGGGAGAACGGTGGAGTGTGCTGGTACGAGAAGAACATCATCGAATGTCAGCGCTTCTTTGGCAATTCTTAGCATTTGCAATATCTCACAATTAAGAGGAGTGAATAAAAGGTAAATCCAAGTTGTCTCAATTTGCCCTAATACACAATGAACAGGATAAATCGATTTGGATTTGATATTGCGGTCGGATTATACGCCCGAGGTAATCGCTTGACCACTCATTTTTTCATTTTTAATTTGCATTCCAACCCTTGATATGTATTATATTGCCGCTAATTTCCATACCCTCGTCTAGGGGATTAGCCTTGCCTTCTTTGACCAACGAAAACATCTACACTGTCTCCCGTCTCAATGCTGAAGTACGCCTGTTACTTGAAAATGAAATGGGCATTGTGTGGCTCGTTGGTGAAATATCGAACTTCTCCGCTCCGGTTTCTGGCCATTGGTATCTCTCACTCAAAGATTCTCGCGCGCAGGTAAAATGTGCGATGTTCAAAGGCAATAATCGCTTTGTGACCTTCAAACCTAAAAATGGCCAGCAGGTACTTGTTAAAGCGCGTCTTTCTCTTTATGAACCTAGAGGTGACTACCAAGTCATTATCGAGAGTATGCAACCCGAAGGGGATGGTCGTCTCCAGCAAGAGTTTGAAAAGCTGAAGATGCAGTTGGCCGCAGAAGGGCTGTTTGCACAATCCAATAAGCGCCCCTTGCCGGAAAATCCTCAATGCGTCGGAGTTATTACTTCAAAAACTGGCGCAGCCCTGTTTGATATTCTTGATGTGCTCAAGCGGCGCGATCCAAGCTTGCCCGTCATCATTTATCCTACACTGGTTCAAGGCGAACAAGCGGCCATTCAAATTGCTCAAGCGATTGGTAGAGCAAATGCGAGGCAAGAGTGTGACGTATTGATTGTGGGTCGCGGTGGCGGTTCTTTAGAAGACTTATGGTGTTTTAACCACGAGATCGTAGCGCGCACAATTGCCGCTAGTCAGATCCCAATTATCAGTGCCGTCGGGCATGAAATCGATGTGACGATTGCTGATTTTGTGGCTGACGTACGTGCCCCAACCCCCTCCGCTGCTGCAGAATTAGTCAGCCGAGACAACAGTAATAAGCGACAAGCTTTCGCCTCATATCAGCACAAGCTACAAAGTGCGATGCGCTATTACACCAGTCAACAAGCGCATCATTTACGCGCTTTGGTTCACGCGCTAGAGAAACAGCACCCCACTTATCGCTTGCAGCGTCAAAGCCAACAACTTGATGACACAGAAATGCGCCTACAGCGGGCGATACAGCGCTATATTTCGACTCAGCGCGAGCACATTGGCCAGCAATACCATCAACTGCAGTTGCATTCTCCCGTACAAACCTTGGCGAAGCAGCAGCATCGACTAGCCAAAAGCGAGCAACGATTACTGGACGTAATGGAGAAAAAACTCCTGCGCACAGCACACCGTTTAACGCTAGCCGCAGAGAAGCTTGACGCAGTAAGCCCATTAGCGACACTAAAACGAGGCTATTCGATCACGCGAGATAGCTCAGGCAAAGTGATTCACCGCGCTTGCGATCTAAAAACTGGCGATCAATTGATCACGCGAGTGGCGGATGGCGAAGTTTTCTCTACCGTCAATTAATCACTTAATCCTGTGCTTGAAACTCAAATCGAATCTTAGATTTTGATTTGAGCTCATTGCATGAATTACAGAAAAAATTTGCCGCGCCACACGCCTGCAATTTCTCCAGCTCCGAATCACACTCAGGGCAAAAACCAATTTTGTTAAAGTGATGTTTGCACTGAGTACAATGGTAACGCCCATCCCATGCCAGTGGATTTTGGCAACAAGGGCAAAGATTTTCCTGCATATTGATCCCATCTCTCTTTGTGTCTTTCACATAACATCTTTCACATAGTATGATTTTGGTAGATGTTTTATATCGTTCGTTTTAATAGATAGCTCGTTTGCGTAGATAGATCGTGCATGTGATAGCCGACACTTCATCAAACGGCACGTATGGTCTCGGATTATCGAGAGTTCAGCTTTGATCTCTATCACAATACCTTCAGGCTCACCAACCACCTCATACACATTAGGCTATGATCGATAAAAGATCTCAGCCTGATCATTTGCTTTATCTGCTCCGTTCAGCGATCTACTCTCAAAAGAACATTTATATAACCACACACCGAAAGCATAAGTTACATATTCTGCATATGGATTTATAACGATACAAAATTCCACTTAACAGCTAATAAATCAAAAAAACCAGAATATATTAAAATGATCTTTTGGCGAAATGTTCTACTCATTTTGTTTGATACTTATACAAAGCAGCAACGTTGCCGTGCTCTGTTTTTCACTCAATCATTTTGGTACTGCACTTCATTTCCAGACCGCCACGTTAAGTGAGGTTCTATCGCCAATGATAAATTTTAGGCAAAAAAATACCCAAGTCTAAACTTGGGTATTTCAGTTATGAGGAAGGCTACTTGCTGCGTCCTTTCATCATCGTCATTAAGCGTTTACGTTTACGCTCTTGAGATAAGGTCAGCTTATTCACTTTTCCTTCAAATGGATTATCACTGCTTTGGAACTGGATACGAATAGGCGTACCCATGATTTCTAAAGACTTACGGTAATAGTTCATCAAATAACGTTTGTAAGAATCTGGCAGCTCATTCACCAAGTTACCGTGTACAACGATAATCGGCGGGTTATAACCACCTGCGTGAGCGTATTTAAGTTTTACGCGGCGGCTACGAACCATAGGCGGTTGGTGATCATCGGTTGCCATTTTAAGAATACGAGTCAATACCGATGTACCAACACGTGTTGTCGCCGATTTATACGCTTCTTGAACCGATTCAAATAGATGACCAACACCCGTACCATGCAATGCAGAGATAAAGTGGATACGAGCAAAATCGACAAAGCCTAAACGACGGTCTAGCTCTTTCTTGACTCGTTCTTTGACGTCGTTATTGAGCCCATCCCACTTATTGACTGCAAGCACTATCGAACGTCCGGCGTTTAATGCAAAACCTAGCAGGCTAAGATCTTGATCTGAGATATTCTCACGAGCGTCAATGACTAACAGAACAACGTTTGCATCTTCAACGGCTTTTAAGGTTTTGACGACCGAGAATTTCTCAACCGTTTCGTTAATGCGAGTACGACGACGCACGCCAGCAGTATCAATCAATACATACTCGCGCTCATCACGCATCATCGGGATGTAGATGGAGTCTCGCGTCGTTCCGGGCATGTCGTAAACCACAACACGCTCTTCACCGAGAATGCGGTTAGTGAGCGTCGATTTACCGACATTCGGACGGCCAATGATCGCCAGTTTTATCGGCTGATCTTGCAGACGTTTGTATTCAGCTTCGGCTTCTTCTTCGGTGTAATCTAACTTTTCTTCTTCAGCATCTTCAAAGTCGGTTAGATCTTCGATTTCGCCTTCAGCCTGCTCGAGCATTTCCTCAGCAAGTGGATTCAAAGCTCGGTCGATAAGGATCCCAACACCACGGCCATGAGCGGCAGCAATTTGGTACATTTGATCGACGCCCAATTGCCAAAACTCAGCACTTGCAGCATCAGCGTCAATGCCATCCACTTTATTCACGACTAAAATAGCGCGCTTTTCAATCTTACGCAGATGTTGGGCTATCACTTCATCAGCCGCCGTTAAACCAGCGCGACCATCAACCATAAATAGCACAACATCAGCTTCATCAATCGCGGCCAATGACTGTTGAGCCATTTTCGTTTCTACACCCTCTTCACTACCATCAATACCGCCGGTATCGATAACAATGAAGTCGTGCTCACCCAATTTAGCTTGGCCATATTTACGGTCACGCGTTAAACCGGGGAAATCCGCCACCAACGCATCGCGAGTGCGAGTTAATCGGTTAAACAACGTAGATTTACCGACATTGGGACGCCCAACAAGAGCAACAACAGGAACCATACTAACCTCTACAATATTTTCTCTTATGTAGTTATAGGTAAACACTTGCTAGCAAGCATTAAATTTTTACCTATAACCACATCTATTTATTCAATAAAACGGCCCCTAACTGTTACCAGCCAGGAGCCGAATGTGAATTATATCACGATTTATTTTTTAATCGTCAGTTTCTTTACATTGCCATTACGGGTCATGCTGACATAACCATCATCGACAGCGAGAGGACTCACCGCAAAACCGCTCTTATCAACCAACTGTTGGGCAACGAATTCACCACTGCTGCGATCAATCCAATGTAGATACCCTTCACTGTCACCTAGCACAAGGTAGCCATTGATAATCGCTGGTGCAGTTAGCAAACGGTGTTCAAGCTGTTTGTTGCTCCAAAGTTCGGTACCGCTTCTTGTATCCACAGCCACCACATGATCTTTGTCGGTCACCACAAATAATCGGCCACCATCGCTAGCCATGTCTGTTGCTGAAGAGTAATTCCGCTTCCAAGCTGGTTTGCCCGAACGCAGATCAATGGCGATCAACTGGCCATTAAAACCAACCGCATACAGCATGCCGCCAATCACGATAGGTGAGGCATCAACATCGACTAGACGGTCAATTTCAGTGGCACCTTTAGGCATGCCAATCGGTTGTTGCCAAATCAACTGACCACGCTCAACGATAGCGGCAGCAAGACGGCCACCTGAGGTTCCCCAAAAAACACCGCCCGATACCGCAACAGGTTTGCTGTCACCTCTCAACGTTAAATTAGGAACTTCAGTACTGATGGTCCATTTTTGCTCACCCGTCGCTTGGTCTAAACTCACCAAAGTGCCACGACTGGTATTAACAATGATCATGTTCGCATCTGCAGCCGGAGCTGCTAGCACTTCACCGTCGACTTTAACTTGCCATACAAGCTCACCCGTAGCTTCATTAAGCGCAGTGACTAAACCGTTTTCACTACCAATGTAAATTTGGCTATAGGCCGCCGCTATACCGCCGGATAAACGCATGGTGCCATCTTGTTCAAGATCGGTTTTCCAAAGCTCTTTACCCGTTTTAGGGTTTAAGGCTTTCACCAAACCATCACGGCTAGCAATAAATACTTTGTCGTAAGCGTATTCTGGAGATAACTTTGAGAAGTAATGCCCTACGCCATCACCAATCGATGTGCTCCACTGAGTTGTGGGCGTAAATTCACTCGTTACCATTGGCACAGGAGCCATGATAATGGTGTCTTCTTCACTAGCACACCCTGCAAGTGCTCCAAGCACAACGGCAGAAACGAGCACTTTGTTGAACAACTTTTTCATCAACTTGTGCCCTTATTTGGCAAGATCGTCCAGTTTCATCTGTAGCGTTTGGCTTGCATCGTCAGCTTGTTGTGCTTCCGTGTATGCCGCATAAGCCGCGTCCGTGTCGCCTTTACGCAATGAGATATCACCACGCAGTTCCGCAATGCGTCCCGCCCACCCTTTCTCTGTGATGGTCGTAAGATCAGCTAAGGCGGCATCAAACTGGCCTTGTTCCGCTTTAATACGGGCCACGCGATAGGTCGCTAACGGTAGAATAGCATCATCTTTGGTGTTTGCTTTTGCCCATTCAAGCTGCGCTAAAGCTTCATCAATTTGACCCGCTTCTACTTGAACTTTTGCAAGTTGTAGTGCGGCTAAGACGGCATATTCTGTACCTTTATTACTATCAATAAAGCTCTCAACAACCATCTCTGCTTCTGCGCCTTTTGCAGCTAACTGAGTTACCGCTTTGCTATAACTTTCAGAAGCGGCTTCTTGCGCAGCAATAACGCTATCTTGGTAGTAACGCCAACCAAACAAGCCACCAAGGCCAATTACAGCACCAAAGATCACGGCTTTACCGTTCTCTTTCCACCAATCTTTTATCGCTTCAACTTGTTGTTCTTCAGTATCGTAGAGTTCCACTTCCTGTCCTCTTTAATAGATGTCTCAAATGCGCTTGCTTACACAAGATGCGTCAGTTTGCTCGCGACTTCAGTTTGAGAAATCGTAATTTGTTCACCACCGATAAGATCTTTGAGAACTACTGTGCTTTCTGCGACTTCATCTTCGCCTAATACCAAAGCCACTGCAGCGCCCACTTTATCAGCACGTTTAAATTGTTTTTTGAAGTTACCACCACCAAAATGGTTCATAACACGCAGCCCCGGAACCTGTTCACGCAACTGCTCAGCAAGTTTCATTGCTGCCATCATAGTGCCTTCACCCGCACTGACCATGTACACATCGACACTGCGACGCACGTCGGTCAGTTCCAGTGTTTCCATCATCAGCACTAAGCGCTCTAACCCCATGGCAAAACCCACTGCCGGTGTCGCTTTGCCACCCAGTTGTTCTACCAAGCCATCATAACGTCCACCGCCACAAACCGTACCCTGAGCACCTAAGCTTTCAGTGATCCACTCAAATACGGTGCGGTTGTAGTAGTCTAGGCCGCGCACCAAGCGCTCGTTAACTTGATATTCGATACCCGCAGCAGTAAGAAGTTCACATAAGCCTGCAAAATGTTGCTTGGATTCTTCATCTAGATACTCAGACAATTTGGGTGCGTCACCTAAAATCGCTTGAATATCTGGATTTTTAGTATCGAGTACTCGCAGTGGGTTGGTGTACATGCGACGTTTGGCATCGTCATCCAACACCTCTTGATGCTGCTCTAAATAGTCAATCAAAGCGGTGCGGTAATTGGCACGCGCTTCAAGAGAACCAATTGAGTTCAGTTCCAAACGAACATGTTTGTCGATGCCTAATTCACGCCACAAACGCGCGGTCATCATAATCAGCTCGGCATCAACATCAGGGCCATCCAGGCCAAACACTTCAACCCCACATTGGTGGAATTGACGGTAGCGCCCTTTTTGCGGACGTTCATGACGGAACATCGGCCCCATGTACCATAAACGTTGCTCTTGGTTGTAGAGCAAACCATTTTCGATACCAGAACGGACACAACCTGCGGTACCCTCTGGGCGAAGCGATAAACTGTCACCATTGCGATCTTCAAAAGAATACATCTCTTTTTCAACCACATCGGTCACTTCACCGATCGCACGGCTAAATAGATGTGTCATCTCAACGATAGGCATACGTACTTCATTGTAGCCATATGCACTAATCACGTTTTTCACTGTGCCTTCCACTTTTTGCCAAAGTGGAGACTGAGTTGGGAGGCAGTCGTTCATGCCTCGAATTGCTTGAATTGTTTTTGCCACAATACTTACCGTAAGGTCGTTGAGATTAATTTTGTTCGATTTGAGTCACGTTGATTCGGTTCTTCTCATCGAGAATAGAGGCCTTCGCGCGAATTTTCGCTTCGAGTTGGCTGACCAGATCATCGTTATCAAAACGCTCTTTCTGGCGGACGCCGTCTTCGTAGAATGCACTTTTCTTGTTGCTGCCAGCCAAACCAAGATGAGAAGCTTCAGCTTCACCTGGGCCATTAACCACGCAACCGATGATCGAGACATCCATAGGTGTCAAAATATCTTCCAAACGTTGCTCTAACGCATTGACTGTGGCGATCACATCAAACTCTTGACGTGAACAGCTGGGACAAGCGATGAAGTTAATGCCTCGCGAGCGAATACGCAGCGATTTAAGAATATCAAAGCCGACTTTGATCTCTTCGATCGGATCCGCAGCCAGTGAAATACGCAGCGTGTCGCCAATGCCTTCGGCAAGCAGCATACCTAAGCCAACTGCCGATTTAACTGCACCGGCTCTTGCGCCTCCTGCTTCCGTAATACCAAGATGCAGAGGTTGGGCAATCTGTTTAGCCAGTAAACGGTAGGAATCAACGGCGAGAAAAACATCCGATGCTTTAACGCTGACTTTGAATTGATCAAAGTTGAGTCTTTCAAGAATATCGACATGACGCATCGCTGACTCGACTAAAGCGGCCGGTGTTGGCTCACCATATTTCATTTGGATCTCTTTTTCGAGCGACCCACCATTCACGCCAATCCGAATGGGTATGTTCTTGTCACGTGCGCAATCGACCACGGCGCGAATACGTTCTTCGTTGCCAATGTTACCAGGGTTGATACGCAAGCAATCAACGCCATATTCGGCGACTTTCAACGCAATGCGGTAATCAAAATGGATGTCAGCCACCAGCGGGATGGATACTTGCTGCTTGATCAACTTGAACGCTTCTGCCGCGTCCATTGTCGGTACAGAAACCCGTACAATATCAGCCCCGACTTTTTCTAACGCTTTAATTTGAGCGACCGTTGCCGCAACATCGGTAGTGCGCGTGTTGGTCATAGATTGAACAGCAATAGGAGCACCATCACCGATGGGCACATTACCGACATAAATACGCGTCGATGAACGACGCTTAATTGGAGATTCGTGTTGCATAGTATTTTCTAAGGTAAGGTGAATCGAGCGACTTTACCGGAAGTATACCCAGAAAGGTCTACAGGTTCACTTGCAAATGTCATTGAAACGCTTTCAGGCGCGCCAAGAATGATTTGAAACGGAGCTTCACCTTGCAAGGTTACGGTTTGCCCTGATTTTTTAATCCCAGTGGAAAGGGTTTTGCCTGCTGCATCTTTCACCTGAATCCAACAATCTGCGCTGAATGTGAGCGTTAGAGGAGCGTATGGATTCGTTGCATCCTGCGGTGGCGTCTTATCCAATACAGGATCATCGCTCGCACTCAGGTCGGCTTCGGCTGTATCATCTTCAGGTGAAGGGATAAGTTCTGCAGCCTGAGTGTTGATTTCTACAGGGATATCCACCGCTTCTGCTTCTACTTGAGATTCGTCAACCGTAGGTACTAATTCAGGAACGGTCGTGAAATCCTCATCTCGCAAACGCTCAACCGATGTCGACGTGATTGATGGTGAACTCTCAACCACAACATTCTCTTGTTCTTGGTTTTGCCACCACCATAATGAGGAAATACCAATAATGATGGCAAAAATACCCCATGTCAGCGTCATAATACGGCTATCGTGTTTCTCTCGCTTGGTTTTCTTCGAAAAACTTTGCATCGGTTGTTCAGCGACAACCGTAGGATAGCAATCATCAAAGGAAGCTAAAATAACTGACTCTTTGATCCCGACGGCCTTCGCATAGGAACGTAAATAACCGCGAGTAAACGTCGCCACTTGGTCCGAGGCGAAGTTATTCTCTTCTAAACTCTGAATGATAGAGAGACGTAACCGCAACCTATCGGCAACTTGCTTTTGCGTTAATCCCAACGCTTCACGCTTTGCCTTTAATAAAGTGCCGGGTTGCACCGTGTCTGTTTTTACATCTGCAATAATCTGTTCTTGTTCAGTAGTCATCCGTTTTGTACATCTCATTATGTTATGGCTCGAATGGCACCGTCATCACTTTTATTGTTATTAGTTCGTAGTAATAAAAAATGGTGCATTCCAACACGGTGAAAAATTTGCATTCATTGATGCAGGCGACAGTTCAAATTTAACATTACGTCAGTTAGCAATTCTAATGGATATTTGACGTTAAACAACATGGCTTTAGGAAAGAAATTACAGCTAGGTCAATATTTTTCATAAAATTGACGTCAAAATCGCGGAAAATTATTTCAAATGGTAAAAATGCACAAAGCCAGAGGAATCTCTGGCTTTGCTTTATCATCCGATTTAGACCGATTTGACAGGAATGACATCGCCACCCATTTGTTTCATTTTGGTCCGTTTGGTTCTATCAATCACATCACCTACTAGCTGCCCACAAGCGGCATCAATATCATCACCACGAGTTTTACGCACCGTCACTGTGTGTTCATACTGCATCAGTGTTTTTTGAAAACGGTCAATACGTGAATTACTCGGTTTTTTATAAGGTGAACCGGGATAAGGGTTAAATGGGATCAGGTTAATTTTGCACGGCGTGCCTTTCATCAACTTAGCCAATTCGTGCGCGTGGTCCATATCGTCATTGACGTGATCCAGCAACACATATTCCACCGTAACCTTGCCACGGTTTGCATTTGAAGTGGCGATATAACGACGCACTGAGGCTAAGAAATCTTGAATATCCCAGCGATCATTGATCGGCATAATTTCGCTGCGTAATTTGTCATTGGGTGCATGCAATGAAATCGCTAATGCAACATCGATTTGCCCTGTCATTTGATCAAGACCAGAAACCACGCCCGAAGTGGACACGGTGACACGACGTTTTGACAAGCCAAAACCTAAATCATCCAGCATGATCTCTAACGCTGGGATCAAGTTTTTCATGTTGAGCAGAGGCTCGCCCATCCCCATCATTACTACGTTAGTAATCGGACGACGACCAGTCTCTTTCTCAAGGCCAATTTCTCTCGCTGCGCGCCAAACTTGCCCGATAATTTCAGACACTTTGAGGTTACGGTTAAAACCTTGCTGAGCCGTTGAACAGAATTTGCATTCCAGAGCACAGCCAACTTGGGAAGAGACGCACAAAGTCGCTCGGTCTTCCTCTGGGATGTAAACCGTTTCAACATCTTGATCTCCTACACGCATCGCCCACTTAATCGTACCATCAGACGAATGTTGTGCTTGTGAAACGATCGGCGCGCGAATTTCACAGCGTTGTTGCAGTTGCTCACGCAGTTTCTTGTTGATATTGGTCATTTGTTCGAAGTCATCACAACCAAAATGGTAGATCCACTTCATGACCTGATCAGCGCGGAACGCTTTTTCACTGAGCTCTTCAGCAAAAAATTTACGCAGACCTTGGCGATCAAAATCAAGCAGATTGACTTTTTCAATAGTCATGTGGCCTCTCAACGACGGAAACAATAAATAAGGGCGCGAATTGTACAGCCTTTATGCAGTAACAACAAGGGTTGTACAACCCTTCAATTACTAAGTCATTCAATGCTTGGCGGATTGTTTTTACTCTACAGCTCCCAACCATACGAGTATAAAAAAGCCTCACAACGTGAGGCCTTAATCGAAAGAATTTGGGATAAAAAACGCCAAGATTAACGAGAGAAAATCTCTGATTCTGGGAAGAAAAAGGCGATTTCACGTGCCGCCGATTCAGGACTATCACTGCCATGAACTGAGTTATGGCGCATGCTTAATGCGTAATCAGCACGAATGGTTCCACATGCCGCTTCTTCTGGGTTAGTTTTACCCATTAATTCGCGGTAACGAGCAATAGCATCTTCACCTTCAAGCACTTGAGCCATGATAGGCCCAGAGGTCATAAATTCTTTTAGTGCTGGAAAAAACGCTTTGCCTTCATGCTCAGCATAAAAGCCGCTCGCTTGCTCTTCGTTCAAATGTACCATTTTCGCAGCGATAATACGCAAACCTGATTTTTCGATACGGTGATAGATTTCACCAATCAAGTTACGTTCTACCGCATCGGGTTTAATGATAGAAAATGTTCTTTCTAGAGCCATAAGGTTATCCTTTTTCTTTTGTTTTTTTAGTTATAGTGAACCGCCCAAAACAGAGAGTTGAGCGGTTTTTCATTATTGAGCTTGGTCGGTCAAAATGCGTGCTAATGTACGCACCCCCATCGCCGTTGCACCTGCGGCCCATTTATCGCTTGCTGATTTGCGGTAAGTACCAGCGCAATCAAAGTGCAGCCACCCTTTTTTGTAATCTTCAACAAAGTAAGAGAGGAAGGCCGCTGCGGTACTTGCTCCCGGTGAATAATCACCTGAGCTGATGTTAGAGAGATCCGCAAAGCTTGAAGGCAACATAGAGCGATGAAACTCAGCCAAAGGCAGAGGCCATAAGCCTTCTTTCTCTTGGTGAGCTGCCACCAATGCCTGCTGGGATAAGCTCTCATCAAAGCTGAGTAGTGCATGGTAATCATTGCCGAGTGCATTTTTGGCGGCACCCGTTAATGTCGCGCAATCAATAATAAGCTGTGGTTTTTGCTCGTTGGCATAAATCAAGCCATCGGCCAACACTAGGCGGCCTTCTGCATCGGTGTTCATTATTTCAACTGTGGTGCCGTTTTTATAAGTGATGATATCACCCAGTTTCAAGGCGCGTCCGGAAACCATATTTTCTGCACAACACAAAATGAGTTTCACACGTTTATTAAAACCACGCATGATAGCCAAACCAAGGCCACCGGTGATCGTTGCAGCGCCCCCCATATCCGCTTTCATCGCCGACATAAAGTTGGACGTTTTTAAACTGTAACCACCAGAATCAAAAGTAATGCCTTTGCCAATTAAGCAAGCAAAAACAGGAGCACTTTCTTTTCCTGTCGGATTGTAATCGAGTTGCAGCATAGCTGATGTGCGCTCGGAGCCACGCCCAACCGCATAAATACCTTCCCAACCTTCGGTGAGTAGATCTTTATCTTTGACAATGCGGTAGCTGACATGCTCAGGCGCTAGCGATTTGATGAACTCAGCCGCCATGGTCGCTAACTGACGCGGCGCGACTTCTTCGGCGCTTTTATTGATGATATCGCGCGTCCATTCCGTCGCTTTAATACGATATTCTAACTCGGCTTGATCTGACTCACTCAGCGGTTGCCATTCTAGTGTGTTGAGTTTTTTCGCTTCACGATAACCTTGGTAGAAAGCCCAAATATTTTCTAAGTGCCAACCGTCACCTTGTAGGCTGATAGCTCTGATAGCTTGCCCATCAAGCTTACGAGCCGCGCGCTGAACCGCGCTGAGTTCATGCTCACTCTCAATAGCATGAATTGTGGCACCATTTTCTGAAAACGAAACAATCGCCTTTTCTCCCCACTGAGGCTGGGCAGCTTGTTGGCTGATAAATACGGACATCTTTGTAGACATGGTTTCTCCTTGCCTGAATATGGCCTCACCTGTGCCATTACGATTAAATAACCAAGGGATGTTAGCATTTTGTAGGGTCAAAATGTCAACTTGATAAAAAAACGGACCATTCGGTCCGCTCTTTTTAGTTAAAATTGTTAACTCTGTGATGTTTTACTGAATAACCATCATGTTAGCAATAGTCTTAGTCGATCTCTTCCATCCAACATAGAATAATCGCTTCGAGAATTTTTTCGTTGGAACGGTTTGGCTCATCATCAAACTCTTCCAGTTCCATCACCCACTGGTGTAGATCCGTAAAACGTACATTTTTAGGATCTACGTCTGGGTATTGCTCACAAAGCTCGATCGCAATATCACGAGAATCGGTCCATTTCATTTTGCTTTCCTTTTACAAACAGTGAACGGGCGTTAATACGCTCAATAGGATTAATGATCTTCAGAAGCCAGATTGAGTGTGTACTTTGGAATTTCAACCACTAAATCTTCGTTAGCGACTCTAGCTTGGCAGCCAAGGCGAGATTCAGGTTCAAGACCCCACGCTTTATCAAGCATGTCATCTTCCAACTCATCACTCTCATCAAGTGAGTCAAACCCTTCGCGAACGATAATATGGCAAGTCGTGCATGCGCAGGATTTTTCACACGCATGTTCAATAGCGATACCATTTTTCAGCGCCACATCCAGTACGGTTTCTCCTGCTTGCGCTTCCAGAACGGCACCTTCAGGACAAAGCTCTTGGTGAGGTAACACAATAATCTTAGGCATAATTTTTCTCTTTAAATATCATCTACCGATTGACCAGCAAGTGCACTGCGAATGGATTTATCCATACGGCGTGAAGCAAAATCTTGGCTGGCTTTGTCTGTCTCTTTAATTCCTTGCTCGATGGCATCGGCGCTATCACCATTACGCAGCACAATTAAATCTTCTATTGCATTCAGAAGGATCTGCTTTTCTGACTCAGATAACAATTCATCACCATCGGCCTGTAAGGCAGAGATCAAACCTTCGATTACACGATCGGCTTCTACACGTTGCTCTGCCAGAGCGCGAGTCTGCATATCTTGTTTGGCAAACGTCATCGAATCTCGCAGCATATTTGCTACTTCATTATCACTCAGTCCATACGAGGGCTTAACTTGAATTTCCGCCTGAACTCCCGTACTTTTTTCCATCGCTGTCACAGAGAGTAAGCCATCTGCATCAACTTGATAAGTTACGCGGATATGCGCGGCACCCGCCGTCATTGGTGGAATACCTTTTAGTGAAAAACGAGCCAATGAGCGGCAATCGTCTACCATCTCACGTTCGCCCTGCACCGTATGGATGCTCATGGCTGTTTGACCATCTTTGAAGGTGGTGAATTCTTGAGCTTTCGCAACAGGAATGGTGGTGTTACGTGGGATGATTTTTTCCACTAAGCCACCCATGGTTTCAATACCCAGCGACAGGGGAATTACATCCAGCAGTAACATTTCTGAATCGGGTTTATTACCCACCAAAATGTCGGCTTGAATTGCTGCACCAATCGCGACAACTTCATCAGGGTTGATGCTAGTTAGTGGTGTGCGACCAAAAAATTCACCAACTAAATCTCGAACCAGTGGCGTACGAGTTGAACCGCCGACCATCACCACTTCCAACACTTCATCTGCAGTAATCTCGGCATCTTTGAGTGCTCGACGACACGATAGTAAGGTTCTTTTTACTAGTGGCGTGATGAGTTGGTTAAACTCATCGCGAGTTAAACGCCCTTGCCAACCCAGCACAGAAACCTCGACACTATCGGTATCAGATAAGGCAATTTTCGCTTCGGTGGCCGCATCAAGCAATGCTCGTTGCTGCTCAGCAGTGAGCGGTTCAGCTAAGCCGATTTGGCTCAAAAAATGGTCAGCAATCAAATGGT
Organism: Vibrio sp. B4-6; assembly: GCF_963888245.1. Lineage (NCBI taxonomy): Bacteria > Pseudomonadati > Pseudomonadota > Gammaproteobacteria > Vibrionales > Vibrionaceae > Vibrio > Vibrio sp. B4-6. The sequence continues at coordinate 112,327 of NZ_CAWPIM010000069.1, forward strand.
CAAAATCATCACCACCGAGCGCGGAATCGCCACCAGTCGCGAGTACCTCAAACACGCCTTTCGACAGACGTAAGATAGAGATATCAAACGTACCGCCACCTAAATCATAAACCGCAATCACACCTTCCTGCGCAGAGTCTAAGCCATAGGCAATCGCTGCAGCGGTAGGTTCATTGAGTAAACGCAGTACGTGCAAGCCGGCAAGTTGAGCGGCATCTTTGGTGCCCACGCGTTGCGCATCATCAAAATAAGCAGGTACGGTAATCACCACGCCCGCTAATTCACCACCTAACGACGCTTCGGCACGCTGAGCAAGAGATTGAAGAATATCGGCGGAAACTTGAATCGGGTTCTTATCACCTTGAGCCGTTTGCAAAATAGGCAAACCGTTGTCACTGGCTTTGAAGCGATAAGGCAATGTGGGATAACGCGCCTGAATGTCAGCCAGTGAACGGCCGATCAAACGCTTCACAGAAATGATGGTATTAGCAGGATCAACTTGCGCGTGTGCTCTGGCATCAAAGCCTACGCAACGCTCTTGAGCCGAATAGTGGACCACCGAAGGGAGGATCGAGCGTCCTTGTTCATCAGCAAGCGTCGTCGCATTACCGCTTCGAACCGATGCGACTAATGAGTTGGTTGTCCCCAAGTCGATACCCGCTGCGAGTTTATGCTGATGCGGCGCAGAGCTTTGACCGGGTTCTGCAATTTGAAGTAATGCCATGGGTTGGTCCTTATTATCGAACTAGCCGAGTAACTGTTCTTCGACTCTTTCTATTTCATTTTTGAGCTTGGCAATAAATTTAAGCTTGCGAACCGTATCAGCCGCAAGGTTCCATTGAGCATGATTAAGTTGTTGCTCAACCAAGGTAAGATGCTGTTTATACATCTTGCTGACTCTGTTTTCAAAATCGAATAACGCACTTTCAACATCAGACTGTGAGGCGATGGCTTCAAGCTCTTCTCGCAGCTCCATCTGCTCCATTAAAAACAGCGGATCTTGCATGGTTTGGTGTTCTGCGCGTAACTCTATGCCTTGTTCAAGCAACAAGTATTCTGCGCGACTGATCGGCGATTTTAATGTTTGATAAGCATCATTGATTTGTGAGGCGTTTTGCACAGCAAGCAGGCGATCTCGCTCAGACGCAGTGGCAAAATTGTCGGGATGAAACCGTTTTTGCAGCGCACGAAACTGAGAAGAAAGAAGGCTACCATCCAGTGCAAACTGACTTGGTAGCCCAAATAATTCAAAATAGTTCATTAACACATTGCTCCTAGTGCTCGACACTAGGCTCAAGTGAGCCTAGTCACGCCGAAAGCCAATCCGTTACACGTTGAAGCTTTCACCACAACCACATTCGCTTTTTGCATTCGGGTTGTTGAACTCAAAACCTTCGTTTAGCCCTTCTTTGACATAGTCAAGCTGTGTGCCATCAAGATAGACGAGGCTTTTCGAATCGATAATCACTTTGACACCATGATCTTCAAACACTTCGTCTTCTTCGTTAACGTCATCAACGAATTCAAGCACGTAAGCCATACCCGAGCAGCCTGTTGTTTTCACTCCAAGACGTAAACCTACGCCTTTGCCTCGGTTATCTAGGAATGCTCGAACGCGATGCGCTGCTGTTTCAGTTAAGGTAATGGCCATACTACAACCTTAGATTCTTAGTTTGAACTTATGGGAGTGAATCATCATTCACTCCCTTAATATTATTGTTGGTGTTTCTTTTTATAATCGGCAACGGCAGCTTTGATCGCATCTTCCGCCAAAATCGAACAGTGAACTTTCACTGGTGGAAGCTCTAGCTCTTCCGCGATTTCAGAGTTCTTAATGGCTGCCGCTTCGTCAATGCTCTTGCCTTTCACCCATTCAGTAACCAGTGAGCTCGAAGCAATCGCGCTACCACAACCGTAGGTTTTAAATTTTGCATCTTCAATGATGCCTTCTGGCGTCACTTTAATTTGTAGCTTCATTACATCGCCACAAGCTGGAGCGCCAACCATACCACTACCAATGGTTGGATCTTCTTTATCAAAAGAGCCAACATTACGTGGGTTTTCATAGTGATCAATTACTTTTTCGCTGTATGCCATGATAGTTACCTCTAATCCTCTATTTCCTTGGGAATAAACCAGTGCCTTTTAAAGGACTAGTGATGTGCCCATTCAACGGTGTTTAAATCCACACCCTCTTGATACATATCCCATAGAGGAGACATGTCACGTAATTTGCTTACGGCTACGCGGATTTGTTCAACGGCGTAGTCCACTTCTTCTTCGGTGGTAAAACGGCCAAATGAGAAACGAATCGAGCTGTGCGCCATTTCATCGTTCAAACCAAGCGCACGCAGTACATATGACGGCTCTAAGCTGGCCGACGTACAAGCACTACCTGATGATACTGCTAAGTCTTTCAAAGACATCAGTAGCGATTCGCCTTCAACAAAGGCAAAACTAATATTCAGGTTGTGCGGAACACGCTGATATAAATCGCCATTCACACTCACGGCTTCCATGTCTTGTACACCAGCGAGTAGACGGTCACGCAATGCTTTTGCGTGGTCAAAATCTTTTTGCATGTCTTGCTTGGCAATGCGGAATGCTTCACCCATACCTACGATTTGGTGCGTTGGTAATGTGCCTGAACGGAAACCACGTTCATGGCCGCCACCGTGCATTTGCGCTTCAAGACGGATACGAGGTTTACGGCGAACATATAATGCGCCAATCCCTTTAGGTCCATACGCTTTATGCGCAGAAAGGGAAATAAGATCCACTTTCATTTCTTGAACATCAAGGGGAATTTTACCGGCAGATTGCGCTGCATCTACGTGGAAAATTATCTTGCGTTCACGGCAAAGCTCACCGATCGCCATGATGTCCTGAATTACGCCAATTTCGTTGTTCACGTGCATGATCGACACCAAAATTGTGTCATCACGCATTGCCGCTTCTAATTTTTTTAGATCAATCAAGCCATTCGATTCTGGCTCAAGATAGGTCACTTCATAACCTTCACGCTCAAGCTGACGACATGGATCAAGCACCGCTTTATGCTCGGTTTTACAGGTAATGATATGCTTACCTTGCTTGGCATAGAAATGCGCCACACCTTTGATCGCGAGGTTGTCTGACTCTGTCGCACCGGATGTGAATACGATTTCGCGAGGATCAGCATTAAGCAGTTCAGCAATTTGCTCACGCGCAGTGTCTACGGCTTCTTCTGCCTGCCAGCCATAACGGTGCGATCGCGATGCTGGATTACCAAAAACACCATCCATCGTCATGTACTGAACCATCTTTTCAGCCACGCGAGGGTCAACTGGACAGGTAGCTGAATAGTCAAAATAAATAGGCAGTTTCATTTTCTACTCCAATGTAAACATTGCCGCTATGAGCGGGCATTAAGACCTACGGGCACCGAGCCGATAATCACGGTATTGGTATTTTTATTGGTTAACCCGTGGTTCACCGTCAGGCCCAAGCCTTGGCGGTCAGAAATTTCTAGTACTTCATTATCAATCATTAACTCGCCAAGAGTAATGTTGTTCAGAAAGTCACTAATGCGAGAGCTAAGATCTCGCCATAACGTATGTGTTAAGCAGCGAGTACCACCTTGGCAGTCGGCTCTTCCATTACATTTTGTTGCATCAACTGATTCATCAACAGCGGCAATCACAGTACCAATCGAAATTGAGCAGGCATCTGCACCTAAGCGGTATCCACCACCTGGACCACGCACACTAGCAACTAGCCCCGCTTTACGCAGTTTAGAAAACAGCTGCTCAAGGTAAGAGAGCGAAATGCCTTGCCGTTCGGAAATATCCGCCAGTGGCACTGGGGTTTGTTGCGAATGCAGAGCCACATCTAACATGGCTGTAACCGCATATCTTCCTTTAGATGTAAGTCTCATATCACCGTATCCACATTGATTATGTGGTTGGAATTTTTCCATACCTGACTAAATAGGTCAAGTATTTATTTGACTAATTTAGTCAGGTATTTAACCCTATTATTAATCTGGATAATTATTGATTGCTGCGATGCTTCTCAATTGAGGTCAACACACCACGTAATATATTGATTTCTTGAGACTCTGGACGCGAACGAGAAAATAGCCGACGGAGTTTATTCATGATCTGTCCCGGCTGTTCCTTTGAAATAAACTGTGTCTGTATCATTACCTTTTCAAGATGCTGATAGAACATTTCCAATTCGTGATGCAGAGGATACGCTTCTTCTGGCTGGGCTTGATAACCTTTTTTTTCATTATTTAGGTAGGCAACACGCACCTCATAACTCAATGTTTGTACGGCCATAGCAAGGTTTAACGAACTGTATTCAGGATTAGCCGGAATGCATACATGAAAATGGCATTTTTGCAGTTCATCGTTGGTCAGCCCGGTTTTTTCTCGGCCAAACACTAAAGCAACCGGGTATTGCTGCCCTTCTTGCGCCAATTTTTCCCCACATTCACGCGGTTCAAGCATTGGCCATTCTAAAGTTCGTGAGCGTGCACTTGACCCAACCACCAGGCCACAATCTGCGACAGCCTGCTCTAGCGTATCCACGACCTCCGCATTTAAAGCAATGTCGCTTGCTCCAGCAGCTAGAGCGATCGCTTGGGCGTCTACCTCGCATTGAGGCGAAACCAAAATCATTTTACTTAGGCCCATGACCTTCATCGCTCGGGCAGCAGAACCAATATTTCCTGAATGAGATGTCCCTACTAAAATGATTTTTACATTGTCTAGCATTACGTTGTACGCCACTCTATTTTAAACGACAGAATACTAACATAAACCTGACTAAAATGGTCAGGTCCTTTAGCTACACATGAACAACCGAGCAAAAAATAGCCACTTCCTTTTTAATAAAACTTTGTTATACTGCTGCCCGCTTTTTCGTTCTTTAACATCCGTTGGGAAAACTGTATGCATCCAATGCTAAACATTGCTATTCGCGCTGCGCGAAAAGCTGGTAACCATATTGCTAAATCACTAGAAAATACTGAGAAAATCGAAACAACTCAGAAAGGGACTAATGACTTTGTTACTAACGTAGACAAAGAAGCAGAAACTATGATCATCGATACAATCAAAAGTTCTTACCCAGAACACAGTATCGTTGCTGAAGAAAACGGGCTTATCGACGGTAAAGATAAGGACGTTCAATGGATCATCGACCCACTGGATGGCACAACAAACTTCGTCAAAGGTTTACCCCACTTCGCCGTTTCCATCGCGGTTCGCATTAAAGGCAAAACAGAAGTTGCTTGTGTTTATGACCCAATGCGCAATGAGCTGTTTACCGCTCAACGTGGTGCTGGTGCGCAATTAAACAACTCACGCCTTCGTGTTAAACAGTTAAAAGATCTTCAAGGCACTATTCTCGCTACTGGTTTCCCATACAAACAAAAGCAACATGCCGAATCTTTCATGAAAATCATGTCTGCACTGTTTGTTGAATGTGCTGATTTCCGTCGTACTGGTTCTCCTGCGCTTGATTTATGTTACCTAGCTTCAAACCGTGTCGATGGTTACTTTGAACTGGGTTTAAGACCTTGGAATTTAGCCGCTGGCGAGCTGATCGCTCGTGAAGCAGGCGTTATTCTTACCGATTTCTCTGGCGGTACTGAATACATGAAATCGGGCAACATTGTAGGTTCAAGTGCCCGTGGTGTTAAAGCGATTCTGAAACACATTCGTGATAACGGTAACAGCGCTATTCTTAAATAGGTTGCACTAAATACCATCAACACCGTCAAAATTGATTCAAGCCTCGTATAGCAATATACGAGGCTTTTTTAGTTTCGTTTTATACTTTGCTACTTAGAGTGACCGCGGTGGGATGGTTAGAAAAAAGCCGCAGAATATTCTGCGGCTTTGGCTATTTAAGAAACTTTCAGGCTGCTAAGGAAGTTCGTCGAACTCCGCACCCTCTTTTTCCACTTGAGGTGGAAGTAGGTGCTCACGGGTAATTCCTAATTTCAATGCCAACGCTGATGCGACATAGATAGATGAATAAGTACCCACGGTGATACCGAGCAGTAAAGCGGTGGCAAAACCATGTATGTTCGCACCACCTTGTACAAAGAGTGCGATCACCACCAGCAAGGTGGTTCCCGATGTAATCAAAGTCCGGCTCAAGGTTTGGGTAATTGAGCTGTTCATGATCTCGGCTGAATCACCTTTACGCAATTTACGGAAGTTTTCACGGATACGGTCAAATACCACAATCGTATCGTTGAGCGAGTAACCGACAACGGTCAGCAAAGCGGCAACAATCGTTAAATCAACCTCAATTTGCATGATAGAGAAGATGCCAAGCGTGATGATCACATCGTGTGCCAGTGACATCACCGCGCCCGCAGCGAGCCGCCATTCAAAACGAACGGAGACATAAAGCAAAATACAGATGAGCGAAGCCAAAATCGCTAAGCCTCCGGCTTCAGCTAATTCATCGCCCACATTCGGGCCAACGAACTCAATGCGACGCATCTCGACACTTTTTCCTGTCCCCTCTTTAATAGCAGAAAGAATTTGGTTGCCTAACGTCTCGCCAACCATGTCAGCACGTGGACGAAGACGAACCATCACTTCGCGCGCGGAACCGAAATTCTGCACCGTCGCATCGCCAAACCCTTTCGCTTCCAAAGCACTGCGGATATCTTCAAGATTAGCTGGGTGTTCAAACCCAACTTCAATCAAAGTACCGCCGGTGAAGTCCAGTCCCCAGTTCAACCACTTGGTTGATAAAGTGAAAATAGACGCACCAATCATTAAAAGAGAGAATAAAAACGCAAATTTAGACCAACGCATAAAGTCGATCGTTTTATCTGCTTTTAGAATCTGAAACATAGTAATTCCTAGCCTTAGATCGACAATTTTTTAATGCGTTTACCACCATATAACAGGTTCACAATACAGCGAGTCCCGATAATAGCGGTAAACATTGAGGTTAAAATACCGATAGAAAGTGTGACAGCAAACCCTTTGATGGCTCCAGTACCCACAGCAAATAGAATGATTGCCGTAATCAACGTAGTGATGTTGGCATCAGCAATGGTACTGAACGCGTTAGCATAGCCTTGGTGGATAGCTTGTTGTGGGTTTCGTCCATCACGGAGCTCTTCACGAATACGCTCGAAGATCAGAACGTTAGCATCCACGGCCATACCAACCGTCAATACGATACCCGCAATACCCGGCAAGGTCATTGTCGCCCCTGGGATCATCGACATCACACCAATAATGAGCACAAGGTTCGCCATCAATGCAATATTGGCAATCAAGCCAAAACCACGGTAGTAAAGCAGCGTAAAGAGCATCACCGCAACCATACCCCAGATGCAGGCTTGAATGCCCATATCGATATTTTGCTGCCCCATTGATGGACCAATGGTACGCTCTTCAACAATAGAGATTGGCGCAATTAACGCACCTGCACGCAGTAAAAGTGCAAGGTTTTGAGCTTCTGCAGCAGAATCAATTCCCGTGATACGGAAGTTACGCCCAAGAGCCGACTGAATCGTTGCTTGGTTGATCACTTCTTCATGCTTATCCAGAATCACTTTGCCATCAGGTGTCCGACGGCCGCTGTCTTTGTACTCTGCAAATACCGTTGCCATAAGCTTGCCAATGTTCTTTTTAGAGAACGCCGACATCTTATTTCCGCCTTCGCTATCTAACGAAATGTTCACTTGCGGGCGACCATATTCATCCATGCTAGAGCTGGCATCCGTGATACTTTGACCACCTAGAATCACGCGTTTTTTCAAGACAACCGGGCGACCATTACGATCAGATTTGATTTCACTCCCAGCAGGAGCGCGACCAGAAGCCGCGGCGGCTAAATCAGCCTTGTCATCAACTTCACGAAACTCAAGAGTCGCGGTTGCGCCAAGAATTTCTTTAGCACGAGCGGTATCTTGAACCCCCGGTAATTCAACCACAATGCGGCTGGCACCTTGACGCTGCACTAAGGGTTCAGCGACCCCTAATTCGTTAACACGGTTACGCAAAATCGTGATGTTCTGCTCAACGGCGTAATTTCGAACTTCCTGCAAACGCTGCTCAGTAAATTGAGCAATCAGCGCAAAGCGACCGTCAGCCTTAGACGTAGTAAAAGTCATATCAGGATGTTTCGACGTTAATGCTTGCTGTGCTTGCTCTAATTGCTCATCGTCACGCAAAGTGACTTCCACTCGGTCGTTGCCCACTGAGCGAATAGCGCGGTAGCGAATTTTGTCATCACGCAGTTCGCTGCGAAACGCTTCTTCTTGCTGACCAATCAATTTTTCCATTGCGGCATCCATATCCACTTCCATTAAGAAGTGAACACCACCACGCAGATCAAGGCCAAGCTTCATCGGTGCCGCGCCAATCGATTCCAACCAAGAAGGCGTTGAAGGAGCAAGGTTAAGTGCAACAATTGTATCTTTGCCTAACGCTTCACTCACCACATCACGCGCACTGATTTGAGTATCGGTATCGTTAAATCGAACAAGAATTGATCCATTCTCTAGAGCAATGGATTTATGAGAAAGGCTCTCTTTATCAAGAGCTTTGGTGACGGCATCCAGCGTTGACATATCAACAGAGGCGCCACGCGCCCCTGTAATTTGAATTGCCGGATCTTCACCGTAAATATTTGGAAGTGCATATAAAGCAGAGAGAGTGATGGCGAACACCACTAACAAATACTTCCATAACGGATAACGGTTTAGCACAGCAAGGATCCTTTAGCTGTTATAAAGACTTAAGCGTACCTTTTGGTAGCACCGCTGTAATGAAATCTTTTTTGATCACAATTTCATTGTTCACATTCAATTCGATAGAGATGTAATCGCTGTCTTCTGCGATTTTAGTGATTTTACCCACTAAACCGCCACTGGTTAACACTTCATCACCTTTAGTCATGGCGGCCATCAAACTTTTATGCTCTTTAACACGTTTGGCTTGTGGGCGGTAAATCATGAAGTAGAAAATAACCGCAAACATACCAAGCATGATCAGCATTTCATAACCGCCACCTTGTGATGCACCTTCACCTGCTGCGTGTGCTACAGAAATTAAACTCATTGAAAACGTCCTCTAAAATATTGTTGTGTAATGTAATTCTAATTGGGCTGCGTTGGCTTAATTTCAAGTTTATCACTTCACAAATCAAGCAAAACGCAGCAAAACCGTTATTGGCCCATTGGTGGAACTTCACGATTGCGACGAGCATAAAACTCCTCAACAAACGCGTCGAAACGATCTTCTTCAATCGCTAAACGAATGCTTGCCATCAGGCGTTGGTAATAACGTAAGTTATGAATAGTATTTAAACGCGCACCCAGAATTTCGTTACAACGATCCAGATGGTGTAAATACGACTTCGAATAATTTTTGCAAGTGTAACAGTCACAATGCGGATCCAGCGCAGTTGTATCGGTTTTATGTACTGCATTACGGATCTTGATCACACCACCCGTCACAAATAGATGGCCATTACGTGCATTTCGCGTTGGCATCACACAGTCAAACATATCGATACCGCGACGTACCCCTTCTACTAAGTCTTCAGGTTTACCGACACCCATCAGGTAGCGTGGTTTGTCTTCTGGCAATTGTGGACAGGTGTGCTCAAGTACACGGTGCATGTCTTCTTTAGGTTCACCCACCGCTAAGCCACCAACCGCGTAGCCATCAAATCCGATCTCGGTTAAGCCTTTCACGGAAACATCACGCAAATCTTCGTAAACACTGCCTTGCACGATACCAAATAGCGAGTTGGTGTTCTCTAATTTGTCGAAATGGTCACGTGAACGCTGCGCCCAACGTAAAGACATCTCCATTGATTTTTTCGCTTCGTCGTGCGTCGCAGGGTACGGCGTACACTCATCGAAAATCATCACAATGTCAGATCCCAGATCTTTTTGAATTTCCATCGACTTTTCTGCGTCCATGAAAATCTTGTCACCATTGACTGGGTTACGAAAATGCACCCCTTCTTCTGTGATTTTGCGAATGTCACCCAAGCTAAACACTTGGAAACCACCTGAATCGGTGAGGATCGGGCCTTGCCAGTTCATAAAATCATGCAAGTCGCCGTGCATTTTCATCACTTCTTGGCCAGGGCGCAGCCACAGGTGAAAAGTATTACCGAGCAAAATTTCTGCGCCCGTCTCTTTTACTTCTTCCGGTGTCATGCCTTTTACTGTGCCGTAAGTACCTACAGGCATGAATGCCGGTGTTTGCACAGTGCCACGTTCAAAGGTTAATTGCCCACGGCGAGCATTTCCGTTTTTCTTTTTAAGTTCGTATGTTAACTTCACGAAGCCTCCAATGTCAGAGAAACAGTCTGACGTATCATGATTAGGTGCAAGCACCCCTCTAGAGCGGTCGCCAATTCCTAGCGAAAAACGAAGCGGAGCTTCTTCTCCTAGCGTAATGCTAGCACTCGTTAATTGGTGTTCTTGGTGATAAACATCGCATCACCATAACTAAAGAAACGATATTGATGTTTCACGGCATGCGCGTACGCGGCCATAGTATGCTCATAACCTGCAAAAGCGCTGACGAGCATAATCAGTGTCGACTCTGGCAAGTGGAAGTTAGTGATTAAGCAATCCACCAACTGATACTCATAACCAGGGAAGATGAAAATTTCAGTGTCACCGAAAAAAGGAACCAGCTCAGTGCCCTTTTTAAGCGCATCTTGCGCGGCACTTTCCAGTGAGCGCACCGACGTAGTTCCAACAGCGATCACTCGGCCACCACGCGCTTTCGTCGCGTTGACGGCATCGACTACCTCTTGTGGCACTTCAACATATTCTGCATGCATATGGTGATCGTGAATATTGTCGACTCGTACTGGCTGGAAGGTTCCAGCGCCAACATGCAAGGTTACATAAGCAAATTCGACGCCTTTCGCTTTGATTTGCTCAAGCAGAGCCTCATCGAAATGCAAACCGGCGGTCGGTGCAGCGACAGCTCCCGGTTTTTGGTTGTATACGGTTTGATAACGCTCTTTATCAGCATCTTCATCAGGGCGGTCAATGTAAGGCGGTAACGGCATATGGCCAATCTCGTTTAAGATCTCCAGTACCGTCTTTGACGCTGTAAAACGAATCTCGAACAGCGCGTCATGGCGAGCCACCATGTGTGCATGATATTCGTCATGCTCTCCTAAATACAACTCACTGCCCGGTTTTGGCGGCTTAGATGAGCGAACATGAGCTAAAATCGTCTGTTCATCCAACATTCGTTCGACCAATACTTCCAGTTTACCGCCTGAAGCTTTGCGCCCAAACATGCGAGCCGGAATGACACGTGTATTGTTAAAAACCAATAAATCGCCGGGCTGAACTCGGTCAAGAACGTCTTTAAATGAGCCATCCGCCAGTTCACCGCTGTTACCGTCTAATTGCAGTAAGCGACTCGCCGTACGTTCAGCCGTTGGGTAACGAGCAATCAGCTCATCGGGAAGTTCAAAGTGAAAGTCTGAAACTTGCATAGTTCTTATCTTGTTCGTTTTGAGTGGATGACGTAATTTTTTTAAGCGCCGTAGTATATACGTAAACACCTTCGCTCGTCAGACCCAGATCTAAATTTAATGTAATTAAACATGAAAATGGCACTCAATCTTTACGCATCAATCAAAGTAAAAATAGCGGGAGCTCTCAGATATTTTGCGCAGAAAAAACTATAGTTGAATCAGGTCAATAATAAAAAGGAGCTCGTTATGATCAAAATTGAAGACATGATGACTCGCAACCCCCATACCCTGTTGCGTACACACACGTTAGCCGATGCTAAGCACACTATGGAAGCGTTGGATATTCGCCATATCCCTATCGTCGATCCACACAAAAAACTACTCGGTATCATTACTCATCGAGATATTCTTGCCGCGCAAGAGTCTAGCTTAAAAAACATCCCTGAAGATCAATCATATACACTGACAACACCGTTATATGAGGTGATGCATACTGAAATTATGACGGTTGACCCGCGAGCGGGGTTAAAAGAGAGTGCTATCTACATGCAAAAACATAAAGTAGGCTGCTTACCCGTTGTAGATAAAGGCCAACTAGTGGGCATTATTACTGACACGGACTTTATTGGGGTAGCTGTTACCTTACTTGAGCTACAAGAAGAGAGTGAACCGGACGAAGTCGATATTGAATAACGCTCACTCCCTAATATAAGTACCTCACATAAAAAAGAGCGGCTTACGCCGCTCAAAGGTGTTACACAGATAATGATTGGGAAGTATAGCTAATTAAAATTGGTCTTCTTCGGTAGAGCCCGTTAACGCGGTCACGGAAGAGCTGCCACCTTGGATGGTATTGGTCATCCGGTCAAAGTAACCCGTTCCCACCTCTTGTTGGTGTGCAACAAAGGTATAACCTCTTGATGCTGCTTCAAACTCTGGACGCTGAACTTTCTCAACGTAATGACGCATACCTTCGCCTTGCGCGTAAGCATGTGCTAACTCAAACATGTTGTACCACATGTTATGAATGCCCGCTAAGGTGATGAATTGATATTTGTACCCCATGTCCGACAACTCTTGCTGGAAACGAGCAATGGTGTCTGCATCCAAGTTTTTCTCCCAGTTGAAAGAGGGAGAACAGTTATAAGCCAGCAGTTGATCTGGGTATTGCGCTAGAATTGCTTCGGCAAATTGGCGGGCTTCATCCAAATCAGGCTTAGCGGTTTCACACCACACGAGGTCAGCATACGGCGCGTAAGCGAGACCGCGTGAAATCGCTTGCTCAATCCCAGCATTCACGCGATAGAAACCTTCTTGAGTACGCTCACCTTGGATAAAATCACGATCGTATGCGTCGCAATCCGAGGTCAGTAGATCCGCCGCGTTTGCATCAGTACGAGCAATGACCAAAGTGGTTGTCCCTGATACGTCAGCGGCCAAACGTGCCGCAATCAATTTTTGAACCGCTTCTTGAGTCGGAACCAGAACCTTGCCGCCCATGTGTCCGCATTTTTTTACTGACGCCAACTGATCTTCAAAGTGCACACCGGCCGCCCCTGCTTCAATCATCGACTTCATCAACTCGTAAGCATTGAGTACGCCACCAAAACCGGCTTCAGCATCGGCAACAATCGGTAAGAAGTAATCAATACCACCTTCATCTTCCGGTGATTTTCCGGCCGCCCACTGAATTTGATCGGCACGACGAAACGAGTTGTTGATGCGCTTGACCACCGATGGAACAGAATCGACTGGATAAAGTGATTGGTCCGGGTACATGGTGGAAGCGGTGTTGTTGTCTGCCGCTACTTGCCAGCCGGAGAGATAAATCGCCTCAATTCCCGCTTTGGCTTGTTGTACCGCTTGACCACCTGTCAATGCACCCAAACAGTTCACATAACCTTTTTTGGCACTGCCGTTAACCAGTGACCACAATTTATCAGCGCCACGTTGGGCCAAGGTGTTGGCTGGAGTGATTGAACCGCGCAGGTCAACCACTTCAGCAGCAGTATAAGTACGCTTTACATTTTTCCAGCGTGGGTTGGTTGCCCAATCTTTTTCTAGAGCTTCGATTTGTTGGCGGCGAGTTAATGTCATGGTCTATCCCTCTTATTTTGATGCGCAAGCGCACTGTCATCCTTTTCTCAGCAGTACGACCTATTCTGCTTTTGAAAACAGCTTCACGTTATTGGTTGTCAGTAATTGGTTATTAGTTATTGGTTTTAAATCTCATCAATCTAGGTAGTCATAACCCGGAACGGTGAGAAAATGTGTCAACTCATCGCTGGTAGTTAAGCGAGCCATCAATTGTGCCGCTTCGCTAAATCGTCCTTGTGCAAATCGCTGCGTGCCGATTTCCTGTTTCACGACTTCAATTTCTTGCGCAAGATACTGCTCAAAAAGCGCTTTGGTAACAATCTGACCGTTATCCAAGGCTTTTCCATGCTTGATCCATTGCCATATTGACGCTCGAGAAATCTCTGCAGTCGCCGCATCTTCCATCAAACCATAAATGGGGACACAGCCATTGCCGGAGATCCATGCTTCGATGTACTGAAGTGCAACTCGAATATTATGACGCATGCCCTGTTCGGTACGTTCCCCTTCACATGGGGTCAACAGCTCATTGGCATGAATCGGCGCATCAGACAGACGCGTAACATCTAATTGGTTACAACGCTCGCCCAGTACTTGGTCAAAGACCGCTTTTGCCGTATCCGCTAAACCTGGATGGGCAACCCAAGTACCGTCATGACCATTATTGGCTTCGAGTAATTTATCGTGATGAATTTTATCGAGAACCAACTGATTTTCTTGGGGATCTTTAGCTGGAATGAACGCGGCCATACCGCCCATCGCAAATGCGCCACGCTTATGACAGGTGTAGATCAGTAAGCGTGAATAGGCGTTAAGAAACGGCTTTTCCATTGTGACAACTTGGCGATCTGGTAGCACCCGATCCGGATAATTTTTCAATGTCTTGATATAACTGAAAATGTAATCCCAGCGGCCACAATTTAAGCCGACAATGTGTTCTTTAAGCGAGAACAATATTTCGTCCATCTCGAACACGGCGGGTAAGGTTTCAATCAATACGGTGGCTTTAATGGTGCCAGTTTCTAACCCAAAATACTCTTCGGTAAAATGGAAAACGTCACTCCACCACTTTGCTTCTTGATAGGCCTGAAGTTTTGGAAGATAAAAATAAGGGCCACTGCCTTTTTTAAGCAATGATTTATAGTTGTTGTAAAAGTAGAGTGCAAAATCAAACAACGAACCCGGAATACTTTGCCCTGCATATTTAACATGCTTTTCTTTAAGGTGCAGACCGCGTACCCGACAAATGAGCACCGCTGGGTTATCTTTAAGCTGGTAGCACTTACCATTGTCAGGATTGGTATAGCTAATGGTTCCTTCAATGGCATCACGCAAATTGACTTGCCCATCCAGCACTTTATCCCATGCTGGTGACATCGAATCCTCAAAATCCGCCATGAACACTTTGACGTTAGCATTCAATGCATTGATCACCATTTTTCGGTCGGTTGGCCCCGTAATCTCCACTCGACGATCTTGTAAATCGTGTGGGATACCGAGAATTTTCCAGCTTCCTTCGCGAATATCTTGCGTATCCTTGAGAAAATCCGGCAGTTCTCCGTTATCAATACGTGTTTGTCGCTCTTCTCGTGCATCCAGCAGCGAATCGACACGGCTTGCAAATTTAGCACACAGAGTGGACAAGAAGATTTGGGCTTCTGAAGGGAAAATAGCTTGGTGATGTGGGCCAACGGCACCAACAACCTCAAGCTTGGCTTCGTGGTGTTCTTTGCTGAGTGCTAACTCTGTTTCTGGGGTCTGTGCAAACATAACGTTCTTCCTTAAAACCATTCCAACTACATTTGTAATTTAAAAACCACAAACTCAAATGCTCATTTTTTGCTATTCACTGACTTATCTCTACCGACACTTTCTCTCAGTCAATCCAATATTTCAAGCCTAACCAAGCTAGACATAAGTCTTACAAAACCTTATTAAACCTTACATCAACTCATCATTCAGCAAAAGAGACAAAGTTAATGAAAGGTTAAAAACAAAGTTTTATCCCGTTTCAAACCTATGTTTGATTTCCTTGTTAAATATGAAAGTTATTACGTTATTTTATTACAAAACTCAAAAAGGCAGATTTTAGTTTTAAACAGACGTTCGAAATGATGTGAGACGCAGTAAGGCTTGAATTTACGACTAACCGAGCGAAACAGATGCCTTATTTTTAAACGCAAGAGAAAATAGGATGTGTAAAATTGTGGCTGTAAAGATTTTTGATTTTATGAAAACTTCATCAAGAATTGTTTGTAAAATTTTACAAGTTTAAAAACACTAACAGAATAAAAAACTGAAAAAAGCCACATTAAAAGTGACTTTTTGATTTTTTAAGCAAAGGAAAGAGTAAGACTAATCGCTAAAGTAAACCAGAAACCACATCCGCTAACTGCTTAAAAGTGTGAGTTCGCGATGAACTTGGCCGCCAGACTAAACCAATCTCTCGATACGCTTGCTGGCCAGGAGGCTCGATGACCACTAAATTTTGGTTTTCAACTAAGCCATGATTGATTGCCATTTGTGGAATGAAAGTCGTCCCTAAACCATTGGCGACCATCTGCACTAAGGTATGTAAACTGGTTGCGGTAAATGGATTAATTTTCTCTTTGGCGGTTAACTTGCAAGCCGACACAGCATGATCCGTTAAACAGTGCACATTTTCGAGCAAAAACACCGATTCATCAGGCAGGTCAGCATACTTGATTGGCACACGGATGCTATCCATTTGATGACGGCTGATCACCATTTTGAATGGATCAATCCCCACGACTCGGCTCTCCATTTTGCCGATATCGACAGGCAAAGCCAAAATCAACACATCAAGCTCTCCATGACGCAGTGCAGCCAAAAGGTTCGTCGTCGTATCTTCTCGTAATAATAAGTTCAACTTCGGAAAGCGGACATTCACTTCTTGCACTAAATCACACAGTAAAAATGGAGCAATGGTTGGAATACAACCCAGCTTAAGCTGACCTTGCATCTCATCGCCTTGGCAAACCTTGCCGAGTTCCACTAAATCTTGTCCTTTGGCAAGTAACTCTCTTCCTTGGCTAACAACCAGCTCTCCCGCTTGGGTAAACACTAACGGAGCTTTCTTATCCTTTTCATAAAGCGGGCAGCCTATTAATTCCTCTAAATTTTGGATCCCTTTACTTAGGGTAGATTGACTAACAAAACAACGTTCAGCGGCATCACTAAAGTGCCGTGTTTCGTAGAGTGTTACTAAATAGTGCAACTGCTTCAAACTGGGCCATTTATTCATCGTTCTACTACTATCTTATTTGAGTGCCGTTTCTGATTCCGTCATTAGAGCTCATCGCTTTTTTCGATGAGACTAATCTATTTATTTCGCTTTTTACTATCCTACAATCTGTACTATAGTTTGTCTCGTTCAAAAACGGACTGGACCAGTGCTCATCACTGGTTTGGAACTAAACCTTATTCTTAGGAGCAAAAAAATGGTACTAGTTGGTCGTAAAGCCCCTGATTTTACTGCAGCAGCTGTTCTTGGTAACGGTGAAATCGTTGATAGCTTCAACTTCGCAGAATTTACTAAAGGTAAGAAAGCGGTTGTTTTCTTCTACCCACTAGACTTCACTTTCGTTTGCCCATCAGAGCTTATCGCTTTTGACAAACGCTTCGAAGATTTCCAAGCGAAAGGCGTTGAAGTAATCGGTGTATCTATCGATTCTCAATTCTCTCACAACGCATGGCGTAATACCGCTATCGAAAACGGTGGCATTGGCCAAGTAAAATACCCGCTAATCGCTGACGTGAAGCACGAAATCTGTAAAGCGTACGATGTTGAGCACCCAGAAGCAGGCGTTGCTTTCCGTGGTTCTTTCCTCATCGACGAAGATGGTCTTGTACGTCACCAAGTTGTGAACGACCTACCACTAGGCCGTAACATCGACGAAATGCTACGTATGGTTGATGCGCTTAACTTCCACCAAAAGAACGGTGAAGTGTGCCCAGCACAGTGGGAAGAAGGCAAAGCCGGTATGGATGCATCTCCAAAAGGTGTTGCAGCATTCCTAGCTGAGCACTCAGACGACCTAGGCAAGAAATAATTCTCCTTAGCCCGCGCTCAACTCGGGTCAATGGTTGGACATATAATAAAGCGTAAAACGCATCGCCAATCAGTTAAGAAGTAAAGTCCTTATCCAAGCCCAAAGCTAACGCTTTGGGCTTTTTCTTTGGCATTCATTTAGCGAAAATGAGGCAGCATTGGTTGGTAAACTTTACCCCTATTTCTTACCTCAATCACACAGACGTCACTACTCTAACTTGCTAACATTAACCAAATTTTTCCAGCAGGATTTTGCTATGAATATTCAAGTTGAAGTGTGTATTGATAATATTGAATCGCTACACAACGCCATTAAAGGCGGGGCTACTCGCATTGAATTGTGTTCGTCGCTCGCATTAGGTGGACTGACGCCCAGCTTTGGTTTAATGAAAAAGGCCGCACAAATATCGAGCGTTCCTGTTTACGCGATGATTCGTCCGCGTCAAGGCGACTTTCTTTATGATCAGGATGATCTCGATTCGATGTTGATCGATATCGAGATGGCAAAACAGGCGGGACTAGACGGCATCGTCTTTGGTATTTTGAATCCGAATCGCACCATCAACCTTGAAGCAAGCTTACTGATGATGCAAGCCGCGCAAGGATTGGGTACCACTTTCCACCGTGCGATTGATCAATGCCACAGCTATGAACAAGCGATTGAAGACATTGCAAAATTAGGGTGTGAGCGTGTACTTACTTCAGGGTTAGCGCCAGATGCCTATGCAGGACGAGCCGTAATTGCACACATGGTGAAACTGGCGAATGGTCGATTCTCTATTATGGCTGGGGCTGGCTTAAACGCATCAAACGTGACTGACATTATCCGTGAAACGGGCATCACTGAAGTGCATTTGTCCGGCAAAACCACGCGTGCAAGTAGCATGGATATGATCGCCAATGCGGTGAAAATGGGCCAAGAGTCTGTCGATGACACCCTCATCCCAATTACCGATCCGGCTAAAATCCAAGAGGTATTACGCCAGCTTTCTTAACTTCGGCGACCGTTATGTCTTGATGTAAGGTGAATAACTTTCCTTCGCCTTACTTTACCCAAAAGGCTATTTGAGGATGTCATCAATCGATTGTTTACCTAAGTGGCGCACATCCTTACCTTTGACAAAATAGATGATGTATTCGCAGATATTCTGGCAGCGATCGCCCACGCGTTCGATGGCTCGTGCAGACCACATGACTTGTAATATATGTGGGATATTTTTAGGGTCTTCCATCATATAGGTCATCAGTTGGCGGATCACGGCTTCATATTCGGCATCCAGCTTATCATCCAAGCGGTACACTTCAGCAGCCGATTCAAGATCCATCCGCGCAAAAGCGTCTAACACTTGGTGCAACATTGCAATGGCTTGCCGGCATAAAGGTTCAAGAGAAACTCGAAATTTGCTCTCTTTAGGTGAAGGGCTTTCGATAGTGACGTAGGCAATTTTGGTGGCAACATCACCAATTCGCTCAAGGTCGGTAATGGTTTTGATGATCGCCATGATCAAGCGCAGATCCTTGGCTGTCGGTTGTCGCTTAGCGATAATACGCGTGCAAGCCTCATCAATAGAGACTTCCATCGCATTCACTTTGTGATCATCCCGAACGACTTTTCTGGCCAGATCGGCATCATCTTTATGCAATGCTTGCATCGCAAAAGAGAGTTGTTGCTCCACCAGCCCGCCCATCGTCAATACATGAGTGCGAATCGATTCAAGTTCAACATTGAACTGTCCTGAAATGTGGCGACCTAGATGCATCATCGTTCCTTTTGAATATCGCTATTGACGAAAGTATTAACCATATCGACCAGTAATATAGTCTTCCGTCTGTTTTTTCAATGGGGAGGTGAAAATAGAGTCAGTATCCGCATACTCAATCAATTTCCCCATATGGATAAAAGCCGTATGATCGCTCACTCTTGCCGCTTGTTGCATGTTATGCGTCACAATCACCACTGTGTATTTGGTTTTGAGATCGTTAATCAACTCTTCGATGGTCAAAGTAGAAATAGGATCCAAAGCAGACGTTGGCTCATCAAGCAACAGCACCTCTGGCTCAATAGCAATCGCTCTGGCGATCACTAAGCGTTGCTGCTGCCCACCCGAAAGGCCAAATGCATTTTCATGTAAGCGATGCTTCACTTCATCCCATAACGCAGCGGCTCTTAAAGCTCGCTCAACGGAGTCATCTAAAGTACGGCTATTTTTAATTCCTTGTAGACGAAGCCCATACACCACGTTTTCATAAATGGATTTCGGAAATGGGTTGGGTCGTTGGAATACCATCCCCACTCGGCGGCGCAACGTGGCAACATCCACATCTGGGTGATAGACGTTTCTACCATGAAGTTTGACTTCACCTTCAACTCGACACCCTTCGACCAGATCGTTCATCCGGTTAATACAGCGCAGTAAGGTTGACTTACCACAACCGGAAGGGCCGATAAACGCCGTTACTTGTCCTTTGGGAATACGCATTGAGATATGGCTCAGCGCACAAGTCTGTTTATAGAACAGATTCAGATCTTCAATCGCAATCGCCGTTTGTTGATCGCTCAGATTATTGACATCTAACGGGGCGTGATAACCCAAAGTTTGATTGATGGAAAACATAATTAATCTTGCCCTAACGTTCGATATTTCTCACGCAAGTTATTGCGGATACTGATGGCCGTTAAATTCAGTGCCACAATCACTGTCACCAATAAAAATGAAGTGGCGTACACCAGTGGCCTAGCCGCTTCGATGTTGGTCGTTTGGAAACCAACATCGTAAATATGAAAACCTAAGTGCATGAATTTTCGCTCAAGATGTACAAAGGGAAATTCGCCATCCACAGGCAAACTTGACGCCAGTTTGACCACACCCACCAGCATCAAAGGGGCAACCTCACCCGCGGCTCGCGCAATGGCGAGAATAAGCCCAGTAATGATCGCAGGGCTTGCCATCGGCAATACTATGCGCCAAATCGTCTCAAAATGAGTAGCGCCCAATGCTAACGAGCCATGGCGTACTGCGCTGGGAATCCGTGTTAACCCTTCTTCCGTCGTCACAATCACTACGGGTAGAGTTAACACCGCTAATGTGAGCGCCGACCACAGTAAGCCAGGCGTGCCAAAAGTGGGGGCCGGTAACCTTTCGCTATAGAGTAGCGTATCAATCGATGAGCCTATGGTGTAAACAAAAAAACCAAGACCAAACACCCCATAAACAATCGATGGCACACCAGCAAGGTTGATAACCGCAACACGAATGATACGAGTAAACAGATTCTCTTTTGCGTATTCGTGCAGATAAATAGCCGCTACAACACCAAGTGGCATGACAATAATCGACATCAACAACACCAACAGCACTGTACCAAAGATGGCTGGAAATACGCCGCCTTCAGAGTTCGATTCTCGGGGATCTTCTGATAGGAAGAGCCACACCTGCTTTCCCCACTGGACCAATTTTTGCCCCAAAGTCATATCATTGGGATACCAAATATCGAGAATTTGGCTAAGTGGAATCGCCACTCGTTGCCCACTCATCTCTTCAACAATCAACGACGGCCCATTCATTTGCTGGCGCAGAGCATCTAACTTTTGTTCGGCAATAGCTAATTGGCTATCCAAATCCTGCTTTTTATGATAATAGTGCTCTAAATAGGTTCGTTCTAGCTTTCCATTGAGTTCTTTACGACGCTTCTCTAAACGTAATTTTTCGGCGGCAAAGCCAATGACTCGGATCTCTTGGTCAATCACATCGTCAATTTGCTCTCTCAATAACGCGACATCCTGCATTCCTGCAGCGAGCATGGTCTGAACATCCGAACTCTCGCTTCCATCGGTTTGCACATAAACAATCGGCTTGCCATAAAACTGTCCGTTACTCTTACGTTCTATTACCGCCCACCCGCTAGGCATTTGTTTATCCGACAGTTTAACATCCAGTATCGAGACAAAGTCCGCATGATTTCGCTCTCGGTTAGCGACTTTGATACTGAGCCGCTTCACTTCCCCAGCATCCAGTATGGCTTTGGGCCATGTAATATCTAACGCTCTTAAGTGTGTTAATGGCACATTTTCCTCAGAGTAGAGCTGACCAACCAGTGCTTGCCCCTCTTGAGTTTGCCATTGATAAAGTGGCGTCGGCCAAAAATAGGTTAATCCTTTCCAACCAATAAACAGGAGCAAGCCCAATACCGAAATCAGGCTGATGCTGACAGCACCGCCTGTTAACCATATCCAAGGTGAACCTGATTGAAACCACTTAAACATTTGTGATGATTTTTCCCAATTGATTACAAAGCGCGATATTTGGCACGCAACCTTTGTCTGACCCATTCAGCAATCGAGTTCACACAAAAGGTGAACATGAGTAGCAATAGTGCCGCTAAAAAAAGCAACCGGTAATGGGAGTTTCCCACTTCCGACTCTGGTAACTCAACCGCAATCGTTGCCGATAAGGTGCGCATCCCTTCTAAAATATTCCAATCTAAAATGGGTGTATTACCCGTCGCCATAAGAACGATCATTGTTTCTCCGACGGCTCGCCCCAACCCCATCATGATCGCCGAGAATATGCCAGGACTTGCCGTTAACAACACGACTTTGGTTAATGTCTGCCAAGGTGTTGCGCCTAATGCTAATGACCCATCAGAAAGATGTTTAGGTACGGAAAAGATCGCATCTTCCGCAATAGTGAAAATGGTTGGAATGACGGCAAAGCCCATCGCAAAACCAACCACCAGCGCATTACGCTGATCAAAATCGATGCCGTTTTGCGCGAGATAAATCTGAATATCGCCATCAAATAGCCAAACTTCAATTTGGCTGCTATACGAAAAGATAACCACTGCACTAACGACTAATACGGGGATTAGTATCAATGCGTGCCACCCATTTGAAAAATTTCGCACCCATGCTCTCGGTAACAGGTGCCAACCTAGCCCAACGAGTAACATCACAATGGGTAAAAATAGCAGCAGCGCTCCGACCGCCGCGAGATGGCTTTCAATTAATGGCGCAAACCACAACCCCGCTAAAAAACCAATAATGACGGTTGGTAACGCTTCCATCAATTCAATCGACGGCTTCACCACTCGGCGCATTCTCGGTGACATAAAATAAGCCGTGTAAATCGCGCCAAACACCGCAATCGGTATCGCAAATAACATTGCGTATGCTGCAGCCTTAAGAGTGCCAAAGGCTATCGGTACTAGACTAAACTTAGGCTCAAATTCATCGTTCGCTGACGTCGATTGCCACACATATTGAGGCTCAGGATAACTTTCGTACCACACTTTTTGCCACAATGATGAGAGTGATATTTCAGGATAATCATTATCTACTTTTGCCACGCTGATCTTCTGCTCGCTTAACGTAGCGAGATAAAGCTCATTATTGGACATGGCGGCCAATTGAGGGGCTTTGTTGTACATCCTCTCAAACAACACCAGTTTTTCACTGGTCGTATAGTGACTTTGGATTGTGCCATTAGGGTAGAAACTGTAAAAACCTTTGCGATAAGTATCCGGCAGTAACAGCGTCACCTGCGGCGCTAATTTAAACTTACGAATCTGAGTCAGTTGACGTTCTTCATTTTGCAGCACATCAAACCATTGTGACACTAAGCCGTTACGGTGAGTCACCAGTAGCGAATAAGCACCGGACAATAAGTTGATTTGTGTCACGGCTCGATCGGAATTACCTTGGCTTAAATCAACTACTTCTCGCACGAAATAACCTTGACGACTCTTAACGGCAACAACCAATTCGGACCCTGAACGAAGATAAAGCGTTTTACCATCTGGCGTAAAAAGCAATTGGTCCAAAGAAGGAAATGAGCCTTGAAACACAAAGCGCTGAATTGGCTCAACGTTATCACTCGTTAAGGTTTGTACTATCACCTCATCATTATCGAGATAAGAAGCAAAGAAAAGTGCCTCATCAGTAACGGCGAAGGCAAACTGGCGTAACGTTTGCGTTTTATGAGTCAGCCGAAAGGTAGAGGGTAAACTGACGCGCTCAAGATAAGGAGAAAACTGGCGACCTTCCACGCTATGCAGATAACTGAATTTAGGGCGAGTAATAAAGACCTCTCCCGCCACATTGCTAGCGGCAAACCATCCATCCAGCGGGGGAGCTTGGCTAAAAAGATCAACGCGAATAGGGAGACTATCCGACCACAATGCGTGTTCCGTTTTGCCGTCCAAGGGCCAAAAGTTCATGCTGCCGTCAAGGTCAACAACAAAGGCATTCTCGCCGTATTCATCTATGGCCAAAAATTGAGGATTGGAAGTGGTTATACTCACTTGCGCCACGTTCCTTTCAATTTTTGCGCTACCAAAAAGAGGGAAAACAACCATCGCAAGATAGACAAAAATCAGCACTAAAGCGCCAAGTACACTCACGCCACCAAAACTCACTGCAAGGCGAACCAAACGGTCTTTTATCAACCGTTTTCTGTCACGTTCCTTCAATGAAAATTCACTTGGTGCCATTGCTCTCTCTACCCTTTTTCTTGTCTGCGTATAATATGTAATTTTCGTGACAAGTATATTACAACTCGCAATAAACGACTGAAAATAAAACAACTATACTCAACTTGCCTACTTGAAATAAAAATGTCACATAAAAGGCATAGTTTGCATAATCATCAATACCCGAATTGATTGCTGTGCAGAATCGCACAATCAGCACACAGAGGGTGAGTCAGTAAAAAACGTCAATTGAGTAAAAAGGTAACATGAATGAGTACGGACAAGTTGTATATCGACAAGGAATTGAGCTGGCTTTCGTTTAATGAACGCGTATTGCAAGAAGCCGCAGATAAAACCGTGCCTTTAATCGAGAGAATACGGTTTTTAGGTATTTTTTCTAACAATCTGGATGAGTTCTATAAAGTTCGCTTTTCCGATGTAAAACGGCAAATTTTGATCAACCGAGAACGTGGTGGTAACGATACTACCAAGCATTTGCTGACACGAATGCAAAGTAAGGCGTTCAAACTCAACCAAGATTTCGACAATCTCTATAATGAGCTTATTTTAGAAATGGCACGTCGCCGTATCTTCTTGGTTAATGAAACACAGTTGGATGAGACTCAGAAAAAATGGATCACTAAGTATTTCCATAAAGAAGTGCGCCCGCATATTACACCGCTGCTCATGACTGACGACATTGATGTCATGCAATTTTTGAAAGATGAATATGCCTACATTGCCGTTGATCTCAAACACAATGACCGCAGCCAATATGCGCTGATTGAAATCCCGACAGACCACCTACCGCGCTTTGTCATGGTGCCGGAGCAAAAGGGCAAACGCCGCAAAACCATCATCTTATTGGACAACATCATTCGCCACTGCCTCGATGAGATTTTCCGCGGATTTTTTGACTATGAAGAGCTCACGGGGTACGCGATGAAAATGACACGTGATGCGGAATATGACTTGCGACGGGAAGTCGAATACAGTTTGTTAGAACAGATGTCAGAAGGGTTGAATCAACGCTTAAGTGCTATGCCCGTACGCTTTGTTTATGAACGAGAAATGCCGACAAAAATGCTTAAATTTTTGTGCGAAAAACTCAAAATATCGCACTATGATAGCCTTCTTCCTGGTGGTCGTTATCATAACTTTAAAGATTTTATTGGGTTCCCAAACGTGGGGCGTGACTATTTAGAAAACAAGCCGCTACCACCCATGCAATGTGCTGACTTTGAAGGTTTTGCCAATGCATTTGATGCGATTCGCGCTCAGGATATTCTACTTCACTATCCTTACCACTCATTTGAACACATTACCGAGTTGGTAAGACAAGCGTCGTTTGATCCCAAAGTGATCAGCATCAAAATTAATATTTATCGTGTTGCCAAAGATTCTCGCCTAATGAACTCGCTCGTCGATGCGGTACACAATGGCAAACGAGTGGTGGTAGTGGTTGAGTTACAAGCACGGTTTGATGAAGAAGCCAACATTGAATGGTCACGTATTTTAACCGAAGCGGGGGTCCAAGTAATTTTCGGGGCTCCCGGATTAAAAATTCACTCTAAATTGCTGCTCATTAGCCGCAAAGAACAGGACAACATCGTTCGCTACGCACACATCGGCACGGGCAACTTCCATGAAAAAACCGCCCGTATCTATACGGACTTTTCACTACTGACCGCCGACAATGAAATTGCTACCGAAGTACGAAACGTGTTTGGCTATATTGAAAACCCTTACCGCCCAGTTAAATTTAGCCATCTCATTGTGTCGCCAAGAAACTCTCGTATTCAGCTTTATCGATTAATCGACAGTGAAATCGCCAATGTGAAACTTGGTAAAAAAGCCGCAATCACTTTAAAGTTAAATAACTTAGTGGATAAAGGGTTGATCAATAAACTGTATGGTGCGAGTAGCGCGGGCGTACAAATTAAGATGATCGTCCGGGGCATGTGTTCACTGGTTCCGGGAATTGAGGGCGTGAGTGACAATATCAAAATCATCAGCATCGTTGATCGCTTTTTGGAACACCCTCGTGTCATTATTACGCACAATGATGGCAACCCGCTGGTGTATATCTCCTCTGCCGACTGGATGACGCGCAATATTGATCATCGTATCGAAGTAACGACACCAATTCGTGACCCACGTTTGAAACAGCGTATGATTGACATTATGAATTTACAATTTACCGATACAGTGAAAGCGCGCTGGATAGACAAAGAGATGAGCAATAATTATGTAGAACGTGGTAACCGTAAAAAAGTGCGTTCACAATTTGCCATCTACGACTATCTTAAGAATGTAGAAAGACAGACCAGAAAGAGCAAAGAACCCTTACATGACAATCAACCCAACTAATACTATTCGCGATATTGCGGCCATCGATTTAGGCTCTAACAGCTTTCATATGGTGGTGGCCAAAGTCGTCGATCAAGATCTGCAACTGGTGAGCCGCCATAAGCAACGTGTACGCTTGGCGGCTGGGTTAGATGAACAAAAAAATTTGGATGCCGATGCCATAGAGCGAGGACTTGAATGCTTAGCGATGTTTGCCGAGCGGTTGCAAGGTTTCAAACCTGAAAACGTGCGTATCGCGGCCACGCATACACTGCGTCAAGCCAATAATGCTCATACATTCTTGCAACGAGCCAAACAAGTACTGCCTTTCCCTATTGAAATCATTCCCGGAGCTGAGGAAGCACGCTTAATTTATTTAGGCGTGGCACATACTCAACCTCAAGCAGCGTCTATGTTGGTGGTGGATATCGGTGGCGGCAGTACCGAGATGGTGATTGGCCAAGGGTTTGATCCAGACCTAATCAACAGCAAGCAAATGGGATGCGTCAGCTATACCGACCGTTACTTCGCTGATGGTAGGCTTTCAAGCAGAAACTTCGCTCATGCGATATTAGCCGCCGAGCAAAAAATCGAATCTATTGCGGCGAAATATCGCAAAAAAGGGTGGGAAGTCGCCTTCGGCTCGTCAGGAACCATCAAAGCCATTCACGAAGTACTGATTGGTTTAGGCTTTGATGATGGCATCATCACGCTTGAGCGAGTCAATAAACTCATTGAAAAACTCTGTGAATGGCAAAGTATTGATGAGATCGAACTCAGCGCGTTGACTGACGATAGAAAACCCGTTTTTGCTGCGGGAGTTGCCATTTTAAGCGCGGTTTTAAAATCGCTGCGTGTGAAAGAGATGCATTTTTCTGATGGTGCATTACGAGAAGGTTTGCTTTATGAGATGGAAGATCGGTTCAAATATTCCGATATCCGTTTACGCACTACTGAAAACCTCGCGATGAAGCATCTAGTCGACTTAGAGCATGCCGCTAAAGTCAAAGGCCATGCAAAAGAGTTTCTACAGAATGTGACCCCAGAGCTAGGATTGAAAAAAGGCAGCGAACTGTTTGATCTTTTGGAATGGGGAGCGTTATTGCATGAGGTGGGATTGAGCATCAACTTACAAGGCTTTCACCGACACTCTGCTTATATCTTGCGTCACACCAACATGCCCGGTTTTAACAGCGAGCAACAGCAAGTGCTATCGACCTTAGCGCGCTTTCAACGCAAATCCCTCAAGCTGCAAGAAATGAATGATTTCACCTTGTTTAAGAAAAAGCACATTATTGGCCTCATCCGCGTGTTGCGTTTAGCGATTGTTGTCAATAGCCAACGTAATGATGATCCTCTTCCTGAGCTGACGCTCAGCGCAAAAGATGATGAGTGGAAACTAGAATGTGAAGATGCCAATTGGTTAGAAAATAATAAATTATTACATGCGGATCTGATGTGCGAACAACAGTATTGGCGAAGTGTCGGTTGGCAGCTCAATGTTTAATTTGAATTGGGTTTGATTAAAAATAGCGAGCGAACAGCTCGTTATTTTATGCCCACTTTAGCTAGTTCTTGCTGAGCAAACTCGGCACTGACAGGCACATAACCATCTTTCCCAACGATCGCTTGTCCTTGCTTAGAAAAAATGAAACGGATAAATTCGCGCTGCATGGGTGGCAGATCCTGATTAGGATGTTTATTCACATACACATACAAATAGCGAGATAACGGATAAGCACCTGATAGAATATTTTCATAACTTGCGGCAATAAACTGATCGCCTTGTTTGGCTATCGGAATCAATTTCACACCAGAAACCTGATAACCAACACCAGAATAACCGATAGTATTGATCGATGAGGCAACCGATTGTACAACCGATGCCGATCCCGGCTGCTCGTTTACTCCCTTTTTGAAATCGCCACCACACAGTGCGTTTTGTTTGAAATAGCCATAAGTTCCCGACACCGAATTTCGGCCAAACAGTTGAATTCCCCGCTTGGCCCAATCCTCATCAACGCCCAATTGCGCCCAAGTATTGGTCGGTTGTGTAGCACCGCAGCGCAACGTGGATGAGAAAATACTGTCTAATTGAGTAAAATTAAGCCCTTTGATTGAATTATCTCGATGTACAAAAATACCAATGGCATCTATCGCAACCCGCAATGCCGTCGGCTTATAACCGTGTGCGCGTTCAAATGCTTCAATCTCACGACCACGCATCGGGCGACTCATTGGGCCAAATTGCGCCGTTCCTTCAGTTAAAGCAGGAGGCGCGGTGGAAGAACCTGAGGCTTGTACTTGAGCATTGATATTGGGGTAGATCGTCTTAAACTCTTCAACCCACAACGTCGTCATTCCTGCCAGTGTGTCTGAACCCACCGATAGCAGACTACCTGCAACACCGTTAGTTTTTGAGTAATCCACGAGCGGCTGAGCGCTCACGGCGTTCGTGGTAATCAGTAAGTAAAAACAGAGAAAGGCTGTAAATATGCGATGTATCATGACAGCACAACCAAACGTTTAGGCAAAATAAAAGAGAATTTGCTGCCAACACCCACTTCACTGTGAATCTGCAAATGCGTGTCATGATGTGACAATGCATGCTTAACAATCGCGAGCCCAAGCCCACTTCCTCCGGTATCTCGCGAACGTGCTTTATCGACACGATAAAAACGTTCTGTTAAACGATGTAAATGCTGTGGCTCAATCCCTTCCCCTTTATCTACCACGTCTAAACAAGCACCTTGCGCGTTTTGATACCAACGCACATTAATTTCCGCTCCCGGAGGCGTATATTTGACGGCGTTATAAACAAGGTTTGATATAGCACTGCGCAGTTGATCTTCATCGGCCAATACTTTAAGTCGCTTATCGACATCAAAATGCAGTCGGTGATGATGATCGCCACTTAAACTGATCGCTTCTTTTTCAAGTACTTCCAACATAGCCGGAACATCAACCACTTCATCCAGCTCATGCATAGGCGCCGCTTCAATTTTTGACAACGTCAGCAGTTGATTGACTAAACTGTTCATACGGTTTAACTGCTCAGTCATCACTCCATGTGCCTTAGGCCACATCGGCCCTACCAGCATGTCAGGGTCTTCTGTCATCTCAAGATACCCTTGCAACACCGTCATCGGCGTTCTCAGTTCATGAGAAACGTTAGCAAAGAAATTTCGGCGCATGCCTTCTAACTGTTTCAACTGAGTGACATCACGCACAACCATCAAATGCTCACCTTCTGTGTAAGGCACAATACGCAGCTCTAACATGCGCTCAACATTAAGTGGAGAGCGCATTTCAAGTGGTTCTGTGAAATCATCTTTTTGCAGATATTTGATAAAATCAGGGGCGCGCAATAAATTTGAGATAGGTTGACCTGCATCATCTGGCCAGCGAAAACCGAGCAGGTGTTGTGCAAGTCGGTTACACCAAACAATGTTCCCTTCGTCACGGAACACCACCACCGCATCGGGTAGCGATTCAGCCCCGTTACGAAAGCGGCGGATCAAATTGGTCAGTTCTTTGCGTTTTTTACGTTGGCGTTGCTGTAAACGGTAAATCCCATTAAACAGGTATTCCCAATTTCCAGTCCCGGAAGGCGGCGTTAAACGTTTTTCATCCCACAACCAAGCCGACAAACGCATTTGGTTATGCAAATGCCAAATCAGTTGCAACGCCGTAGCCGCTAGCAGCAGCCAAGCCATATGGCCAAAGATCCAGCCAACGATAATCCAAGGAGAGTAAAAAAAAGCCAGCTCCCAAGCCAGCCTTTTCCACGTTAAACGTTCAACCATTTCGTACCTTAATTAATCCTTTATGTTCTGGATGAAAAGCGATAACCGGCACCACGTACTGTTTGAATTAATTTATCGTGGCCAGCCTCTTCTAACGCTTTTCTCAGACGGCGTATATGAACATCGACAGTGCGGTCTTCAACATAAACGTTGGTACCCCACACATTGTTCAATAACTGCTCACGGCTATAGACGCGTTCTTGGTGCGTCATAAAGAAGTGTAGCATTTTGAATTCCGTCGGCCCCATCTCTAAGGCATTATCATTAGCCGTTACTCGATGAGAGACAGGATCTAACTTCAATCCTTGCACGTCGATCACATCTTCCAGTGCTGTCGGTGTGACGCGCCGGATAACCGCTTTCAAACGAGCAACCAACTCTTTAGGCGAAAAAGGTTTGGTTATGTAATCATCCGCACCCACTTCAAGGCCGCGAACTTTATCTTCTTCTTCACCACGGGCGGTTAACATCACAACAGGAATGTTGCGCGTTAATTCTTCACGCTTCATATGCTTAATAAAGTTGATACCACTCCCGCCGGGCAACATCCAATCTAATAACACAAGATCGGGAAAGGGTTCAGCCAGTTTACTCACCGCCGTGTCGTAATCTTCCGCTTCAACAGCTTGATAACCTTTTTGCTCAAGCACGAAACACAACATTTCGCGAATGGGTGCTTCGTCTTCAACAACCAGAATCCTTCTAGACATTTGAATAACCTTTCTATGTAATCAACGCTATGCATTATGGGAAACAATTATGACACTTTTGTGACCTTTGCAAACAATTTTTCATATAAGTTTCTTATCAAGTTCATGATTATATTTTGAAATTGATTTAAGACTTTAGCTTTCAAATCCCCTATCATGTTGCGTCTTCTAATTAAGTAAGAGAAAGAATATGTGGTTTAAAAACTGTATGGTTTATCGTGTTAATCGCGATGTAGAATTCAACGCCGATCAGCTCGAAAAACAACTGGCCGAATTTCGTTTTACGCCATGCGGCAGCCAAGATAAGCAAAAATTTGGTTGGGTTAACGCAATGGGTAAACACGGCGACATGATGACCCACGTTTCTGAAGACCGTATTCTGATCTGCGCGAAAAAAGAAGAAAAGATGTTACCTGCTTCGGTCATTAAAGATTCTTTGAATGCCAAAGTTGAAGCGATGGAAGTGGAAGAAGGGCGACCTCTCAAGAAAAAGGAGAAGGAAAGCCTCAAGGAAGATATTGTCATCGATCTCCTACCTAGAGCATTTAGCCGCAGCAATCTCACCTTTGTGCTTATCCTACCCAAGCAAGGCTTCATTTTAGTCGATGCCGCAAGCTACAAAAAAGCTGAAGACGTTTTGGCGCTGCTACGCAAAACCATGGGTAGCCTACCCGTAGTACCTGCGATCCTAGAACAAGCAGTAGAAACAACACTTACTCAGTGGGTTAAAAGTGGCGAACTGCCACCAGGGTTTAGCTTGTTGGATGAAGCTGAATTAAAGTCGTTATTAGAAGATGGCGCAGTGATCCGTTGTAAGAAACAAGAACTGACAAGCGATGAGATCTTAAGCCATATTGAAGCCAATAAAGTCGTCACTAAACTGGCATTGAACTGGCAAGATCGCCTGAGCTTTATTCTGGCTGAAGATTGTAGCATTAAGCGTTTGGCATTTAGCGATGAGCTCAAAGAACAAAATGAAGATATTCCACGAGAAGAGCAAGCGGCTCGCTTTGATGCCGATTTCTCATTAATGTGTGGTGAAATGTCGGCATTTTTGCCTAACTTATTTGACGTTCTCGGCGGCCTTCCTCACCCGAACGCTTAACAAAAGCATCATGCAAAAGCCCAATACCCTTAAAAGTGTTGGGCTTTTTTGTATCACTTACGATCCCTACTAGGCATAAGGTTATTTTTAACGTAAAATTTGCGCCCCTCCAATACCATCAGGTGGTATTGGCCTGACTTGAGATCAGATTAGAGAAAAACAATGAGCACACATACCCCTTTTGTCCCCGAGCTACTATCACCGGCGGGCAGTCTAAAAAACATGCGTTATGCGTTTGCTTACGGTGCAGATGCCGTTTATGCCGGCCAACCTCGTTATAGCCTTCGTGTACGCAACAACGAATTTAACCATGAAAACCTGCAAATCGGTATCGATGAAGCACATGCTTTGGGTAAAAAATTGTACGTGGTTTGTAATATTCAACCCCACAACTCAAAACTTAAGACATTCATCCGAGATCTAAAGCCTGTGGTTGAAATGGGACCTGATGCGCTCATTATGTCTGACCCTGGGCTTATCATGATGGTTCGTGAAGCATTTCCTGAAATGCCTATTCACCTTTCAGTTCAAGCCAATGCTGTTAACTGGGCAACAGTTAAGTTCTGGGCATCCCAAGGCGTTGAACGAGTGATTCTATCACGCGAACTTTCGTTGGAAGAAATTGAAGAGATCCGTGAGCAATGTCCAACGACCGAACTCGAAATTTTTGTTCATGGCGCATTATGCATGGCTTATTCAGGTCGCTGTCTATTGTCTGGCTACATTAATAAACGTGATCCAAACCAAGGAACATGCACTAATGCATGTCGTTGGGAATACAAAGTTGAATCAGCCAAAGAAGACGAAACCGGTCAAATTGTTGAGAAATTTGATCCAGCAGCAGTTCAAACTATCGAGATACAAGAAGAGCGCCCTGATAATACACTTGGTTTAGGCAAACCGATTGATGATGTGGTTTTGCTTTCAGAAAGCCATCGTCCAGAAGAGAAGATGGCCGCTTTTGAAGACGAACATGGCACCTACATTATGAACTCAAAAGATCTACGAGCAGTACAGCATGTAGAACGATTGACGAAAATGGGCGTGCATTCATTAAAAATAGAAGGCCGTACTAAATCTTTCTATTATTGCGCTCGTACAGCTCAAGTGTACCGCAAAGCAATTGATGACGCAGTTTCAGGTAAACCATTTGATGAAAGCCTGATGGGTACTTTAGAAAGCCTTGCACACCGTGGCTATACCGAAGGTTTCTTGCGACGCCATACACACGATACTTATCAAAACTACGACTATGGCTATTCAGTCTCAGATTCACAGCAATTTGTTGGCGAATTTACGGGTAAACGTCGTGGTGAAATGGCTGAAGTTGAAGTTAAAAACAAGTTTATCTTAGGTGATAGTTTAGAGCTGATGACCCCAAAAGGGAATGTTGTCTTCAGACTTGAAGTAATGGAAAACCGCAAAGGTGAAACTGTTGATGACGCAAAAGGAAACGGTCACTTTGTTTATATCCCGGTTCCTGAAGAGTTGGATTTAAACTTTGCTCTGTTAATGCGTAACTTGAATGCTGGCCAAGATACTCGTAATCCCGTAGGCAAGTAGTTATGGCATTATTGATCACCAGTAAATGCATTAACTGTGATATGTGTGATCCGGAATGCCCAAATGGCGCGATCTCTATGGGCAACCGGATCTATGAAATTGATCCTAATCTATGTACTGAATGCAAAGGACATTACGACAAGCCCACCTGTCAATCCGTATGTCCGATAACAAACTGCATCATTACCGATCCAGAACACATAGAAACTGAACATCAACTACTTGAAAAATTCGTCGTTATTCAAGGTTTAGCCTAATCATTGTAAAAGAGCCCAATCGTTAAGATTGGGCTCTTTTTTATCGGTGTGCTAAGCCTTTACTGTTGAGATAGTTCAACATATGAGGTCGAGATTCTTGTGCTAATTTAGCCGTTGCCTCTGTAGACCAAGCCACTTTCTTGGTATTGGAAGAACGCGTCTGATAATAAGCCCTCATCGTCTCATCATATTGCTCTATTTCAGCATAACTCAAAGCATGGTAGGTATTCTCATGAACAATTACCTCAGGAGATAAACGAGGTTTTAGTTGTGGATTCTGAGCCGGATACCCCAAACACATACCAAATAACACTGCGCAATATGGAGGAAGCTCTAATAACTCATCCACTTCTTTAGGTGAATTTCTTAAGCCGCCAATATAAACACCACCCAATCCCATCGATTCTGCCGCCAATAAACAGTTTTGTGCCATGATCCCAGCGTCTACAGCGCCAATCAAAGTGAGTTCAATCAGCTCTGGTTTTACCTCAGGATTAATGGCGTAATGACGTTGGTAGTCAATGCAGAACACTAAAAACTCAGCAGCGCTTGCAACATAAGCTTGGTTGCCCGCCAGTATAGCCAACTGCTCGCGTTTATCTTTATCCGTAACACGAATGATTGAATTAACCTGTAATAGGCTCGATGATGATGCCGCAATACCAGCAGAAATAATTGTGCTCAGCTGATCTGGAGTTATCTTCTGATCGGTAAAAGATCGGATAGAACGATGTGCAAGAATAGTTTCAATGACTGGATTCATCTTATATTTTTCCCTACGAGGATATTGCCACTATCTTAGCAAGCATTACCTACTGACGCCGTAAAAATGCAAACTTAAAATTAGCACAGAAAAGATCGGTTTAATGCAGTATGGGGGCGATACTTTTATTGAAGTTATTGAAGAACAGGAATGTTCTAAAAAATAATAAGGAGATGAAAAATAGCAAAAAGCCTCAGCATTTCTGCGGAGGCTTGATAGATGGCAGGGGTGGAGAGATTCGAACTCCCAACACGCGGATTTGGAATCCGCTGCTCTGCCAGTTGGAGCTACACCCCTAAATAATTTATGCTTCTCATTGAAGAAAGCCTCAACATGACTGCTGAGGCTCTTAATAAGTGGCGGAGCGGACGGGACTCGAACCCGCGACCCCCGGCGTGACAGGCCGGTATTCTAACCAACTGAACTACCGCTCCGCAGCGTGTCTGGTTAGAC